>JAAHGL010000319.1 GCA_010692635.1 Symploca sp. SIO2C1 | reverse complement strand
AGCTAGCTTCATCAGATTTGTAGGGCAAACTGGTTTCTAATGGGGCTAAATCTTCCAGTAACCTGCCAATAGCTGGAGCAGTAAATTTGCTATGAGAAACTTCTTGCAGGGTAGCTAGCTGGCGTCCGCGAGCAGCTGCACCACCAGGGGGCATATAAGTCGCTTGATCCCAATACAAAAGTGATGCAGCTGCTTCAAGATCATTGATTTCAGTAAGGCAAGTTTTGAGTTTTACAAGTTTCGGTTCAGTTTTTTCGGTAGTCTGCATGATAAGGTATTGACGCTGTAACACTCGTTCTTTTATTTGTGGGCATTGTTGCGCTTGCTTATTTATGTAGATGCTCCCCCCGATAATGGGAAAGGTAAATATTTCCTCAACCGGAGCCGCTACAGCTTACCTGAAGCTCAAGCTCTCACTTGAGTTTTCACAGAATAAGCTTTAAAACTGCATCCAGTAAGGAGATTGCTAGCCCTGACAAGGTTTAACCCAAATCCGCCTTTATAGCCCCCTTTTACAGTCTCAGCCTTTTCCCTTAATCTTCTGCTTCCCTGAGCCCTACTCGGTGAGCTTAACTTAAGCATCAAGGGATTTTTTAACCGGATTTGGGAAGAGATTGGAGAATTGGCCAAAGAAGCCAATATCTCCCCAAGAGCAAATGCACTCAGCTGATCCTTTGGGAGATCTAGAGGTTTATATTGTGCCACCGATGTAGGATTTATATTGTGCCACTGATGTAGGATTTACGCGCATTTACACTTCCGAATAGTGTTTCCCAATAGTCTTCAGCAGGGGGTAAGCTAGCAAAATGGTTGTGTCTTACCAAGCACTACTCTTGATTAATCGCACCCCACCCTGAATCAAATACTTTAACCGTTTGTCACCCTGGAAACTCTCTTAAATCTGAGTGTATTCTTCCCATCTAATTGGTATTCTTCAGGATTAGTGATGGGTGTTTGTTACAACTTATCACTCATGTTGTGCAAAATTACTGTGTTTACTATAATGACCAGTCCCGTTCAGCAGTCTGAGTCAGGGTATGATAATCTCTCTCAAGTCTTTCTCAAACAAAGCTTGTAATCCTGCATGGCAAAAAAATAGCTGTCTTCATTATTGACCGAATTCCTTGTCAATGTAACCAGAAGCATAATAACTTCATAAACTCTTTTATTTGTTGGTTGTAGTTTTTCCTTCAAAAACAGAGGATTTCTAGTTGATGAGACAAAAACACTCTGTTATCACAAAAATATTAAGAAGTAATAAGGACAAATAATTGACCTGGCAGGGGAGAAGACAAGCAAATATTCTTTGGTTTCCAGCTCCTTTCCTGAGGAGAGATGGGTCAACCTTGATGGATCACCGGTCACTGTTAACTGATAACTCCAAAATCTTCCAATGCAAAGCCATCTTAACCTAGAGTAGCGGTAAATGAGTAGGGGGATGGTCATTGAATTAAGAATTAAGAATTAAGAATTAAGAATTCATTGATTGATTGAATCGCCGAAAAAAAGGTTATAAAGTAATCATATCAAGGTTTTCAGACCTAAATCAGTATTTTTTAGTTTCTCAAGATCTCCCCAGGAGCGCTTCGCGCCCCCAATTGAATGGGAGAAACAATTCTCTGCCATTAGCTATTAGCCATTAGCTATTAGCCATTAGCTTTGAGCGTGTTTCTTGAAAGTAATGAGTAATGAGTAATGATTGAATTCGCCCTCGATTAGCTCCCAGATTTTTTGCATTTCATTACATCAATGTTGTTGATAATTGAGGTTATTGCTTATCACGATCATGGGTTGATATACCTATAATGTTGGGTGGCATTCTTCAACTTGCGCAGTTTACAAAAACAACCTAAGATTGTGCCAAGCTAGTTTATAGTTGCTAATCTTTCAACTGAAGAGAGTCAAATTAATATGAATAACCAACTAGAAATCGGTATCGCTGGGCTGCGAATGGGGTGCGATCATATTGATGGATATTTAACACATCCTAATGCAAAAATCAAGGCTATTTGCGATATTAGCCCCGAAGTATTAGAGCGCGTTGGCAATAAATATGGTGTTGATTCTAGGTACACATCTTATGAAGAAATGATTGCGAAGGAAAATCTCGATGTTGTTAGCATCGCAACTCCTAATCGCTTTCATAAAGATATGACCATGTTGGCGTTAGATAATGGGGCACATGTGTTGTGTGAAAAACCTATTGGGATGAATGCAGAAGAAGCCATTGCCATGCATCGTAAATCCGAGGAAACCGGTAAACGTTTAATGGTGAATTATTCCTACCGATTTATTCCGCAATCTGTCGCCCTCAAACAACGGATAGATGCAGGATTAGTTGGAGATATATATTCAGCTTCTTGTCATTGGCTGCGTAATATTAGCGGATTCTCCCAGTTTGGTGGCTGGTTTGGCAAGAAAGCGATGTCTGGGGGAGGTGTTCTCATCGATATTGGTGTCCATTGTCTTGATAAAGTTTTATGGCTGATGGATTTTCCTGAGGTAGAATCAGTTACAGCTTCTACCCATGATTACATTTGCCAAAAAGTTGCCAAGGCATCCGGCTCAGATTTTGATGTGGAAGATACCGTTGAAGCTTTTGTTAAATTTGCCAATAATGCTAGCTTGATGATTCAGGTGAGCTGGGCTGCAAATATATTAGAGAGTAACTTAATTGAATTTAGGCTCCTGGGTGAAAAAGAAGGTCTTCTTGAACAGAATATTAACCAGGGATATACCTTTAATGCCAAAACTTTTTATGAGTCACAAGGTATTTCTTATACCCTCAATATCGATGATGTGAGTCAGGATTTGTGTCCTACTTCTATGTACTACTTTCTCGATAAGATTATCAAGAATGAACCCCATATGGCAGATGGGAGTGAGGCAGTCAAGATCATGCAATTAATTGATGCAATATACGAAAGTGCAGAGACTGGGAAGCCGATTTCCTTCAATTAAGCGTCCTAAGTAGGGTTTGCTGAAACAGTCTTAATTTTGAGTATACCTAACATCTATGCCATAGGTGTTAGGTAATAGACCTCTCTCAATTATCCCTCTTTCTCTTCTTCGCCTAAAATAGGATTAGACGAAGGTTTTTCAAGCCCCCCAGGGGTGAACGAAATATGAAGTGGGATTTATAGCAAAGTATCCACCCAAATCATTAGTTCTCCTTTGTTTCCCTATCTCCCCATCTCCCCATCTCCCTATCTCCCCACCCTTTTTTTCGCTCACCCGGTATCCTCTTAGGGGAGGGTCACACTGTAGAAGTATGGTTCAGTCCAATTCAGTAAAACAACGGGATGATTACGATACTTTTATTTCTTATTCTCGTAGGAATAAGGAGTTTGTCATCCAGTTGTGTGAGGCACTGATACAAGCGAACTTGAAGATTTGGGTTGATTGGAATGATATTCCACCAGCCGAAGATTGGCGGCAAGAGATTTATCGGGGTGATGTGTTGAGTATTGGGTCAGGTAATGCTATTATTATTGGGCTAATTGCTGCAACTATTGTTGGTGGTCAAGCCTGTATCCAACATTTCACCTTGCGCCTCATCCTTTATCGCAATGGTTGCATCCCCTGGAACTATGCTCGTTTTCTAGACTATGCTAGCGATCGCATCTTTTTGCAAAAAGTTGGTGGTGGTTATATCTTCATCCACCGTCTGCTGTTGGAACATTTTGCTCAAATGGAATTATGGAATTAGAACCTGTGCGTACTGGCAAGATGCGAGTTCCACAGAAGAGGAAGAATTTGTCAATTTAATTAAGTATGTAACTATTCTTCATCACTCTCTGACTCCTGCATTAAGTTTGCTAAGAGTCGCTTGGTAACTTCGTAAACATCTTTTTTGCTCCCTTCTGTACGCCTTCCTATTCCTACCACTATTACCAGCACCATCTCTTGCTCAATACGATAAATAATCCGATAACGTTGACCTACAGCTCTAATACTACGATAGCCTATCAAATCTGCTGATAAAGCTTTACCTTGTTTGTCTGGATCATGCTTGAGTTTCTCTATACGTGAGAGAAGTAACTGTTGTTCGCGGGTATCTTTAATTTGAGCAAATAGCTGCCTTGCCTGTGTGGTTAGGATGACTTGGTATTCTTCAACAGGCTCCATTATTACTGACTTATCAAAATCCTAGTTCTGCCTTTAATTGTTCTAGAGTGATAGTTTCTCCAAACTCCGCTTGTTGGATACCTTCTTGCAACTGAGTCAGAAATTCTGGATCACAGAGAATTTCGACTGTTTCTAATAGAGATTCAAACTGTTGCAAGCTCAGAGCAATGATTACAGGTTGACCATCTTTAGTAATGATAGCTGGTTCCAATGCCAACTTATCCGGTAATTCTGGTAGTTGTTGTTGTGCTTCTGTAATAGTCAGGTACTTGGGCATAGTTACAGAGGTTGATCTGTGTTCAGTGTAACATAGCGTAATATAGTCCCTTGAATTTGATTATCCAACATTTCACCTTGCGCCTCATCCTTTATCGCAATGGTTACATCCCCTGGAACTATGCCCGTTTTCTAGACTATGCTAGCGATCGCATCTTTCTGCAAAAAGTTGGTGGTGGTTATATCTTCATCCACCGTCTGCTGTTGGAGCATTTTGCTCAAAGGTCATTAGAACCTGTGCGTACTGGCAAGATGCCAGTTCCACATCAATAATAGAACATAACTCTACTAATAAAATTAATAGTAGAGTTATGTTCTCTAGAACAATCTCTTGTGGAACAGGCTTCTAGCCTGTTTCATCATCTTCGACAATTGGATTGATAAATTATCCCTTGAGTATCCACCAGTACCCATTGGGAATAAGTGGTAAAGGCTGAAGGTGGGAGGAATAGTCTATATGCGCACAACTTTTCCATTATTAGAAATAATAGCAAAAAATAATTGCGATTGCCTTCAGCACCAGCGAAGCTGATCGCAAGCAACAAGGGAATAATTAAACTGGCAAGATGCCAGTTCCACAGAAAAAAATTTGTCAATATTTGATGGTAACCTTAATCACATCAACAGGGTTTTCCGAGATAGCTTCTACCGCTTCTTTTGCCTGATCAAAAGGATAAGCTGGTCCCAGTAATCCTTCAATATTCAGGCGTCCTGCTTTAAAATCTTCAATGATCAACTTATGGAGCTCACGGGGATAGAGAGGAGTTTCACCCCGAACCGGATTGTTCCAATAAGCATCCGGTAAAGAAGCCAGTAGAGTGAGGCGGTTGTGGAAAAATTCTTCTCCCAGGTTCAAGTCAGTTGCACCACCGGAATAGAAGCCAACACAAACAACCCTGCCACATTGACGTACTGCCCGCATCGCATGCTTGAGTTGAATGTAGTATCCAGAGCATTCGATTACAGCATCAACACCCCCATTAGTCATTTCCTTAACTGCTAATCCCAAATCTTTGTAATCCTTCCTGTTGAGAACTACATCTGCTCCGTACTTACTGGCAAGTTCACGGCGCTGAGGAAAGCTGGAAGAGGCGTACACTGTTGCCCCATGCAGTTTACAATACTGAACAGCCAAAAGACCGATCGCACCTAATCCTGTAACTAGAACTTTCTCGCGGAAGCGAATATCTCCATCCAGTACTCCGCCTATAGCAAAGTTTGCAGGGTCGATGCACAAAGCTTGCTCTGGTGTTAATCCATCCAAGGGATAAACTTTGTCAGCGGAACTTACATGCCAGTCTGCTACTGGCAGCCAGCCAAAGACGGTGTCTCCGACTGCCAAGGAATCCACCTCACTACCTACTTTCTCAACAGTACCAACAGTCATGTTTCCCAGAGTGCCTGGGTAGAGGATACTAGAAACATCTTCGGTGTTGTCTAGGAAAATGCGCAATTTGTGGTCTAGGCTTCTTTTGAGGAAGGGACTGGAACCGTGATAACCCTCCATCTCCGTTCCATGCTTGAAAGCTGACAAGACAGATCGAACAAGAACCTGGTTCGGCTCTAACGCTTCGAGAGTCTCTTCTTGGAAGCACATCTCTCTAGGAGACTTGAGAATCAGAGCCTTGCGTTTCTGCATTGCGCACTCCTTATATTTGAATTAAGCAAGTGGGATTTGTGAACTTCTCCCAATCATAACCTGAGTTAGATCTGGCTATATAGAAAGGGGACTCTGAAGAAACAAGGCAGGAGGGAGGAGGCAGAACCATTCGTGTCAACTTAAGGTGAAAAGCGCTTGAAGCTGGGGGAGCTGGGGGAGCTGAGGGAGCTGAGGGAGCTGGGGGAGCAAGAGAATGCTCCTGTCGCTGGCTCTTTCTCCTGTTAATCAGGTAG
>JAAHGL010000318.1 GCA_010692635.1 Symploca sp. SIO2C1 | reverse complement strand
TATTCAGTACAAAAACAAATTTACGAATCTAATATAGAAGCTGTTAGAGCATTTGATGAGTATTTTATTCGACTCAAAGCAAGTATTCTAGCTGCATCTAACTTGCTACAAGCTACTGATGATTTTCAATACTCTATCTTACAAATAGCATCACTTAACCCCTCTATTGTTGATATTTTAATTATGAATCAACAAGGAGATGTTAAGTATCAATATCATACTTTTGGTCGCCCGAATATCAGCAAATATGAAGATGCCGAGTTGCTAAAAAAAGAATTCCAATTTGGAGAAATATCTCTAAGTCAAATTTCTTATGAAGAAGAGATATCAACCATTGATATAGTGACACCTTTATTCGACAAACTGGGCATTCAAACAAGTATATTAATGGTGCGAGTCGATCTCACTGAACTATGGAATACGACATTAGATATTAAGGTTGGTCAATCAGGGTACGCTTACATTGTCGATCGCGAAGGTTATCTAATTAGCCATCGCAACCGTAGTTATTTAGTCAATCGCACCCTCACCTTAAATGACTTATTAGGTCGCACTCCTGAAAGTATTGCTGATAGAGAACTAACTTTATATCAAGGACTAGAACAACAATGGGTTTTTGCATCGGGCCAACCTCTCAATGTTGTCCCTTGGTTTGCCATTGTCGAACAACCGATAGAAGAAGCATTATATCCCCTCATAACTCCAGCAATTCTAGTTGCTTTAGTCCTAGTATTCGTTGTTTTTTTACTCTATGATATTATTGCCTTCTTCCGCGATCGCATCGTTTATCCCCTGCGGAAACTCAGTTCTGCAATTGAGAATGCCGAACGCGGAAAAGCTATTGCCAATATTGCTTTATCAACCAATGATGAATTTTCCCAATTAGCCACTGTTTTAGCCAGTACCTCTCTAGAAAATGCAGAGCTCTATCAAACCCTAGAAAATAAAGTTGAAGAACGAACAGCTGAAGTAGAGTTAGCTAATCAAGAAATTACCATCTTAAATGACAAACTAAAAGCCGAAAATATCCGTTTAAGCTCTGAACTAGATGTGGCAAAAAAAATTCAGAAAATGGTCCTCCCCAAAGCCACAGAACTAGAAGAAATCTCTAGTTTAGATATCGCTGGCTCTATGGAACCTGCTGATGAAGTTGGAGGTGACTATTATGATGTGCTTAAACAGGGAGAGCGACTGAAAATTAGTATTGGTGATGTCACCGGTCATGGATTGGAAAGTGGTGTCTTAATGCTCATGACTCAAACCGTAGTCAGAACTCTGCAAAAAGTAAATGAAACTAACCCAATTAACTTTTTAGACCTACTCAATCAAACTATATATGATAATTTACAAAGAATGAATTGTGATAAAAATTTGACTTTATCAATTGTGGACTATCATGATGGGGTGATGACCCTGAGTGGACAACATGAAGAATTGATCGTGGTGCGATCTAATGGTGATGTTGAAATCATAGATACGATTGATTTAGGATTTCCGATAGGGTTGGATGAAGAAATTAGGGAGTTTATTAATCAACAAAAGATTCACCTTAATCCTGAAGATGTCGTAGTATTATATACAGATGGAATTACTGAAGCTACCAATATCAATCACGCTCAATATGGATTACAAAAGTTATGCAGCGTGATAGCAAAGCACCGAGGTAAGTCGGCTGAAGAAATTCGACAGGAGGTTATTAAAGATGTTCGAGCCTTTATTGGGAACCAAAAGGTGTTCGATGATATTACCTTAGTGGTAATAAAACAAAAATAGTGGTATTTTGAAGAAGGAAAGCTAATGGCTAATTGCTAATGGCTAATTGCTAATTGCTAATGGTTAATTGCTAATGGCTAATTGCTAATGGCTAATTGCTAATTGCTAATGGTTAATGGCTAATGGCTAATTGCTAATGGTGACAAGTTAAAGGGTCGTGCATAATGTCTAAGACCTAACTCGGTAACCTATTTTTCCACTAAGGAAATCTCCAAGTTGGTCTTAGCTGTTTCACGTTTTCCCAGCCTAGCAGCTCCCTTTGATGGGGTATTATTTTGCTGAGACTCAATCAAGGGATCAGGGGACACATCTGGGAGAACTGGGGTGGAGTAACTCCCAACTAATGACAGCATTGCCAACCAAGCGGCGGGCGGCTATCGGTAAAGTTTTGTTGCTAAATTACCATTTTTTGTGCCAATTATCAATTATCAATTATCCATTGATAAATAGAGCGTGGGCACTTTTCATCGATGGCACTTTTTCATCCACTGGAATGGACACAACCATTCTAAACCAAGGGCAAGAAGTTCTCTGGAAGGTGTGTCCCTCAAGTGATGGATGCCCCTGATTATGAATGCCCTTCTCCTTAGTAGCAAGGCAACAAAATTGCAATAGGTTGCTATAACACCAATTCAGTAAGCGAAAACAGTACTTATATACTGTTAGCAATTTGAGCTCAGGACTTACGCCGTTACACCACATATAGAGTCAAAGGTGCGTTACGCTACGCGATGCTGCTGGCGAAATTAACATTTGGAAACATTTGCAACAAAACGAAGGTTTTTGAAGCCCCCCAGCCCCGAATTCTGGGGGAGCCCGGACTCAAAGTCCCCCAGAATTGGGGGATTTAGGGGGCATTCAGCAGCTAAGATATATTACGAAATATTTCGCCACCAGCGTCACTGTTAGACGACTGTCAAGTTAAACTGTGTAATATTTATTTGAGCCAATGCGGCTTGATGTCTTGCTCTTTGCCTTATATTCCGTGACTTGCTATGCAAATTCTTCACGGCACATGGATTCCTCAATCTGGGAATGAATTTATTCAATCGGGTGCATTTTATCTTTGGGTTGAAACGACGAAAACAAAGCGATTTCGTAAACCCAATCAGCGCCACCCCCGACAACTGGTTGCAGCGGATTTGGCTGCACTCCTAGCCAGTGAGTTTGGGATTAAGCCACCGGAGTATCGCCAACTCGAAGATTTGATTGAGCCTTGCTATTTCCTGCTACCCACGGTTGATGCTCAGCCCTTACCATCCCTGGAATTGTCCCGCTATTTAGAAGAAGAATTGCCAGAATCCTTTGAGTTTCAGTACTGGCAGGTGGACTGTTACTGCACCCTAGCATCAACGAAAACCAGTACCTATGGCAAAGCTCAGGTTAATTCGGTAGTCCCTCTACTCAACGATTTGCATTTCATCGCGCTCCATAATTTGAGTGAGATTCAATTAGGGGCAGACTTATTATTTTGGTTTCATTTTACCCAAGCCCTGAAGCGGATTATTTTCAAAGATCAATATATTCCTGCCCTGAAATATCGGGAGCTGAAACCGCCTAAAGCCTCGAAATCAAAGCGAAAGTCCACTGCTGCTCTAGGAAAATTTGAGATTTATCCAGGGTGGGAATTCATCGGCGAAGAATATCAAACCACCCTTGAGCAATATGTAGATTACATGCCGCTGATTTGTGCAGGGGGATTTGCACAACCCGGTGAAACGCCAGAATTTTACGATCGCTTTTCACTGCTTCGTCACTTCTGTGACTGCTTGCTGACGGAGATTGTTACCCATATCTACACTACTCAGGCATTCGAGAAGACGATTGCCGATTCAATACTTGAAGATTGCTTGAAGCAAGCTAATGGCAACACTTATTGGACTTCGACAGAAAAGCTAGAGCAATACACACAGTGGCAGGCGTGGCGCAATCGCATTGTTCGCACCCAAACCGATCAACCCTTTTACCTCTATTTTCACCTCCAAGATCCCCCTAAACCAGAGGATGCGTGGCAGCTCCAGTTTCAAGTAGCTCCCAAGCATGACCCGTCTCTGAGAGTGTCTCTGGGCGACTACTGGCGGATGCCTCCATTGCAACAGGAGCAGGTAAAAGACCAACTGGGGAAAGAGTTTGAGCAAAATTTGTTGTTGAATCTGGGTTATGCTGCTCGCATCTACCCCGCTCTCTGGCAGGGACTGGAAACGGATCAGCCCATCGGTATTTTTCTGAGTCTGGATGCTGCATTCCAATTTCTGAAGGAGTCTGCTTGGGTGCTGGAAAATGCAGGCTATAAGGTGGTTGTGCCTGCTTGGTGGACACCGAAAGGACGGCAACGAGCCAAGGTGCGCCTGAAGGTAAAGGGGAAATCCCTTTCAGTTGCTGAAAACAAATCCAAGAGCTATGTTTCCTTTGACAGTTTAGTGGAATACCAGTATGAACTAGCTATCGCTGGTGAGAGGGTTACTGAGCAGGAGTGGAACCAACTGGTTGATGCTAAAACACCCCTAGTCAAGTTTCGTGGTCAGTGGATGGAGCTGGATCAGGATAAAATGCAGCAAATGCTGAATTTCTGGAAAACCCATCAGCAAGAGAATCCAGAACTCAGTTTGCTCGACTTCCTCAAGCTCACCGCTGGAGATAAAGATGAAGAGCTGGAGGTTGAGTGCGATCGCGAGGATGCCCTTGCTGATATGCTGACTAAACTGGGAGACAAGAGTCAGCTTCAGCCTGTAGATAACCCAAAAGCCTTCCAGGGTAAGCTGCGGGAATATCAAAAACGGGGCGTCTCTTGGATACAATACTTAGAACAGCTGGGACTCAACGGCTGTTTAGCAGATGATATGGGTTTGGGCAAAACTGTCCAGGTAATTGCCCGTTTGTTACAAGAACGAGAACTTGCTCAACAACAACCAGGGATAAAAATTCCCCCTACCCTACTCATTGCTCCCACCTCCGTTGTTGGCAACTGGTTCCACGAACTCCACAAATTTGCCCCCCAGATTAAGGCTACAGTACATCATGGAAGCGATCGCGCTAAAGAAGCCAAAACCTTCAAACAAGCCTGCCGTGATCATGACATCCTCATTACCTCCTTTGCTCTGGCTCGCAAGGATGCCAAGCTGTTCAGCGGTACCCAATGGCATCGCATTGTGTTAGACGAAGCCCAAAATATCAAGAATCCGAAGGCAGCCTTAACCAAAGCCATTCTCAAATTCTCTGCTCCCCACCGCTTTGCTTTAACGGGAACCCCGATTGAAAACCGCTTACTGGATTTGTGGTCGATCTTCAACTTTTTGAATCCAGGTTACTTAGGAACCCAAGCACAGTTTCGCCGCAACTTCGAGCTACCAATCCAAAAAAACAACAATCTTCGCCAATCCGCCACCCTGAAAAAGCTGGTGGAACCCTTCATTTTACGGCGAGTGAAAACGGATCAGTCCATCATTAAAGATCTGCCTGATAAGGTAGAGCAAAAGCTGTTTTGCAACCTTACTAAAGAGCAAGCATCCCTCTACGAAGCAGTGGTGAAAGATGTTGAAGAGCAGTTGCAAGAAGCAGAAGGCATTCAGCGCAAGGGTTTAATTCTCGCCACCCTGACAAAATTGAAACAGGTTTGCAACCATCCCATGCAATTTTTACAAGATAACAGTGATTTTACCGCAGCGCGATCGCACAAACTCACTCGCCTGACGGAAATGGTTGAAGAGGTGATGGAGGAAGAGGAAAGTTTGCTGGTGTTTACCCAATTTACCGAACTGGGTGCTGCCTTGGAAAAATACCTGCGCCAATCCTGTCACTACAACACCTACTACCTCCACGGGGGCACATCCCGGAAAAAGCGTGAAGCGATGATTACTGAGTTTCAAAACCCGGAAACCGAACCGTCGGTATTTGTGCTGTCCCTCAAAGCAGGCGGTGTCGGGATTACCCTAACTAAAGCTAACCACGTCTTCCATTTCGATCGCTGGTGGAATCCCTCGGTAGAAAATCAGGCAACAGATCGCGCCTTTCGTATTGGACAGAAAAAGAATGTGTTCGTCCACAAATTTGTCGCAATCGGCACCCTAGAAGAGCGTATTGACGAGATGATTGAAGATAAGAAGAAACTAGCAGGAGCGATCGTTGGTTCTGATGAATCGTGGTTGACGGAGCTGGATAACAATGCGTTTCGGCAACTGATTTCTTTGAACAAGAGTGCCATTATGGAGTGATATCATGTCCGGTTGATTACTTACACTTTGGTGGCAACAAGGCAGAAGGCAGACGGCAGAAGGCAGAAGGGAAGAAAGAAGGTTGCAAGGTAGAAGGAAATGTTCAACAATTGATAATGAACAATGGATAATGGATAATTAGGGCTTGCTGTATAAGTGTGGAAGCTATGCTAAACAAAGCTTTCAAGCATTTTGCAAGCGAAATAAGTGCAAGTAAATTATACCTTTTGGCTCAAAAAGCTTGCACAATTGAACAAATCTGGGAGCTAATCGAGGGGTAATTCACTCATTACTCATCACTCATTACTCATTACTCATTACTCATTACTTCAAAACCCGAAT
>JAAHGL010000317.1 GCA_010692635.1 Symploca sp. SIO2C1 | reverse complement strand
TAAGCGATCGCAGATAATCCAATAAACACATTTTGTAAAATTTGTCAAGCAACTTAACCGTAACCTGGAGTCCCCATTCCCTCGTGACAATTTCTCTAACTCGTTTTCAAATGGGCGAACGGTGAGTAACAAGTAAAAAGTAACAAGTTTTGAGTTAATCTCAACGAAGGTGCCGTGGAAATTGCATTGATGGGCTCAAAAACCTTGGACTATTTTGACAAAAAAATGATTGAAAGCCCTGTCACCGCATAGCTTCCACACTGCTATGCAGCAAACCCTAAGTAGGGCTTGGGAGAATAAGTCCATTGAGAAAGCGTTTTGGAGTAATGACAAATGACAAATAACAAATGACAAATGACTACAGAGTTACCAGATTGGGTACGTTTGCAAAAAGCTCTTTCAGTAGAAGCTGAAAAGGGCTTTACTGATTTGATGGGTAATCAGTACCGTTTTAGCGAGTTTCTTTGCCTCAGTTTTGGCAAAACTCCTAACTTACTCACGCCAAGTGAGCAGCGCCGTTGGGTGGCAATTGCTAGTGAGTTTGCCCGCTATGCTCAAATGACTCCTCAACAAAGACAACATCTGGTCGCTGATACCCGCCGCTTGCTGCAAGAACTACGGCAAGCAATAGAAAGTCGTTTAGCTGGGAAACCAAACCGCTCCAAGCCTCCTCAGGTGAAATCCCCTCGCACTACACCCTTAATTCAATCCAAAAACGAGGTATGGACTCATCGTGAAATTACCCTTGAACAACCTTTATCCCAATTAGCAGCGGTGGGAGTTAGAAAGAGTAGTTATTTAGAACGTCTCGGCTTGTACAGAGTGCGAGATATTCTCTACTACTACCCCCGTGACCATATTGACTATGCCAATCAGGTTAACATTTCTCACTTAGTTGTGGGAGAGACAGTGACGATTATGGGCACGGTAAAGCGCTGTAATTGCTTTACTAGCCCCCGCAACAAAAAATTGACTATTTTAGAGGTGATAATCAAAGACTCTACTGGTCAAATCAAGCTTAATCGTTTCTTTGCTGGTGCTCGCTATAGCAATCGGGGTTGGCAGTATCAACAAAAAAGTCGGTATTCTTCTGGGGCGGTAGTTGCAGCATCTGGTTTAGTAAAGAAGAATAAGTATGGTGTAACTCTAGAAAACCCGGAATTGGAAGTTTTAGACCAACCGGGAGCTAGCATTGAATCGATGAAAATCGGTCGAGTCTTGCCGGTATACCCCCTGACAGAGGGAGTGCCAGCAGATTTGGTGAGAGGAGCGGTAATTGCTGCATTGCCAGCTGCTGCTCAACTGAAAGAGCCGCTGCCAGCAGCTTTGCTAAAACAATATGGGTTAATGAAGGTGAGAGATGCGATCGCACATATTCATTTTCCCCCAGATAGTGATACCCTTGCCCATGCCCGACGCCGCCTTGTCTTTGATGAGTTTTTTTACTTACAGTTAGGGTTTCTCCAACGCCGTCAAGCTCAGTACCAAACGGAAGATAGTGCTGTCTTATCTCCCACAGGTAAATTGATTGACCAATTTAATCAAATCCTGCCCTTTGAGCTCACAGGTGCTCAGCAGCGAGTTGTTAGTGATATCCTTAATGACTTGCAATCCGAGACGCCTATGAATCGGTTGGTGCAAGGAGATGTCGGTTCCGGTAAAACGGTGGTTGCTGTGATTGCAATCCTCGCCGCCATCCAATCCGGCTATCAAGCTGCACTGATGGCTCCCACAGAAGTTTTAGCGGAGCAGCATTACCGTAAATTAGTTAGTTGGTTTAATCTCCTACATCTACCAGTAGAACTGCTGACAGGTTCGACTAAAGTTGCTAAGCGCCGGGAAATACACGCCCAGCTAGAAACTGGTGAACTGCCCCTACTAGTAGGAACTCACGCTTTGATTCAGGAGCAGGTGAACTTCCAGCAATTGGGTTTAGTCGTAATTGATGAGCAACATCGGTTTGGAGTAAAGCAACGAGCAACTTTGCAGCAAAAGGGCAAATCTCCCCATGTCCTGACAATGACGGCAACACCCATCCCCCGTACCTTAGCATTAACCTTGCATGGGGATTTAGATGTGAGCCAAATTGATGAATTACCTCCTGGGCGTCAGGAAATTCACACCACAGCCCTCCGGGCAAAAGAACGCCCCCAAGCCTATGAACTGATTCGTCGGGAAATCGCTCAAGGGCGTCAAGTCTATATTGTCTTACCCCTCGTTGAAGAGTCAGAAAAATTAGATGTGCGCTCTGCCGTTGAAGAGCATAAGCGACTCTCGGAAACAGTCTTCCCAGAGTTTCAGGTGGGACTACTCCACGGTAAGATGAACCCAGCTGATAAAGATGAGGCTCTCAATGCTTTCCGGGACAACCAAACCCAAATTATTGTCTCTACTACAGTGATTGAAGTGGGAGTCGATGTTCCCAATGCTACAGTAATGCTGATTGAAAATGCGGAGCGCTTTGGCTTATCCCAGCTGCACCAACTACGGGGACGTGTAGGACGTGGTGCCCACAAATCTTACTGCTTGTTGATTAGTAGTTCTAAAACTGATACTGCAAAGCAGCGTCTTGGTGTTTTAGAACAGTCCCAAGATGGCTTTTTCATCTCGGAGATGGATTTACGTTTCCGAGGGCCTGGGGAAGTGTTGGGTAGACGTCAATCGGGGTTGGCAGATTTTGCTCTAGCAAGTTTGGTAGAAGATCAAGAGGTGCTGAATTTGGCAAGAGATGCAGCAGAGAAAATCATACTTCAGGATAAAACTTTAGAGCTTTGGCCGCTAATGAAAGCTGAGTTAGAGTATCGTTACCAGCGGCTCATGGATGGGGCAATTTTGACATGAATGGGGAATAGTAAGAGAGGTGAGGTGAAAAAAGGTGTGGGAGAGCTTTTTTGAGTAATGAGCGCCTGACGGCGAATTCAAAATTTAAAATTGATGGAATCGCCAAAAAAGAAAGCCTTAAACTAATCATATAAAGGTTTTTAGACCATTGTAGCCGTAGCCATTAGCCATTAGCCATTAGCCATTAGCCATTAGCCATTAGCCATTAACTTTGAGCGTATTGCTCGAGAGTAATGAGTGAATTACCCCTGGATTAAGCTCCCACACTCATGCAGCAAGCCCTATTTATTGGCATAAGAGCCTTTATAGATTCTATTTTGCTGTTCAGGAGTTAACCATTCACTTCTAGAGAATTGGCTTTGCGGTGGTACGAAATCCCCTTGGAGAGGGTTATATTCTACAACTTCTCCAGTTTCAATTTCATAAATCCAACCATGCAGCCGCATTTCATTGCTTTTTAGTCGAGAGTGGATGACTGGGTAGGTACGTAGATTTTCCAACTGGGTGAGCACGTTTTCCTTAACTGCTACATCCATTAGTTCTTCACCCTCATATTTCTGATAGTGTTCTTTAATTATCCGCCTAGTAGCTTCAGCGTGCTTGAGCCATTCATACACCATTGGCATATCTTCTCGGAGTTTTTCAATTTTTAGCAATCCCTTCATCGCTCCACAGTGGGAATGACCACAAACAATGACTTCCTTAATCGCCAAAGCATGAATTGCATACTCGACTGCTGCCCCTTCACCACCATTAGTTGCACCATAAGGTGGAATAATGTTACCAGCATTGCGAATGATGAACATTTCCCCTGGCTGAGTTTGAGTAATCAGAGTGGGGTCAATCCGGGAGTCAGAACAAGTGATAAAGAGGACTCTTGGATGCTGTCCATGAGATAACAGCTCAAATAGTTCCCTGTGAGTCCTAAAATAATCACTTTGAAATTGATGCAGGCCGTGAATCAGTCGCTTCATTAGTCAATGTTCCCTAAGATGGCGAAGATGCAATATAGACTTTTACATAATAGATATTGTAATGGACTGACACGCCTCAAATGATGCAAAGCGAGTAGTGGGAGCATCTCCCTCGCTGGAAGTGAAAATTAAGCTCATCCCACGACTAAAGTACGTGGGATTTCGCGTCATTAGTCATTAGTCATTAGTCATTAGTCCTTTGTACGCTTTGACCAATGACACGCTTACTAATGACTTTCACGGCGGGGCGACATTTCCTCCAACCCCTTGAAGGAGTTGGAGGAAATGTCGCTTTTTGTGAGGGAGATGCTCCCACTCAACAAAATCAGCCCATTCCTTCGATTCCTTTAAGGGATGGTAGGAATCAAAGGAATGGGCTCAAAACCCTTGCACAATGGAAAAAATATGGGAGCTAATCGAGGGGGAATTCACTCATTACTCATTACTCATTACTCATTACTTCAAAACCCTTTCTCAGTAGACTCGATGAGGCAAACCCTATTTAACGTCCACTACCGCGAGTGTCATCATCGAACCTCAACTCAACGGTAAAAGGATTGAGTAAAGAATATGATAAAGTGACAAATTTGTCAGCAGAATTTATTAAACAAAATTGCTTTGTACCGGAACTTAAGTAGTTGCACATAATAAGACCTCCGTGAGTAGAATTTCTACTTGCTTTATTCGGAGTGAGTAAAGTGCCATCCGGACAAAATCAATAACATTGCTAAATTCAACTAATGATAAATCGGTGCATTACATCAAATTCGGGGAATACAAGTTTTGTAACTTAATATATTTATCCCTATATAAAAATACTCCTTCGGGCAAACTTTTATACCCTGAATGAAGTAAAAAAATGCTGTTTTTATGCAATTATTCACCCGATCAGGTAAAATAATCTAAGTAAACTTTTTTTGACTAAACAGGTCATCAGTTACCAGTTTTCAATACTTTGATCGCTTTGTCAGGACTTACTAAAAAACTCTAAGTTGATACCCTCTAAATGAAGTCTCCCCGCCGCTACCACATCACTACTTTCGGCTGCCAGATGAATAAAGCCGACTCTGAGCGCATGGCTGGCATTCTCGAAAACATGGGCTTTGAATGCTCAGATGACCCTAACAATGCCAACTTAGTCCTCTACAACACCTGCACAATTAGGGATAACGCTGAGCAAAAAGTATACTCCTACCTAGGTAGGCAGGCAAAGCGCAAGCATGAACAATCTGACTTAACACTAGTGGTTGCCGGATGTGTTGCTCAACAAGAGGGTGAAACACTCCTAAGGCGAGTACCAGAACTAGATTTGGTGATGGGACCACAACATGCTAATCGTCTTAGGGATTTGTTGGAACAGGTATTTGATGGCAATCAAGTAGTTGCTACTGAACCAATTCATATTGTTGAAGATATTACCAAACCCCGCCGCGATAGTAGGATCTCTGCCTGGGTAAATGTCATTTACGGCTGTAATGAGCGCTGCACTTACTGTGTTGTTCCCAACGTGCGAGGTAAGGAACAGTCTCGTATTCCAGAAGCAATTCGGGCTGAGATGGAGGGGTTAGGGCAACAGGGTTACCAGGAAATAACTTTGCTAGGACAAAATATTGATGCCTATGGGCGAGATTTACCAGGGGTAACTGAGTCGGGGCGGCATCGGCATACCTTGACAGATTTACTTTATTATGTACACGATGTACCAGGAATTGAGCGCATCCGTTTTGCAACCAGTCACCCTCGCTACTTTACTGAACGCCTGATTCGCGCTTGTAATGAGTTGCCTAAAGTGTGTGAGCATTTCCATATTCCTTTCCAATCAGGGGACAACGATATTCTTAAAGCAATGGCACGAGGTTACACCCACCAAAAATATCGCCGCATCATTGATAAGATTCGGGAATACATGCCAGATGCTTCGATTAGTGCTGACGCAATTGTCGGTTTTCCTGGGGAAACAGAAGCTCAGTTTGAAAATACCCTGAATTTAGTGGAAGATATTGGTTTTGACCAATTGAATACGGCTGCGTATTCACCCCGTCCCGGTACTCCCGCAGCTCAGTGGGAGGAACAGCTCAGTGAGGAAGTAAAAAGCGATCGCCTCCAGCGCCTTAACCGTCTAGTTTCAGTCAAAGCCGCTGAGCGATCGCAGCGTTACCTAGGACGTATCGAAGAAGTATTAGTAGAAGACCAAAATCCCAAAGATACTACTCAAGTGATGGGACGTACCCGTGGCAATCGTCTCACTTTCTTTACTGGTGATCTTCGGGAACTGAAAGGTCAACTGGTAAACGTCAAAATCACACAAACCCGTGCTTTCAGTTTGACTGGGGAATCTTTAAGGTATTAGTGGTTAGGTATTAAGTATTAGGTAATGGAATTAAAGAGTAGGAGATGCCCCAACAGTTCTACAGGTATCCTGGGGTAGGGGCATCTCTACTTGCTATAAAAAAATTAACCACCAATATTTATGCTGTGATTTGTAATTATAAACCAAAGAAAATAGGGAAATATTAATTAATTCAATTAAGTGTTA
>JAAHGL010000316.1 GCA_010692635.1 Symploca sp. SIO2C1 | reverse complement strand
GCGTCGAATGCAGGATTAGCGATCTCACGCACTTTTGGGACACCATCGTTAGATTGATTGATTGATTTTTTATCTTACCGACTGTAAGACTTTTGGGTTTTGCACCGGGAACTAGTCTAAACTCCAGTCATTTCTATTATGATCTTAGCGATCGCACGGGAATTGGGAATTGCTAATTGCTGATTGCTAATTGGCAAGAAGATATAGCTATCTTGTCTTCCTACACTTCCCACACTCCCTCATCTTCTCATCTCCTCCTGCTCTTCACTCAGATTGCTTAGGCTTGGGAGAAGTACTAGGAGTAGCAGCGGTTTTGAACTCAACCAAGATGTCGAAGCGCGTTGTGCGTTCATCACTAACGGCAGCTGTCACGCCAATGGCGTTAATTGCCTGTGCCAGCATTTGCGGCTTGGGCGGTAGTTCGGGCATATTTAGATTACTGCTGTTGATCGTCCCCTCAAAATTAAGGAAAAACTGACCATTATTGGGATTGGGTTTAGTCGGCACAACTGCTTTGAATAGGGGCGTTTGGGTAAGTAGGGCTTCCGGTTGGGGAAAGAAGGAACTGGTAATAGGAGCACCGAAGGTTAGGAAAGCAACATCTTTCTCTAACCAACCGTGGGTAGCACTAATGCCACCCAGAGGGGATTTCCAATTAACGATGGGTTTACCTTCTAGTTCCGTTTCTTCTACTAGGAACTGATAGCGAGTTGCCATTACTTCATCTAGCTTTTGGAAGGATTTCTCTGCACGGAAGCGATTTCTGGAGAGTACCATGAAAACTACACCAGCTCCCAACTGAGGAAACTGCGAGTTGTCAGGAAGGGTTAATACATCATCATATGCTGGTATAATCCCCAGCAAAAATTCACCTCCCATCCACGGAAGTAAATCCTCCTCCCAATCCAAATCTAAAGTCCCTTTTAAACCCTCAGTCAAAGTTTCTGGGGGAATCGGCGCCAGTAGATTTGACTCTGCTCCCTGGAGGTAATTGCGCCACAACTGTTCCAAGTTGCCTCCAGACAGCATCAGCAGTGTATCAGCAGGTAAACGCTTGACTAAACTGCTGTTTCTGTTCTCTACTCGATGGGAAAGATTACTATCAGGCTTAAGCCAGGAAATTGAGCGAAAATTTATTCCCTTTGATTCTAGAGTTACTGTTGTCGCAATGCCTTGTTTTGGTTCTGCCGCTGCTATATTTTCTGGAGAAAGGGAACGCCCTGAGTTAGTTGCTGCTGTTGCGGAGAAAGTAGGCATGTTGAGATACAACTGAGCGAAGGGTTTGGAAGCTTGAATTTGACTCAGTGCTTTTGTGTAGCCAGGAGTTTCAGCCACTGAGGGTTCTCCAGTATAGGTGTCAATCACCTGCTCTGTGATTGTGGAATTTTTAGTCACCACGAAGAAACGCCCTAGCACTGCTGCTGAAAATTGCTGGGATTGGTTCTTTTTTGTTTCTCGAATCTGAATACCTTTGTAGGTTCTTTCAAGCAACTGTTTCTTGGAGTTAGCTTTAGTTAGTAGCTGCTTTGCCTGGACTGGGTCTTCAATCGGCAGTACTATGAGGTCTGGTTGTTTGATCAATGGTGTCTCTTGCTCTGTATCTTCCTCCGCCGTCAATGCTCCAGATGCTAGATAGGCAATCATCACCGTTTCACCCAACCACGGTTGGATATCTTCCTCATAGTTGTAGCCGTTAGCTTTGAGGAGCTTGCCCTTGAGCTGAGTTAACTGTTTTTTCAAAGCTGCTTTGGTTTCTGGGGTACCGTACTTTTGTAACTTCTGCCATTTTTCAATATCTGTAGAGATGGATGCAGTTACTAGGGCATCTTCGGGAACTAACTGAGCACTCATGGTGGCTCTTCCTCGTAAAAGATGCCGCTGTACTTGAAAGTAGGCAGCTACTCCACCACTAATTAATAAGACAGCTACCCCGGAAGCCAACAGTAGAGGCAATCGATTTTTCTTCACTGTGGAGCACCTCGAATAAAAGATTTGCTTAAACAAGCCTTATAAAATTGTGAGTACATTTTCCTGAAGAAAGCAGCCCAGAGAGCTATTCCACAGGATAATTTTGCGATCGCACTATTGCTAAGATTTACAATACACCGATTAAGTCCTGTAGGTTGGGTGAAGCGTTGACAAACCTTTGACTCACATCTTTCCAAGATAACCAAAAGCGAAACCCAACGCTAACCTTTTGCTGTTGGGTTCCGCTTCGCTTCACCCAACCTACTTGCTAGTCAAGGAAGGCAAGAAAATCATTCAGAATTTAATCCAGGAGGATTTGATTGAGCGGGGTATTCCACAATCTGCATTTCTAACCTGTTCAACCCCAATCCATCAGATCTTCGACCAATCTTTTGCCGTGGCATACCCTCCTTCTATTTGCCAAAATGGGATCCTCCCATTACTAATTCCTAACAATCGAGTCTCTCACCCATTGGCGAAAGAGTTTCATCGTTTTATTTCGACCGATATTTTTACTCTTCTGGACGTATTTTGGTAAATTCTCCATGAGAGGTAAATCAGGAAAAATCCTACTGCGTTCTCGTCTGGCATATTTCCCATCCGGCTGTAAAATATTGATTTGTAACTCACCGTTCTCAAATCGCCATAGTTCGGGAACACCTAAGGCTTCGTACATGTTTGGATGAGTGCGAGAAGTGATATCAATTTCCAAAGCTAAATCTGGTGGTGGATCGATGGTTAGATCCAAGCGAGCTTTTCCTCGAACAGCAGCTTCATTTTTGATATAAAAACAATTATCAGGTTCGATTCCTTTGAGCATCAATTTATTTTTGAAAGTTGTCGATCCCAAAGGTAAAAACTCAATATCTAGTTCTTCTAAGAGTGCTTTGACAAAATCACTGATGCTTTCTTTGCTAAATTCATGTTCTGGCAGCGGTGTCATAATCTCCAACAGTCCGTTATCATACGCAACTCGTGCGGCGCGATGTTCGCCTAAATCCTCCAAAATTCTTTCAAATTCATCCCAACTAACTTCTTCCAATAACACACGCTGTCCCGGTGGTACAGTTAATCGTCTTAGTTCTAAAAGCATTATTCACCTCAATTTCTGGAGTTTAGACTATGACAAAATGCCCCAGTCTTCGGTTGAAGCTGAGATGTTAGTAAATTGATTCCTGCATACCGAATTGATTGATTTTTTCTCTTGCGGACTGTCAGACTTTGGGGTTTTGCACTCCTCAACTGGAGTTTAGACTAGTCTAAACTCCAGAGCAACTTTTGTCGATTTCGGCACTGGCTGGAATAATGGTGGTAGTTCTGATCTAGATCCAGACTCAGATTTTCTGGCATCAGTGGGACTGGGTTTACGATTGCAACTAAGCGATCGTTTTACTGCACGTTTAGATTGGGGAATTCCCTTGGTGTCTGTGGATACTAGAGCCAGAGACAGTTCATTACACGAAGATGGTATCTTTTTCTCGGTTTTGTTTACTGCTTTTTAATTCCCTGCGACAGATTGAGGAATGTAGAAAATATTAGGAGAAGTGCGATCGCAGATCTTGTAGCTTGGGTGAAGCAAAGCAGAACCCAATAGCCTTTGTTTGCTCTCAGCAAGCACTTCATTGATCAATACGCTCAAGTTCTTCACGAACAACTTTGCGTAAAATTTCTTCTAGAGGCTTATAGCTTTCTCGAATATGCTGGCGCAAGGCTTCATTAATCAAAGTTTGGTAGTTTCCTCCACCTGCAAGATGAACTTGCTCACGAAACCACGCTAAAACCTCATCATCTAGGCGAATTGTAATGCGAGTTTTGCCTGATGGTATCGGGTTAATTGCCCCTCGCTTTCCTTGACTAAAGTCATATTCTGTTTCCATGACTATCCCTCTTCAAACTGCTGCCGTTCCTGCCGAGTTGCTTTACGGGCAGAAATGAGCCGGATCTCATCTCCCCGCAGTGTATAGACAACTACCAAAACTCTACCAAGCGCATCAAGACCAATTGTGACAAACCTTTCCTCGTCAAACCGCTCGTCGGAAATGGTAATTGCCAGATCATCTGAGAAAACAGATACTGCATCGGCAAAATCAATACCATGCTTGCGAAGATTCGTCGCTGCCTTGTCTCGATTCCATTGGTAAGTCATCTTAATTATAGTATGTACATCTGTACATATTACCAAGGGGGATCTTTTCAAGGCGATCGCTTTGGCTTGTGTTGTTTTTTGAAAGCCACTGGCAAGATGCCAGTTCCATAATCGATACCCCACACCCTCACTTCCAAAGGAAGTGTTTCTTCAGAGATTAGCTATTAACTATTAACCATTAGCCATTAGCCATTAACCATTAGCCATTAGCCATTAGCCATTAACCATTAGCCATTAGCCATTAGCCATTAACCATTAGCCATTAACCATTAGCGTGTTTCTTAAGAGTCAATAACTCTCCCTCACCGTTGGGGGTGCAGAATGTCGGGTAAAAATGTTATCTGTAGTCAATTGCATCTTATTCTTTCCCATGACGATTGAAGTTGACTACCGCTTTCCACCGGGTGTTGATGGCGAACAGCAAGCCAAAATTATTGCTATAGGACAAACTGCTGGTACTTGGGATGCTCGTTTTGCTCATCGTGAAGAGGTTTTGCGATCGCATCTTGGTAAAGTTGTCAAAGGTCTAATGGAAACAGATGGTTCGAGTACTGTTACTATCAGTTTTCCCGAAGCCAATGTGGAGAATGATATCTCTAGCCTGCTAACCATGATTTTTGGTAAATACTCCATGGCAGGAGCAGCTAAAGTAATAGCAGTGCGTCTCCCAGAAGATTACGGTAGGCGTCCCCAATTTGGGATTACGGGTATTCGGGAACAACTGGGAATATTCGATCGCCCTTTAATTATGGCAATTTTTAAGCCAGCGTTGGGACTCTCGGCAGAAGATCATGGAGCAATTTTACGAGAGGTTGCTAGTGCTGGACTAGATATTATTAAAGATGATGAGATTTTAGGAGACTTGGAAGTAGCACCTACCCTCAAACGCCTAGAAGCTTGCCGTCAAGTCCTAGATGAAGTTAAGCAACAAACGGGTCGTACTGTTCTGTATGCAGTTAATCTTACAGGAGCAGCGGATCAACTAATTGAAAAAGCTCATCTGTTAGTAAAGGAGGGAGCCAATGCTCTACTACTCAATGTCCTCACCTACGGCTTCTCAGTACTAGATGCTCTAGCAGCTAACCCAGAGATTAATGTACCAATTTTCGTTCATCCTGCCTTTGCCGGTGCTCTCTGTGCTGCTCCTAACCACGGTATGGCTTACTCAGTAGTTTTGGGTACGCTGATGGCTCATAGTGGAGCAGATGCCGTACTTTATCCCGCTCATTATGGTAGTCTGCCTTTTGAAGCAGCAGAAGAAGCAAAGATTCGAGATAATTTGCGATCGCGTAATGTTTTCCCTGTCCCCTCTGCTGGTATTCATCCCGGTATCGTACCCCAAGCTCTAGCAGATTACGGACAAGATGTGATTCTCAATGCTGGTACTGGTATTATGGATCATCCCGATGGTCCAGCAGCAGGGGTTAAAGCTTTCTTTGAAGCTTTAGAAAGGCTCAACCAAGGTAAATCTTTTGCATTGGAAACTGTGCCGGATGGTTTCCTGCGTCGTGCTCTGGAGAAATGGGGAAAAGTTTAGTATTTGTTATTGGTCATTTGTTGTTTGTCATTTGTCACGCGATCGCACTTCAACAATTGAACTATCGCATTAATGATTTTGTTGAGCAATTCTTTTTTCAATTGCCTCTTCCATAATACGGATATTTTCTTCAATTGGTACACCTTCTTCAGTGCAAACAGGGGGATATCGTTTTACTTCTGCTCCTGGTGGAACGCGAAAAAGAAACCGAATTGCTTCAAGATCATCTCGGTGTTCCAAGACGTAAGCCTTTAGTTCAGCTTTACTCATTGCTTCAAAATTAGGCTTCATATAAAATACCAGTCTCCCAGCATTAATGAAAAGTGTTAAATACCCGTGATGCTCTTGAATACAGCTGGACTAGTAGCGTGACACTACTAAAACTGTAGGTTGGGTGGAACGAAGTGAAACCCAACACCAGAATATACTGCGTTGGGTTACGCTATCGCTCCACCCAACCTACTTAGGGCTTGCTGAAAAAGTCGTAATTTTCTGGTTTTGAAGTAATAAGTAATAAGTAATAAGTAAAGAGTGTACTATCGCTTGCTGCGCAACTCTTTGAGGCAATTAATTGAAGTTAAAGTAGCTCTTAAAAATCTGCTTACTTTTAGCTCATATTCGGAATTTAAGCGGGTGTTTCCCTACGATGGTGCAAGGAAATTGTATCGATGGGCTCAAAAACCTTGGACTTTTTGGGGCAAAGAAA
>JAAHGL010000315.1 GCA_010692635.1 Symploca sp. SIO2C1 | reverse complement strand
GGAATGCGAAACAAGCAGCACTCTTTTACTCAAAAGGATTCGGATTTACGAATACAGCCTACAGAGGTTTAGAAACCGGCTATCGGAAAGCAAGCTCCTACGTAATGGAACAAGGGGATATCTGCTTTAGCTTAATCAATTCAAACTGATCTTGGGTCAGATTACTCTTTTCCTTAGCGGGTTAAGGGTGAACGAAATTTTGGGTGGGATTTCCTAGCTAAGTATCCAAAAATTATAAGTTCTCTCTTCTCCCTCAGCTCCCTCAGCTCCCCCAGCTCCCCCAGCTCCCCACCCTTTTTTTCGCTCACCCGCGGGTTAATCTCCTCAACTGCCTCTCCAACTGGCTAACACGTTCGGAATCTCCTAAAGTTTCATATCCATCGCGCGCCAGAGTCAATAAGCGAATGGCTTCATCCCTATTGCCAAACTTCGCCTCGACTTGTCCTAATCCATCTTGCGCCGCTGTTTGCTCCTCGATATCATTAGAATCTGCTAGCTCAACAGCCTTGAGATAGTAGGTTTTAGCTTCGGGTACTAGTGCTAAAAAATTCAAATAAAGCTTCCCTATATTATTATAAATCGGTGCTGTCTCAACTCCACTATTGACCAAATTTTCCAGCATTTCTACTGCCTCTAAAGTTAACCCATTGTTGAGGTAAAGATTAGCTAAGGCAAGGGTTTTAGCTTGCTCAGTCCATGATTTTTGGGCAATTTTTTCGGATTGGGAGTGAACCTGCTGAGCTGGAGTTGTTTCTAGTAAACTAAAACCCAACCCTCCAGGTATAACTGGTTCATCTGTAGAGGAAGCTCCCGTATCAGCTCTGACAATTAGCAGATAGTGACTTCCTGGTTGAAGAGGCTGCTCACCAGGGTAAACTATTTGGGTATCACTCACTTGTGTCTTCCAGTCCACACCCTCGCCCTTGATGCTCACTGTATAACTCGTTGCTTCTGATACAGGATTCCAGCGTAGTCTGGGCTGATTATTAAGTAGTTTGGTTCGACGGGGACTGATAATGTAAGGAGTGGAACTATTATTTAAGGTAATCAAATCACCACGATGAGGGCACTTATAGGTCCCAGGAGTACATTGCGCTTCTTGGGTGGGAGAGGCACAGCCATTTAATTGATTTTCGCCATACCCTTCGACTAACAACGTGCTTAAATCAGTACACTGTACCAGGACTTGCGTTCCATTCGCAGCCACTAACTTATCTCTTGGATATACCCGCGTGCCAGCTTGCGGGCGGATGACACGTCCATGAGAACGCTTCAGTTGTACATTACCCTTAATCTGGATAATCTGACCATTAGAGATTCTTGGAGAAGCTGCTACTCCTACTGGTATTATTGAACTAACATTAGCTAATATCAAGCCTAGACCTATAGAAAGAGCAACTCTCGGTTTCATTAGTCTGCTTCTCCTTGTAATCGTTGTTTGGCGATAGCAGTACATGCATCCTGTTCAGGAACTTGATATTCCGAGTATTGAATAGTCTCTTTCCATGCCACAACTGCTTCTTGTTGCCGCCCTGTTGCTTCGAGTACCTGAGCCAAGAGGCAATGGGAATGAGGACTATTGTGTTCTAGTGCGATCGCATTTTGAAGATCTTCTTCTGCTTCATCATAGCGCTTTTGTTCCCAGCGAATCCAGCCTCTATTTTTGAGGCAGGCGGCTTTTACTGCATCATATTCAGTCCGTTCCAAACATTCCTTGATAGCCTTCAAAGCAGCTTCAAAATTTTTATTTTCAATGTGTAAACGAGCTAATTCTGCCCAAGCATCAGAGATTCCACGTAGAGCTGCACGTTGGTATGCTTCAATTGCGCATACTTGGTCATCAAAACTTTCATCACAAAGCCAACCAAAATTGTAATGAGGTTGGGCATATTTCCAATTAGCTAAGGTTGCTAAGTGGTAATATTGTTGAGCTAGTAATAGTTGACCCTCACTGTGGTTTTTATTGCCTAGTCTGTTGAAAAAAACCGCTATTTGGGGTCCTGCGAACAAGTAGCCACTGATACATCCTACTAAGAAGATTGCTGTGAGAACTAACCATTTCTGCTTCTTCAAGACAGGTTTGGTAAGGACAGGTGTGGGATGATACAACAAAGTCGGTGGCATAACTGCCGGATGCTGGCAAATTACTGGTAACCAACTCGCACCAGGATATTGATCTTCTATACCTCTGAGTTGTTCCCGTGCTTGTCGTACTGCCAAATGGAAAGGCTCTCTAAAGGCAAAAGCTCTCAAAAAATAGTTCAGAAACTTTTGGGCTACTTGATCTACTACAGGTTCCCGCATCACAATCATAGTTGGCATAGGTATCCCAACAGCAGCCAACTGCCTTGCCAATCCCAAACCATCACAGGAGTTAAAAATCGCCAGTTGCAATCCTTGATCAATTGCTCTGCTAAGAGCTTCCCGCAACTCTTCAATAGTTAGGCTATTGTGGTGAGGATTTTGATTGATGAAAAGCCTTCCAGTGGTAGCATTATTTTCGCTACAACCGTGTCCTGCGAAAAACAAAAAATCCCAGCCTTGTTCCCAAAGTTTATCATTTAACTCCTGTCGTTTTGGCTCCACTAAAAATGTCACTTCCACCCCAGGTAATTGCCGCAGCAAATCCTTATCTTCCTGAAGATTAATGCCTTCACTACTACCGAGAATCGCTAAAATTCTGACTTCAGCTTGAGCAGTTCTAGGTAATAGTGGAGGCGGTGATGGATATTCTGGAGTACTTAAAGAAACTTCAGCATGAGGGTAATCTTGAAAAAAATTCCACAACTGCCAGGGTAATCGCCAGATATATTCATCATCACTTTCAATAACTACCTGCACTGACTGAGATATTTCTAATTGTGTTCTGAGTTGCAACTCAATATTGCGGAATTCTACAGAACCAAGCCACGAATTAATGCTGTATTCTAAACTTTGACAGACATCTTGAAAGACTCCCTCAGAAACATTAGTCACACCACCTTCAACAATTTCAATAGAACGAGAACCTCGGTTAGATTGGCAAAGAGCTTGATACAGTAGCTGCCAGTTCCTATAGAGTTGGGGAATTTCTGGTGCTGGGGGTAAACTACCAGTAAATTGCATCGAGAGATTTCCCGGTGTCCCCAACCTTGCAGTAACAGCGGAAAAGCCGTCATCGAAATTTCCAGGTCCGAGACTTAAGATAACTAACTCACACATGGTTAAATTTCTGTCAACAATTCAGATAGTGAAAGCTTCTGTGATGCTGACATCTTCAACAGCAACTTGGATACTAAAGTTAGTTCTAGGTTGCACTCTAAACTGTCTCAATTGTATCCAAATGTCAAAACCTCTTGATTCGACTTCCTGGAGAGTGTTCCCTGATTCAGAAAGTAAAGCCAGTCTGAGCTGGGAGGGTAAATACCTTTCACCAACAGCTGGATGTACTTGAACAAGGATACTTACTTTGTCATTAGTTTCTTGTGTCAGAGCCATGACTAGAGTGATCGGTTTATTTCCCAGTTGTATCCCCAAATCTACCAGTTTGGCTCGCATGACATCCGCATCGGGGAACAAATTAATACCCCCTTTCCTCCGGAAAGCCACTGCTGGTTGCTGAAGAGGTAAACCTTCTCGAAATTGCACTTTTTTGCTATTGAAAGAAGCAAACAATTCTTCAAGAGTTTGCCAACCTTTGTTAAGGGCATTCTCAAACCTTTGGCTCAAATTCAACTGAGAATCACTGTTGTTAGTAGAAGCTGGCATCACAGGCTGTTTGTTTACAACAGATTTCACTTCCTGCCCAGAAGTTTTACCAGCACTCACAAACCACTGACTTAGATTCACACGGGATTGGGTAAGATAATCAAGGTGTGCTAATAAGTCATAAAGCGATCGCAACTGGTTCAAGGCTAACTTACCTGTATCGGCAGTTTGGCTAAATCCCAACAGCGTTGCTCGTTTTTCCCTCTCATCAATTTCAACTACAACATAACCGATGCGCTCATCCAAGGCTTCTGGTGGAATCGAAACTGCTGTTTGGGAGGCTTTGACTGGGCGGCATTCCAATTTTCCCAATCCTGCCACCATCAAATCAGCTGCATCCTCGCACATCCGCACAACTGGGTTCCAGCTATCACTCTGCGTCAATTCAGTCTCAATCTCCATCAGCTGCAAGTAGTCACGCACTGCTAATATCGCCAGAGTGTTCAGGTAAATTTGCTCTGCCTCTTGGGGATGGGATTGCTCCGCAGCAAACTGGTGAGCAGTTTGGATTGCCTTCTGGGTAAGAGGCATCGGTAAAGATTGTTCTTGATTCATGGTCTTGTTAGCTATCATGGTCGTTTATGAATGCAGAATGTAGAATGTAGAATGTAGAAAATTAATTCTTAATTCCTACTACAGATATCCCTGGGATTCGCCAAATTTTCGCAGGCGGGGTCGGCATTGACGTTTATAGAAGTTTGCTAGAGTTTGATAGGGACAGTTAAATTCAGCTGCAAGTTCTTGCCAACTTGTCTTCGGTGGTAAGCGACGTAGAATCAACACCTGGCAACTCAAATCCGGACGTTTTTTAATATGAGTACGGCGTAATTCCCCATCTGAGTCTATTTCAGCCCAGTTTCTGGTTTCCTGCAAAATCGGAATTCTTTGGGGAGCAGGCACATTTTCTATGGGATTAGTCGTATCATCTTTATACTTTCCTAGAGAAATATAGCGCTTTTTATTCTGTTGCTCCTCAATCCAAAAATCTTGCAATCTTCGCTTAAGATATCTATCTAGCCAAGTGGTAACACTACCTCTTGTGGGATCATATTGCCCTCCTGTATTCGCTTCGCAAATATTCCGGCACATATACAACCATGTCTGTTGTAGTGCTTCCTCGTAATAAGGTGTATTTTCCCACCAGAGCTTGCCAGATTTAATGATGGCTTGAATCAGCTTAGTTAAGCATTGACGTCGCTCGAGACTCCCATGGGGATACTGACAAGTTTGGGCGACAAGCTGACTAAGTTGTGTTTCTATTTCCTCATGCATTGGTTTACCCGACTCTTACTCATTACCAACAGCTTTCTGCTGATCTGTACTGGAGTTGCCTACATTTCTCCAACTAGTGCAGCGCGGCAAAAGTAACTGACCAGTTTGAGATAGTTATAATCCTTACTCTATAAGCATTCTAAATTCTAAATTCTAAATTCTAAATTCCGCGCAGCGGCACTAGTTAAGTTCATCATCCATCAACCTAATTTGTGATGTTGGTGCGAATCTGATTTCTCACCTTGTCATCACCCCAAAATAGCAATTTTTCGCAGAACTGAATTTTTTTTTCAATACCTGTGAATTTTTGTAAAAAAAAGAAAATAGCGGCGAAATTATGGTGAATTTGCCGATATCAGAACGGAGGTAAAGCAAGGTTAATGTGAAGAACGCAGAATTCAGGTGTTTCCCTTTGGCACAGCTCTACCAAATGAAATAAATAAAAAACCAAAAGTAAAATGGGAAATTTAGAAACTAAAATCCCCAATCCCTCACCAGAATCATTGGCAGACAGCAGTAAAACTGATGCTCTTACCAAAATATCCCCACAAGCCCAGAGCAATTCAGAAGCACCTCCAGTAGATTTGGCAGCCATTGCAACAATCATCAGGTTACAAAATCAGGCTCCTCCTTTAGAGCGAGTTCCACGAGCAGGAAATCTGCCAGTTTCTTTTGCTCAAGAAAGGTTCTGGATCCTCGAACAGTTAGCAGCAAAGAATGCCTTTTATAACGAATCAGTAGCCTTTCGGATATCAGGTAAACTGAACATTACTGCACTTGAGCAAAGTTTCAACGAAATCTTCCGACGCCACGAAGCTTTACGGACTTCCTTTGTGATGGAGGATGGGGAACTAGTCCAAATTATTCCTTTTAATTGGAATTTTAACTTGTCGATTGTTGATGCGACAACTGTTCCCAATCCCGAATCCCAAATCTCTACTTTCCTCAATCAGGAAGCCAAACAACCTTTCAAACTCAGCGCAGAGTTGCTGTTACGAGCAGCTTTGCTGAACTTGGGTGAGGAGGATTGGGTGTTGCTGATAACAGTGCACCATATTGCTTTTGACAAATGGTCTGAAGGTTTGTTGTTCCAGGAATTGACAGCCCTCTATCAAGCCTTCTCTACTAGCGAGCCTTCCACCCTGCCAGAGTTACCCATCCAGTACAACGACTTTGCCCAGTGGCAGCTTCAGTGGCTCAAGAATGAAGTCCTAGATGAACAACTTCACTACTGGCTATGATGGTTGACATTGATGGTGAGGTAGTGGAAGCTTGCCGGGAACATTTGCCAGAGATGCACCAAAATGCTTTTGAAGATCCTCGAACTGAGTTAGTAATTGGTGATGCTTTGG
>JAAHGL010000314.1 GCA_010692635.1 Symploca sp. SIO2C1 | reverse complement strand
GTGCTCCTCCAGTCTTTGAGTGAGCCGTTTCTCAGCGAAAGATTATTGCTGAGATGGAGAAGCTATTGTCTCACAATAAGGTTTGCGTAAATATTACGCAAACCTTATTTTTTTGTCCAAAGTCCAAGTATCAGAGAGCTATAAAAAACAAACTTGATGGCTAACCAGAGAGCAAGAGAGCAACCTGCAATTCCCTTTTTCCCTCTGAGCTTTGGTTTGAGGCTTAACTAAGTGCCATTCTGCTATAGACTGGATAAGACAAAGTTAGAGAGCTTCAATGGATTGCATTCGACTCAACGGTATTCGTTGCTACGGTTACACAGGCTACTTGCCAGAAGAACAAGTGTTAGGACAGTGGTTTGAAGTTGATCTGACTATCTGGCGGGATTTGTCAGCACCAGGAGAGAGTGACGACATTGCCGATACTCTTGACTATCGCAGTGCGATTGAGGCAGTAAAGCAGTTGGTGAAAAACTCAAAATATGCCTTGATAGAAAAATTAGCAACTGCGATCGCTAACGCTATCCTCAAGTTAGATGGAGTACAGCAAGTTCGGGTTCAATTATGCAAACCTAATGCTCCCATCCCGGACTTTGGTGGCAAAATCATTATTGACATCACTAGAGCTAATGGCTAATGGCTAATTGTGAATCGGGAATTGAGCTGTTTTGTCTACACTCTAATCTCAAATCTCAACATCTCATTCCTTTTCCTTTTTTTTGCTACGACAGAATCGATACCCGTGCGATCGCTTTAATTAGATCCCTTGCCTAATAGTCTATGATGTCTTTGATAACATTCTTGAGATCGGCGTCAGCAGGACGTTTTGTAAACTGCTCATGATTATAAATCCAAACTAGTTAAATTATCAGACGCCTCAATCGAGAAGGGATTTGAGCCAGTCACGCACCTCTCCTTTACCAATGCGATTTGAGGATTCCGAATTAACAGCGTCCTCCAAAACTTTAGACATCACAGGTTGATAAGCAGGATTGTCATGCTCTATCACATCCAGTTTCTGAGAACCTAATGCTTTCATATCTTCAAGAAGAATTGGTTCAGTTGAGCGTGCTTCCGATGGCAAACCTTTGCGAGCTTTCTTCCAAGGAAATTCCACATGAGTCATATCGCTAAGTAGATAAGCATGGTAACCACCAAAGTATTCCCAAACTTCCTCTAAAAGCGTTTTCTGATCATGAGGAATCTGTAACAACAATTTCTGATCAGGTACAGGTAATTGTTCAGCTTCAAATTCACTGTAATACCTATAAGCACGAGGACACACAGGACCGTATCGCCATGCTTGGATTTCTTCTTCAAACAATGGCTCATCATATAATGCCAAATGCAAGCTTTGTGAATAATATAGAAGCTTTTGAACCTTCATATTGGTCATCTCGGCTTCCATACCTTGATTGTAAGCTTTGACAATAAAGTAGCGAGCCGCATCGAGACAATCGATCATAGCTCATATCCGCCAATAGTAATAAATACGTTAAAATAGTAAGTTTACAACTGTATAGGTACTATTCTAGCGTAAGATTAATTGATAGTACAAATTTACTATGAAGTAGATGGTAGCTGGGAAACAACTTAAGCATTAGGCTTTGAATACCATTGCTGGATCGAGGCGGGTAACCTTCTGAATAGCAAAAATAGCTGAACCAACACACATGATCACTGTTATACCCAAAATTGCGATCGCAGATACTGGTGTAATTAAAATCAAGATTCCTTGAGTAGCAAATGCCCAAGATGCAACACCATAGCAGAGTGCCATGCTAGGAATATAGCCCAGAACCGACATCCACAGAGCTTGTTCGATAATCACGCCGTAAATTACCCCATTTGATGCACCGATTGCTTTGAGGGTGCCAAACTCCTTGAGGTGATCAGATACAGAAGAGTAAAGAATTTGACCGACAATAATTGTGCCAACCATTACACCCACAGCAGCACCTAAGCCTAAAACAAACCCAACTCCCGTTCGTTTCTGCCAAAAAAGTTGATTCTTCTGGGTAAACTCGACACGAGTGTAGGCGCGGGTGTTGGGTAAAGCAGTTTCTAGTTTATCTTTGAGCACCTCTAGATCCTCCCCAGATTTGGCTCGAATCAAGACATAAGTAATTAGATCTGATGCAACTAATTTATCAGGTACAGTAGGTTTTTCAGTCTTAGTTTCTCTATCAGGAGTAGTTGGATAAGTGTTGGTACACAATAATTCCTTTCCTGCCGATGGTAATTGACAGGATAGATGAGAAGTTTGACCTGAAGTTAAATAAGCCTTGGCATTTTCCAAGGAAGTAAACATAAAAGCATTGGAGACGATTGAGTTGTTGCCTTGAGTTAAGCCAACTAACTCGGCTGGCAAGGAGTTAACTTTAACTGCATCACCGATTTCCTTTACAAACAGGGACTTTAGGTTAGTTGTATCCACCATGATAGAGTAAGGCTCTTTGAGAGCATTGACACTCCCTTGAGTAATATTTTTCGGTGTAAACAATTGCCCATTCGGATCAAATCCAACTACCCTGACTACTGCAATGTCTCCTTCAGGGGGGAGCCAGGAAGCATTGCTAAAAATCAATCCTTCTGCTCGCTCTACCCCTTCTACTTTTTGAGCTTGAGTCAAGTTGGTTACAGGCAGTGGTACTGTTAGTTCAACTTGTACCAGTTTGTTGGAAGCAACCCAAATGTCGGCATCGGAGTTATCAATTAATTGAGCAGTAGAGCGAGTAAAGCCATTAAATATTCCTGTTTGTAGAGTTACCAGGCTCACAGCAAACATAATTCCTGCTTGAGCAACGAGGAAGCGCGGAATATCTTCGATCAAGTTTTTACGAGCAAGAGATACCATAGGCAATATTTATATTTTTTAAGAAGGGTAAAGGCTCAAGGGTAAAGAGTAAAGGAAATTCAAAATTATAGTCAAGAAGACTCTCGATAAACACGCTCAAAGCTAATGGCTAATGGCTAATAGCTAATCTCTGGATAAACACCTAGTCTCCGAGTCAGGCAACAAGGAAGAGAATTGTTTCTCAAGAGTCAATTGGGGGTGCGAAGCGCTCCTGGGGAGCTCTTTAGTTATTCTCTAGCTAGAGTTATTAAAGAAGGTTAAGATACATTTGCCTTAACCCGTCTTCTTCATACTTCCTAGTTACGCCTGTTGATAGTTATGTCTATTGATGTGATATGCTAAGGGGTATTAATCTATATGAATAGCGAACTACTTCAACAAGTCAGAATTTTAGACCCAGTTTCAAGGACTGACCAGCTGGCAGATGTTTTAATTGCATCTGGTGTGATTAAGGCAGTTGAAACTCAGATTTCTGATTTTCCAGTCGATACATCAGTTCAGAATTGCCAGGGACTAATCTTAGGACCAGGATTGGTAGACTTGTACTCTCACTCTGGAGAACCGGGATATGAACACCGGGAAACCCTATCCTCACTTCTCTGGGCAGCAGCAACTGGAGGCTTTACTAGGCTGTCAATCTTGCCAGACACTCTACCACCTCTGGATAACCTTAGTGGTTTGGCTTTACTAAATCAAAAGCAGCAAGCAGTTAAAACACAGGAAGATTGGGAAAAGGATAAATGTACCTCTTTCCCCCTTCACCTATCTCCCCCTCTCCTAAGTTACTGGGGTGCCTTAACTCAGGGTGTAAAAGGGGAACAAATGACAGCATTATCTGAACTAGCAGCAGCAGGGGTAATAGGCTTTACAGATGGAGCGCCTCTATCTAATCTAGCTCTAGTTCGACGGTTATTGGAATACCTACAGCCTTTAGGTAAACCAGTGGTGCTTATGCCTTATGACTCTCAGCTAGCTGGTGAGGGAGTAATCAGAGAAGGAATACAATCGATTCGCTTGGGTTTGTCGGGGAATCCTGCTGTTGCTGAATCTGCTGCTCTTGCCGCCTTATTAGAAGTGGTGGCAGCCGTTGGTACACCAGTACATTTCATGCGCATTTCCACCAGTCGCAGTGTCCAACTAATTGCGGAAGCCAAGGCACGGGGATTACCAGTAACTGCTAGTACCACTTGGATGCATCTGCTGCTCAACACGGAACATTTATCTAGTTACCACCCCAATTTGCGTTTAGAACCTCCCTTAGGAAACCCAGCAGACCAAAGAACATTACTTCAGGGTATCAGAGAAGGAATTTTAGATGCGATCGCTATTGATCACAATCCCTACAGCTACGAAGAGAAAACCGTCAGTTTTGCTAAAGCACCAGCAGGGGTAATTGGTTTGGAGCTAGCTCTACCTCTACTGTGGCACTATTTAGTAGAAAAAGGGGATTGGTCAGCTTTAGAATTGTGGCAGAGCCTTAGCACAAATTCAGCAATTTGTCTAGGACAAACTCCAGCTGCGATCATTCCTAATCAACCAGCTGAGTTAGTATTGTTTGATCCACAAAAGACTTGGAGAGTTGATAGACAAACCCTAAAATCTCACTCTGCCAACACCCCTTGGCTAGAACAACAACTAACGGGTCGTGTACTGAGGACTTGGTGTCCCCTTTAGGGGAAATGGGGAGATGGGGAGATAGGGAGATGGGGAGCTGGGGGAGATCAGAAGACAAGGGAGTAATTATCAATTATCAATTATCAATTATCAATTATCAATTATTCTCAGTGGGTATAGTTCATTTTCACTGAGCATAACCAACAAAATCTAGCTTTATTGAATTGGTAATATCTATATCTTATAGATAACCTCAATACTTTTACTAGTAGCTTTTATTACAAAAATAGATTAACTTTTATTGCATTTTATTAAAGAATGATTCAATCTCAACTCCCAATTTTCAATTTGCAAAACGCCATGATGTAATATTTGCATTGCACTAATTCTTTTAATGCATTTTAAGTTGCTTAATCGATAAATTTTGGGAATTCTTAGATAAGGAAGAAAGCTCAGGTTCAATAAAAATACTGAAATGTAATAGATGTACTGATTTTTTACTGGAGTTATTTGTTGGAAAAAGTGAGCAATTTCCCGCTCTGGACTTAAAAAACAAGCAATCATTGAACTGATGTTAAATACTCTAGAACAAGCTCATATCGCTGCACAGCAAGAAAATTGGTCATTACTCAATCAACATTTACAACAGCTTCCTCTGAGTAAAAATGGTAAGAGTTTACAACCTCTCCAAGAACTGGATTGCCAGCAGGTGCTACATCTCGCTTTGCAGGTAATTGAAGCCGGGGACTTTCAGGAGAAATGGGATGCGGCTAAGATGTTTCCCAAACTAGGGAAACGCTCGATCGCACCTTTGATTGCTATTATCGAAGACGAAGAAGCGGATCTCGATGTCCGTTGGTTTGCTAGTCGTATCCTCGGAGAGTTTGATGATCCACTAGTGGTGATCTCTTTAGTTGAACTGCTCGAATCTGCTGAGGATGAAGACTTAGCTCAGATGGCGGCACAGGCTCTCAGTCATATTGGTAGTTCAGCAATTACAGCCTTGAGTGGTTTACTAACACAGGAGGAATCAAAGTATTTAGCAGTGCAAGCCCTTGCTCATATCCGACGCCCAGAAACGATCGCACCTCTAATGAGTGTAGTTCATGACCCGCTTGCTAGTATACGCTCTACCGCGATCGAGGCTTTGGTTAGCTTTCACGATCACAAAATTCTGCCAGTGCTTGTAGAAGCATTACAAGATACAGCTGCAGTGGTGAGGAAAGAAGCGGTGATTGGCTTGGGTTTACGAGGGCATACTTTACCAGCATTGGAGGTGGTTGAATACCTCAAGCCTCTACTATATGACTTTAACCCACAGGTTTGCCAACAAACAGCTATTGCCTTGGGGCGTTTGGGTACAGATGAGGCTGCTGAGGCTCTGTTTCGGGTACTCAAGTCAGTAGCAACACCGATTTCTCTAAAAATAGAGTTTGTGCGTGCTTTGAATTGGGTTCAAACACCAGTAGCCTTGGAGTATTTGCAGCAAGGATTGGCTTGGGTTACCCCAGAAGTTTGTCAGGAAATCATAGCTGTACTCGGACGTGTAGAGTTACCACAGTTGAAATCCCAAGCTACTCAAATTCTGATTGAGTTTCTCCGGAGTGGACAATCTTCAGCACAACATCCTAGTCTCAAACAAGCTCTAGCAATGTCTTTAGGACAACTAGGGGAACCTCAAGCTTTAGAAGTACTGATTGAGCTGCTAGAGGAACCAGATTTAACTGTGAGGTTACATGTGATCGCAGCACTCAGAAACATTCCCGATGCTTATCAAAAACTACAGCAATATCGGGCAGATGATAACCTCTCACCGAGCTTAAGGCAAGGAATCGCGATCGCTCTAGGGGAATGGTCTGCTTAATAAGCTCACGGTATGTCCTAAAATCTAGTCACCGAAGAAGTAATCAGCATTAGAACGCAGGAGGCAGGAGGCAGGAGGAACAAGAGTTTTCTTTACCTAAAAAGAAGTCATAAACGTTTTATATCAATGCAACAAATTTGAGCGATATGATAAGACTGA
>JAAHGL010000313.1 GCA_010692635.1 Symploca sp. SIO2C1 | reverse complement strand
CCCGTTTAATATGTGGATATTGTTTTTTAGCCTGAGTCAAGGCTTTACATTGAATTGCAAATGTAGGTCTAGGAGTATCAGCAGGAATGATGTACTGACCTTTGATAGAGCATGAATTTAGAGCACAGGCGCGGGACTTATACCAGTCCTTTCGCTCGCCTAAAGCATAGTTATATACTTGGCGGTTGGTTTCTAACCACTGTTGAAATATTTCTTTTTGGTGAGCAGTAGGTTTGAGTTTAAATTCATAGGTGAGTGTAAAGGTCATTCTCATCACCTCCTAGTAGATTATACAGCACTTCTAACTATCGGCAGTACATTTTTTAAACTGCACTTCAAAGTGCCTTGCGCTACATCCGACCTTTAAAAAGCGTGGGCTTTGCGCTAAATTCTGTAAAGTAGAAGCCACACCAGAAGGTTTAGAGGCACTCAAACAAATCTCATCCGATTTTAGTACCGTTTCAGAAAAAATACTGAGTGTGGGTCAAGAGAGTGACAAAGTAGTTTCTGAACTCAATAATTATTGTAGTGGTGACTCATAATGAGAAAATTGAGAATGTCTCCCTTGTTTTCTTACCTCCCCCAGCTCCCTACTCCTCTGCTTACCAGAAGAAAGGCAGAGGGCAGAGGGCAGAAGGCAGAAGGAAAAGAATGTAGTTTTTAATACAAAAGTAAGTCCTCTGTGCTCTGCCAGATGGTTTAAAGCCCCATTATTTATTTATGGAGACAAATAAATGCGTAGCAACTTTATTAAATCCCCCGCTTTCAAGCGTAGGGAACCTTCTGCCCTCTGCCTTCGTACTTCTGCCTTCTTTAACTCAAATTCGATGATTGCAGAATCGATACTCTAATCTTCCCCTGGCGGAAAGAACAGAACTGGATGCCAACTGCGGCGCATCAACTCACCAGCAAAACTACGCACTGGCCACTCAATCAGTTTTCCTAAGCGATCAGAGGAAATTGCGATCGCACTGATATCGAATACCATAGCAGCATCTAACATCTCTACATAGGGATTTCCTGCTCGTACCTGTGTATTTACTTCTAAGCCTAACTGTTCCAACTCGGCTTTTACTGGTTCTAGCTGTGCTTGAGCTTCCGTTAACAGAATATCTTTGTTTAACTCTTTACGTCCTCCCTCGCTAACCACTGACATGAGAATACATTGTTTGAGTGCGTTGTCTGGAGTTCTACTGACACATTCAGTAACTTGCTGCACAAGATATTGGGAAGCGTGGCTGCCGTTGTAGGGAATCAGCAAATACCGCAACAGATGCCGACAGCGCAAATCCAGTTCTTCACGGGTGTACGTAGAAAGAAGTTGGGGTCGTAGAATGAGTAGGGGGATTCCCGCTTCTTTTGCCAGAGCCGCTGTTGTGCTACCAAAGAGCTTTTCTTGCAACAAACTCCGAATAGGCATTCCTGTGAGGATGATATCGGCTTGGTAGTGTTTTGCTGCTTTGTGAATCTGTTCTATGGGACGTCCTGAAGGAGTTTCAATGAAAACTTCTACTCCCTCTGGTACATTTTGTGTAGCTACTTGTAAGCGATCGCGTGCTGCTGCTATTCCTTCTTCGTCTATACGGGGAATTTCTCCCTCTTCCCACAAGGGAACGCAATACAAGAAAATGATTTGCTTGATGCCATTAGCAGCTAAACTGGGCACAAACTCTACTAGCCGATACAAACCGTCAGAAAAATCGGTGCAGATTAAGCAACGCTGAAACATAAGCAGGTAAGATGGCTTTTTCTCACCTTACCATGTAACACTGATTACTGATTACTCTTGAGAAATACGATCAAGGCTAATGGCTAATGGCTAATAGCTAATGGCTAATGGTTAATGGCTAATGGCTAATAGCTAATGGCTAATGGCTAATGGCTAATGGCTAATCTCTGAATAAACAGGAAGCAGGGAGCAGGAAGCAGGAAGCAGGAAGCAGGAAGCAGTATTGATGAAAAATTATGATGTGGTTATAGTTGGTGCAGGACCAGTAGGGTTAGCTACGGCAATTGGGTTACAAGCTTGTGGCATTGACAATTTTGTGGTACTGGATCAAACAACTGAATTTCGTCGAGTTGGTCAGATTATTGATCTTCTTCCCAATGGATTAAAAGCTCTTAAATCTTTAGATAATGCTGCTTATGAAGCAGTTAAAAAAACGGGATTAGATTTTTCTCAGAAAACCAGGAGTAATCCAGACGAAAAAACACCCAAATGGATACAGAGAAATTTTCAAGGAGAAGAAATTCAATCATTCCCCCTGAGTTATGATACTTGGTTTACTGAATATGGAGAAGGTCGAGTTTCAATTCCCTGGTATGATTTGCAAACTACCCTGAGAGAACAGCTTCCTCTAGAGCAAGTTAAAGCTAATCACCGTTGTCTTAATTTGATTAACGAAACGGAAACTGGAACCATCAAGCTTGACTTTGTTTCCAATACAGCTAAAGTAGTCAATCCTTACGCTCATTGGTCTAATCCACAAGCCGAATCTGCTTCAGATCAGTCTCAAGCAGAACAATCAACTTCAGTTAGAGCTAAATTAGTAGTTGCTGCTGATGGGATTAATTCTACGATTCGTCGTCTTCTTTATCAAAATACTCCCTATGCTATTTTAGGAGAACCAGACTATTCGGGTTTTGCTGGAATTTACTGCTCGGGACTCGATGATCAGGTGCCTGATAAGTTAAAAGCAGAAATCCAGTCAAAATTCTTACAACACCAGCGTGTCGTTACAATTACAACGGATAAAATTAATTCCATCGATAACTCAAGGATAGTTATCTTTTGCCTGAAAAATATCTGGGGTTATTTTATTCATTTTCCGATTCAGCTAGAAAAGTTAGAATCAACAAAATCTCAGAATTTAGTTGATCTGGCTCTGGAGAGCTTAAAAAAAGATGGCTTTCCTGAAACTATCAGGGAATTCGTGAGTTTTTCTGTGCCTGCTCAAATGAAATCAAGACTTTATTATATTCATCGAGCAACTCTGGATGATACTCTTAAATTTCCTGATACAACAAATTTAAAGCATTGTATCGGTAATCAACTACCTTGGGGTAGGGGGCGGGTAGTTTTAGCTGGAGATGCAGCTCATGGAATGCCACCTTTTTTGGCTCAAGGCGCAAATCAAGGATTAGAAGATGCCTTGGTGATCTCAACTTTGATTGCTAAGGTAATTAAAAAGAATCAATTATCTGATGAAAAAGCGATCGCAGATATTTTTGATACCTATCAGTCTTTACGTCGTCCTTTAATGGAAAAGGTTCAACAAGCAACTTTAAACCGTAGCTATTATAATCAGGGAGAAAAGTTAGCTGAGTATCAACAACAGGTTTATTGTCGTGATTTCCAGCAATTAAGAGCATCTTTGATTTGATAGAACACCGATTCAGTATTCCTATTTACGACACAGTCTACATCCGGGGGCGAAGCATTCGGACAGAAAAACTAGGGTTTCAGAAGATAAATTATCGCCCAAATGCTTCGCCCCTACATCTAATTTTGGTTAATGAATCGGTGCTCTAGAGAATCATTACGACTTAAAAATTCTTCAAACAGTTGAAAAAATTTATCTAGTGCCTTGCTCTCGTCTTCAGAGTAAAACAGAATGATATTAGCCCAAGATTGGCTAGTTTGAATATTGAATCTCTTTCTTATCCATTCAGGAAATTCCCTAAAGTCCTGCTCTTGTTCCGTAGGTTGCCCACTCAACTCATGTTTAGCCACGCTATAGCCAGATAAAAAAGCCTGTAAGCAAATAATCGAGTGCTGTCCCAGATACATAGAAGGAGCTTTCTTGATTTTCTTAAGCAATGTATATAAATCTTGCATATTTTTTAAATCATTAACAACAACTTCTTCAATTTTATCGCTCAAAATTCATCTTCTATAATCAAAAAACTTCCCAAACCAAGTTCTATCGTTGGAGAAGTTAAATTTTGTAGCCACTCTCGTTTAGGAACGCCATTATGTTCAATATTATCGAAAACAATTTCCTGACCGTCAATAACAATTGCTATACCTTCATGGTAGCCATTAGTCGCAATTTGCTGTTGGCGTCGCAAGTCATAAATTACAGACCAAGGTAAGTCTTGCCTTCCTAAATTTAGCTTAATCTGCTTGCCCCGTATATTTCTAGCTATCAAGAATTCTTTGATTGCCTGACTACAGTCAATACATTGAAAAACTCCATAGCAACTGGCAATTTTTGTTACCTCCTGACAAATATCAGCTAGATTACTTGATTCTGAACTCAAGATTGCTAAACCACCTCCAATCATCAGTTACAGTATATGAAGATGCCAGCTTTGCCGAATCTAAAGATGCCCGACTTTTTCAAGGATACTGCTAGCGAATTTAACATTGAGGAAAAGGAGGGAATTGAGCAGTTGGTGTGATCGCCTATTATTGAGAATTGGGAATCTCAGGATAAACTGGGACATTTGCAGACAATACGCGATCGCTTGTTATTCAGCTAAAGCATAGTATATTGCAATCTATCTCTTATTCGGCTGCAAGCAATCAAACAGTTCCTCTACAGTTAACACTAATTCCAGATCTGAAATTACTGGCAAAACAGCTTGACCTTTTAATAACGCCAACGGACGATCCGGCCAAAAGATCATAACCACCTTTTCTTTAGGATCGATCAACCACCCCAGTTTAGTCCCTTCTTGTAAACAGGACTGGATTTTAGCAATAACTTTTGTTGTACTTTGATCAGGGGACAAAATTTCAATTGCCCAGTCAGGTGCACCATTGATAGGTTCATTATCTTGGGGAACTCTAGCTTGATGAATCACCGTTACATCTGGAACCACGGAATTGTGACTCAGAGTACAACGAAGTTCTGGAAACGCTTCATAGGGACTGCCTAGGCCGTCAATGGTGGCAACTAACCACTTCTGTAATCGGCTATGGTGAAGTGTTGGCATTGGCTTTTGGCAGGGTACACCATCAAGCAATTCCCAAGCAGGGGATTCCTCTATATTGGGTAGATGGATAAATTCTTGAAGGGTGAGTAATTCAGTTGCAAGGGTCATGGTGTGGTTAATTCACACTACTGAGTTTTATGTTACCTACCTCACCGGGTGACAAGCAAGTTAGGTTATCTAAGGAAAAAGCGATCGCAGATATTTTTGATGCCTATCAGTCTTTGTGCCATCCCTTCATAGAAAAGGTTCAACAAGCAACTTTAAAGCGTAGCCATTATCATCAGGGAGAAAAGTTAGCTGAGTATCAACAACAGGTTTATTGTCGTGATTTCCTGAGTATCTAAGGGGCACTCCAAGATGTCCGACTTCTTCAAGAAGTCGGACATCTGAACTCCCTGGATTTGCTCTATCAAAAAACTTCACACTTCATAATAATTGTCGAAGTAAGGCAATTGGCACATCAACTGCTGTCTCCAATCCTTTCACATTCCCCCAATTCGTCTTCTCATCCCAGGAAATGTTCCTGAGGTTTGCACCTCTGAGATCTGCGTCACTGAGATTTGCGTCACTGAGGTTAGTACCACTGAGGTTAGTACCACTGAGATTTGCGCCAATGAGGTTAGCGCGATTGAGGTTAGCACCATTTAGCTTTGCACCATTTAGCTTTGCACAACTAAGGTATGCGCCAATGAGGTTAGCGCGATTGAGGTTAGCACCATTGAGGTCTGTGCCACTGAGGTATGCGCCAATGAGGTTAGCACCACTTAGCTTTGCACCACTTAGCTTTGCACCACTGAGGTATGCGCCAATGAGGTTAGCGCCACTGAGTTCTGCACCAATGATGTTTGCCATTCTGAGCTCTGCACCTCTGAGATCTGCGCCACTGAACTTTGTGCCACTGAGACCTGCACCACTAAGGTTAGCACTACTGAGTTCTGTGCCAATGAGGTTAGCGCGACTGAGATTTGCGTCACTGAGGTTAGCACCACTGAGCTCTGTGCGACTGAGGTTAGCGTGACTGAGATTTGCGTCACCGAGGAATAAGCCAACTGTGTCTCTAAAAGTGCCTAGGTTAACGCTATTGCTATAGCTCATGATGCGAAGCAATCGCTCAGGTTCAAAATCTTTACTATCTAGTTGATCACAAGGATAAAAAGCAACCTTATCCTTCAGCTCATCCTTTCCCTGAGCATAACGATGTAATTCTAGAAGCAAAATCATCACGTTCAGCCCAGTGTAGATATCTACCTGTCGCTGACCTAAACTAATTCCCTGATTTTGCAATCGCCGTGTAGTTTTCTGAAGTAGAGTTTCCTCCGGAATATCAATAAATTCTCCCTCACACCAGCGCTGATAGAAATCTTCCAGACGCTCGAACAGCTCCACTGGTCGAAATTCCTTACAGAACATCGAGCAAAGCCCACCACTTTTAAGGGTGGGATGTAGCGAAGGCGCATTTATGCGCCGTGTATTTTTTCTTTTCTCATGACGATAGCTAAGCTTTCTGAGTATAAGACCTTCTCCGAGTCGAGCTAGACCACCAATAAGTCAACTA
>JAAHGL010000312.1 GCA_010692635.1 Symploca sp. SIO2C1 | reverse complement strand
TGATGGCTTAATTCAAACCAACGGTACAGCTAACTTATTTTTAATCAATCCTAATGGCATTATCTTTGAGCCGAATGCTCAGTTAAATATCGGCGGTTCCTTTACTGCTAGCACTGCTGATGGCATCAAGTTAGGAGATAATGCTTTTTATAGCGCCACAGATACAGCCAATAGTAGTTTATTGACGATTCAACCAGGAGTATTATTTACTAATGCTTCACGTAATCATACTGCACAAATCACCAATGAAGGTAATTTAGCTGTTACTCCAGGACAAGATTTAACTCTGCAAGGGGATGAGATAACGATAACGGGTTCAGTAACTGTGTTAGGAGGAAACCTAATCCTCAATAGTAACGGGAATATTTCTCTAACTGATAGTACGGTGACGAATACTACTAATGTTGGGGTAACAGGGAATGGTAGTATCCAGGTACAAGGAGAGAATATCAGCTTAGAGCGATCGCAAATTATTTCCCAAACTCTCAGTAACCAAACTGGAGCAGATGTTACTATCAATGCTACTGGAACCATTACTATTAGTGGTTTCACTCCTCCTCAACCTAATCAAGACCCTCTAATCCAACTCCTCAATAGCCGCATTTCGAGTGAAACGTATGGAGCAGGAGCAGCAGGGGATGTTACTGTCTATGCAGCGCAACTTAAATTCGAGGATGGAGGACAAATTGTGACGTGGGTAGGACCACAAGCAACAGGAAATGGAGGCAAAGTTACCGTTAATAGTAACTCGATCACAGCTAATGGCGCTTATCCATTTAGTCCTATTGTAACTAGTGGAATTGCTAGCTATACTTTGGGTGCAGGAGAAGGGGGGAATGTAGATGTATCTAGCCCCAGAATCAATCTATTTGATGGAGCAATGATCTTCTCCTTTGTTCAGGGAGCTGGAAAGGGAGGAGATATCCAAGTCAATGCTGCTGAGTCAGTGGAAGCAAGTGGAGTCAATTCTTTCGCACCTTTCATTTCTAGCGGTATTATCGCTCTAACTATAGGAAAAGGTGATGGTGGCAAAATTACCCTATCCACCAAGCAGTTAGGACTGTTTAGGGGAGCAAATGTAGCTGCATACAGTTTCAACCAATTGATTGGCAATCCCCTGGGTGCTGGAGAAGGTAAGGCAGGGGATATAGAAATCAATGCTCAACAAGTGGAAATGGTAGGAACCAGCCCTCTAAACGCTGACAATCTTAGTGGAATTTTCAATAGTATTACTGGCTCTGGCAACGCCGGTAATATCACTGTAGAAACCGAGACCTTAAGTATCAGAGATGGCGCAGCTTTAGTATCAAGCATTTTTACATCCACTGCCACTTTTGGGCAACCTCCTTTACCCAACTCGGGAACAGGCAATGGTGGTAATGTTATTGTCAATGCCTCTGAATCAATTGAAGTTATTGGTAGCAATCCCTTGCTTCTTTTTCCCAGTCGACTAGGAACACTAACCTTTAGTCGAGGAAATGCTGGCAATACCATCATTGATGCTCCCCAAATCAGATTGCTCGATGGGGGTATTATTACTTCAGGTACATCAGCTAGTGGCAATGCTGGTGAGATAACCATCGATTCCTCTGAGATTTTCATCAGTGGCACTACTGCCGATGAGTTCCCCGCTGGAGTCGAGGGGAGTGCTTTAGCCTTTAATACAGCAATACAACAAGCTCTGTTCGTACCTCCAGGACTTACAGGAAAGACAGGAGAAGTGACGATTAATACGGATAACTTGACTATACAAGATGGAGGTCAAATTCGGGTCAGACATCAAGGAAGTGGTGATGCGGGAACGTTAATCATTAATGCTGATTCAATATTGCTCGATCAAGAAGGACAAATCAATGCCACTACAGCTTTAGGATTAGGTGGTAACATTGTCCTCGATGTGGACTCTTTATTGTTACTCCGGAATGCTGGTTCAATTACTGCAACCGCATTAGGCGGAACAGGTAATGGTGGCAATTTGAATATCGATGCTCCTTTAATTGTTGCTGTTCCTGAAGAAAATAGCGATATTACTGCCAATGCTCAAGCCGGTTCTGGAGGAAGAGTCAGTATTACTGCTCAAGGTGTTTTCGGTGCTCAATTTCGGGAGAGATTAACCCCACTTAGCGATATCACTGCTACTTCCGAGCTGGGTGTGGAATTCAACGGGGAGGTACAAATTGATATTCAAGGAATTGATCCAGTACAAGGATTAGCCGAGTTACCCGAAACTTTCACTGATTCTAGCAATCAAATTGCTCAAACTTGTTCATCTCAAGCAAGGGAAAATAGCTTTGTAGTGACTGGCAGAGGTGGATTACCACCGACTCCTGGTGAGGTATTGAATCCTACCCCAGGTTGGATTGATTGGCGAGTCTCTGGAAGTGGGAAAGACACAGAAATAAGGACAACAGAAGAAATTACCAATCATCAATTGCCAATTCAAGGTTCTAACTCTAAAATCCAAAATCCTTTAGTTGAGGCTACAGGCTGGATAAAAGATATAGATGGGACTGTGCGATTGGTAGCTGCTCCTTCTGCTGAGGTATCTTCTAAGTTTATCGTTATACCCTGTGAGTCTTAAAATAGGGCTTGCTGAAAAAGTCGTAATTTTCTGGTTTTGAAGTAATAAGTAATAAGTAATAAGTAATAAGTAAAGAGTGTACTATCGCTTGCTGCGCAACTCTTTGAGGCAATTACAGCGGTTCCCGCTGCAATGAGGTACACCTGAATCAGTTGTCAAAATTGGATAGATTTCTTCCTCGTCGTTTTTACTGTACCTCGTAACAGCGGGAACCGCTGTATAGCAGCCGCCAGGGTCATTAGGACATCAGATTAACGTCGTTTATTATTTCGAGCTAAACCTAGTGTCCTAACCGTTGTGGCGGTTGCTATAACCCTCTTCTGTCACTTTCCGAAATTCTCACCAAATTCCGTCATTACAGCCAACGATACCTAACGAGAGAATCAGGGTTTGACCCCCATTTTTCGGAGTCTGACAGAAGAGGGATAATTGAAGTGAAAGTAGCTCTTAAAAATCTGCTTACTTTTAGCTCATATTCGGAATTTAAGCGGCTGTTTCCCTACGATGGTGCAAGGAAATTGTCTCGATGGGCTCAAAAACCTTGGACTTTTTGGGGCAAAGAAATGATTGAAAGCCTCCTCTGGCATCGCTTCCACACTTATGCAGCAAACCCTAATTAGCACTTAATCCACCATCTATGTGTGGAAAGCTCCACTCTTTATTTTTTTTAGGATCTGTCCATTTAAGTTCATAGGGACGGAAAAAAGTGGGAGGGAAAAATGTAGGCTCTGAGGCACAAGCAACACAAATTTTCCAGAGTGGTTGGTCATTAAACCAGTGATTTTTCTCTGGACATTTGCTGGTAAAAAGTGTTGTACAGAGATCATGCAGTTTTGTGATCTAATTAACCGCAAAATCAGTATTTTGGATGTTAACAAAATTTAAGCGCAGATTAATACGCCACGAAAGATTAATATAGATTTTGTAACAACTCAACAAACTAAAAGTCATTTGTTCCTGAATCTGATCAGGCGCAAACTATCAGTACCTCTGTACTGAGGAGACTGAACTCAAGCTAGAACGAAAAATTGATTACACGCAGATTTCTCTGAAACCCTTAATACGAGGAATAAAAGCATGAGTAGTGGAGCAAAAATCGAAGGTGTTGTGCCAGCGCCCATCGACAAAGTGTGGGCAACATTCAGACCCTTTGGTCCGGAAACTATGAACTGGTGGCCTATCTATCAATGGCTAGCATTAGAGCCACCTGGTAAAGACGAAGTTGGGGCTGTGCGCTCTTTTAAAACTTTTAAGGGACTAGAATACAAAGAACGTCTGGAGTTGCGTGATGACCAAAAATACATAATGAAGCATTCTCTGGTAGAGATGAAACCCAGTATCCCCTCACTTAAGAACATCATCACTACTGTCCAGATGTCAGCAAAGAACGACACTGAAACCATCATCACTTGGTCTACGGAAATTGAGGCTGACCAGACAACTGCTGAACAAATTATCAGTGTCCATCAACAAACTTACACCGAAGCTATCCAATCTCTAGCTGAAGAGATGGAGCCGAAGCAAAACCTAAATTTCATCTATGAGCTTTTAGAAGACCTCAAAAAACATATCTCACAAGTCACACAACAGCAAGCTGTAGCTCAAACAAAAACAATCCCGCAACTCATACAACAAAAAGCTACAGATAAATTACAAGGAATCTCGCAACTCATAAAACAGCAAGCTACAGACAGAACACAAAAGTACGAATATCTAAAGTATCCTCGCCGGAAGGATGCACCTGATCTGCCCCTAGAAGAATTTCCACCCATGGTAAAAGGTCTACCCCCTGGCCGAGAATTACCACCCAAGAAATTGGGATTCTTGATCGAGCGGCTCATTGAGTATGTTTACTCAGAAATTAATTTCTCTCGGAGACTGGACAAAATTGAACAATCTGGGGATGATCCTTGGACAGCCTACTACGCGGGCTGGATTGAAGCACCAACTCAGATTCCGCAGACTTGGAAGGATGATGTGGAATTTTGCCGTCAATTGATTCAAGGGGTCAATCCCATGGTGATTACCCTCTGTACTAATGAAGGGGTAATCCCTCAAGATATGAAGCACTTGACGGCTCAAGGCAAGTCTATTCCAGAACTAATTGCCGAAAAACGGCTTTTCATTCTTGATTACGGCGATTTAGAGGATATTCCTCAGGCTCAGGGTAAAGTTTTCTATGCTCCATACGTATTGGTATATCGGGAGCTACTAGAAGATGGTAAATCCAGACTTAATATGCTGGGTATTCAACTAACCCGCTACCAAGACCGCAAAAATGAAATTTATACCCCTAATTACCCATATCCCAATAAATATCTGTTGGCGAAAATCCATGCAGCATCTGCTGACAGCCAGTATCATCAGTTTACCTTTCACTTAGGTTTAACTCATCTGGCTGTAGAGCCTTTTGTTATGAGTCATCACAACTGCTTTCCCTCATCACACCCCATTGGTCAACTACTAAAGCCACATTTCCAAGACACTATTGGCATTAACTTCTTAGCACGTCAAACCTTGGTTGCTAAAGATAGCCCATTTACTGATCGCACCTTTAGTGCTGGTACATCTGGAGGGTTGCGGCTAATTTTCAAGGAATGGAAGAAGTGGGACTTTTTTGGTATGAGCTTTCCCCAACAGTTATTATCACGGGGATTTGATGAGGAGGGTTCCGATGGTATGGAAGACTTTTTCTTCCGGGACGATGGGTTCAAAATTTGGAATGCACTGATTGAGTACATCAGCAACGTGGTAGCGGCTGTGTATAAAGATGATGCTGCTGTAGCAGCCGATCCAGTTATACAAGCATGGGCAAAAGAAACTGCAGATCCAGAACGTGGAGCGGTTCCCGGCTTTCCGGAAAAGATTGAAACCCAGGAGCTGTTGGTGAATACTCTAACAAATATTATCTTTCTAGCCAGCGCCCAACATTCAGCAATCAACTTCTCCCAGTGCCAAAACCTAACGTATGTCCCCAATCGACCCAACGTAATGTTCCGGGGAGTGCCAGAAACGGAAGGGGATATCACAATGGAATACGTATTTGGTGCATTGCAGAGTTTGACAAACGCCCACTTTCAGGTATTTTTCTCTAACCTTCTTTCCAGTCCATCTTTGCATCCCCTATCGGATTTGCCCTTAGAAAATGATTTATTCCCTGACATCCATACTATGTTTATGGCCAAGCTGAATTTGATAGCGGTAGAGATTGAGGCACGGAACCAAAAGTTGGAGCAAGAAGGTAAAGTTCCCTATCCATACTTATCACCAAAACAAATTGCCTCTAGCATTGATACTTAGAGGATGGTCATTGGTCATTGGTCATTAGCACAAAGGACTAATGACCAATGACATTTGGCAAGGGACGTGTTACGGTAGCGATCGCTTATCCTTCATCTATTAAGGGACTTTCAACTAAAAAAACAAATATCCCATCGCTCTATGAAGGCAGGGGAGCAGGGAGCAGGGGGAAGTCCCTTTAGGTGATGAACCAGAAACTTCAAGTGTGGTAAAAACAAATGACTGAGAACATTTTAAGGATAAGTGTTTCGTTAGAATCCTTAGAAGAAGCTATCTTGTCGCTTGGAATCACTGAAAAGCGAAAATTATTGGCACTTCTAGAAGCTGAACTATTCTCGGCTGAAGAAGATTCATCAGAAGATATTGCCGAAATCCAAGCTGCCCGCGCTGACTATGTAGCAGGTAATTATATGACCTTTGACCAGTACCAAGCGCAACGGGCAAACTATTCTGCATGACTCACACCATTACAGCGGTTCCCGCTGTTATGCAGTACACTTAATTTGAGTGTTCGATAAGGGTGATATAACGAATGAAAGCATATTCAGTCGATCTGCGAGAAAAAATCGTGGCAGCACATTTAGCACAAAAGCTATCAATTAGAACAGTTGCTGCCAGATTTTCCGTTAGTAAAAGTCTT
>JAAHGL010000311.1 GCA_010692635.1 Symploca sp. SIO2C1 | reverse complement strand
CAGGAGTCAGGAGTCAGGAGAATAGGAGTTTAGGAGTTTAGAATAGTCTTTAAAGGGGATTATGGGTTAAGAAGATGCAAGGAAATTGCATTGATGAGCTCAATTTTCTTGCACTTTTCAAGGAAAACAAAAGCTTGAAAGCTATACCAGACAGCGCTTTCAGACTCTTGCAGCAAGCCCTAGTTAAAGTTTGCAAACTATAGTCAGACCCTATTTCAATCCTCTAAAAACTCACTGCTAGTATTCATCCAGTTAGGGTTTTAATTGAACATTTTTTTATTTGGAAGTCCTTCGGTCGAACTTAAATGATAATGGTGTCTGTGAGTCAGTCGCCTATTCCATTATAACAAGTGAATTATTTGAGAGGAGACAGGGAAAATTTTACCCTGATTGGGCTGCCAACGAAGTTATATCAAGTTCGGTTGAATACTTACACTTTAGTGAAAACAAAAGGCAGAGGGCAGAAGGCAGAGGGCAGAAGGTTGCAAGGTAGAAAGGAATTATCACCGTTTATCCGAACTTTATATTATCAGGGGTTGAAGGCTCTTAGCTAGCGATCGCATTTTTGCAATTTATAGAAAGCTCCAACAACCAAGCGGCGGACAGCTATCCCTCCAATCCCCAAAGGAATGAGCTCAAACGCCGCTTTCGGTGAGTCATATCAAGGGATTTATACATCCCGCAGTCATTCATTAGCAAAACGGACTTAATCTAAATTCAGAATCTCCAACGACTTCTCAACGACTTCATCTGGATCAAAAGGCTTGGTCATATACAGATCAGCACCAACTTCTTGTCCTTTTTGTTTGTCAAACTCCTGACCTTTAGCAGTCAGCATAATAATATAAGTATCATCCAACTTCAGCTCATTTTTGACAATATTACAAACATCAAAGCCGTTCATTTTCGGCATCATCACATCTAGGAATACTAGTTCCGGTTTTTCTGTCTTAATTGTCTCCAGAGCCTCAGCACCATTACTAGCAATAAGTAACTCTACTCCCTCATCTTCCAAATCCTCAAGGGTTTCTTCCAGCAGCATTCTAATATAATGCTCATCATCAACAATTAAGATTTTTTTGCCCATCACCCCTCCTTCTTAAATTATCAATTATCAATTATCAATTATCAATTATTAATAAACCACTTCAAAAACCTCTACCGGATTCTTTTTACCTTTAACATTTACCAAACCAAATTCTTTAAATTCAAATGACTCTTTGGTTGCTTCATAGACACTGCGGCTAACCAAAATTTGACCTCCCTTAGCGATAGATTGTAGTCTAGAGGCAATATTTACTTCATCTCCAATGGCAGTATAGTCCATATGCCGAGGAGAGCCGATATTTCCCACCACCACTTTACCAGAAGAGATGCCAATGCCGGTTTTAAAATTTTCTTTAATCCAATAAACAGGAATCATTTGGAGCCGCCTTTGCATATCGATGGCGGTAGAGATTGCTTTAGTTTCAGCATCTATCATCTTGTAAGGAGCGCCAAAAAGAGCCAAAATCATATCGCCGACAAATTTATTTACCGTACCTTGATGATTAAAAATTACCTCCACCATATGAGTAAAATACTCATTTAAATAGCCCACAATTGTTTCAGGAGCTAGTTCTTCACATTTAGTGGTAAAATTTCTAATATCGGAAAACAAAATAGATACGTTTCTTTTAACGGGAATCAGACAACTATTGCCTTCCAAGTCTAAAACAGCTTCAACTACCTGGGAAGATAAATAACGCTCCAAATTACTTTTAATTCGCTCTTCTCTCAATTTGTTTTTATGCAACAGGGCATTTTCAATTGCTACAGCTGCCTGGGAGGCTAGAGCATTCAAGAGTTTGAGGTCTGCTGCTGTGTATTGAACCGGTTCTTTGTTGCTGATGTTAATCACACCAAGGATTCTATTTTTGATTTTAATTGGAGCACACATTAGAGAGCTCACTGGATTGGGACCTGGAGCATAACGAGGGTCAGATAAGACATCATTAATGATTTCTGCTTTGCCTGTTAAAGCCACAGAACCAGCAATTCCTTCACCGAGTTTTAAGAGTAGTTTGGGAGTTTTATGCTCAAGGTGGGAAATAATACTCAGTTCCTTAGTTTCTTCATCGAGTATCATGACCGAACAGCTATTAGCTTCCAGGATTGTGTGAGCTTCTTCAATGATTAATTTAGCAACTTCATTCAGCTTTAAATTGGCTGCTATCTTTTCAGAAACTTGGTAGAGTAAGTTGATTTCTTTGTACTTTTCGAGAGTTTCTTTAGCTAGTTCTTTTTTGCCTAACTCTTGCTGTGCTAAATAACTGAGAAAAGAAGCTATCGATACAGCTTTTTGATCACCAATTACCCAGCCAATCACCTCATTATTCAGCTGCACAGGATATTGATTGTCTGGATTTTCAATCTCCTCACCAACTAGCCATTTTCCTGTAACATCTTGAATACTAATAGGCGTGTCTATAGCATTGAGCAGCTCATTGAGCATCTGGTCCACTTCTTTTTTAGCAATCAGACGTTTAAGACGAACGGTAGTCATGGTTGGTTTCGCCTGCTAATAAGATAAAGAGTACATTTTCCATGCCTTTTTCAAATCGCAAAGTCTTAACTACATCAGACTGTTGCCAAAAATCGGCATTGGCAATGATCAAATCCGGTTGTACTGAGAGAGCCTTTTCCTTGAGTTGTTCTGCATTAACTACTTCTACTACGCTGTATCCTCTGGCTTGCAACACTTCAGCTAAAATTTTGACAGTGGAAGCATCCTCATCCACAACTAGTACTTTCTTGCTAGAAATTTCCTGAGACAGCAAACAACCGACTTCTGTGAGCAAGATTTCGGTGTTAATGGGTTTACTTAAATAGCGGTCAACCCCCAAACGATAACCTCGTCCTTTGTCTTCTAAAATTGAAAGGATGATGATCGGGATATCCATCGTTTGAGGGTCATGTTTCAGCACAGCGGCGGCATCAAACCCATTCATCTGAGGCATCATGACATCCATAACGATTAAATCTGGTCTAGTTTTCTTGGCTAAATAAATCGCTTCTAGACCATTTTTAGCTTCTCTAATCTGGTAGTTTTCAGCTTCCAACTCTTGTCTGAGCAATACGCGAATATGGACATCATCATCCACAACGAGGATGGTTTTCTGTGATCCCTGAGTAGACTCTGAAGTGGTGTTAACATGACCTTTCAGTTGCTGAATCAGGATATCAATATTAATGTTCTTAGTATCCTGCTGCGGATCAGGAGGAATTGGCAGGGTAAAGTAGAAGGTACTGCCATTACCCAGCTCACTTTCCACCCCAACCTGACCCCCGTGGTGTTCGATAATTTGCTTGCAAATCGGTAATCCTAAGCCAGTTCCCTTGGGTTTGTCGGTTAAAGTGTCCCCCACTTGCTTGAATTTATCAAAGACTTTAGGCTGATCCTCTGAAGTAATACCGATACCAGTATCAATGACACTGGTAATAACTTCTTCAGCAGCTCTTCTGACTTTCAGGGTGACAGAACCCTCTTCAGTAAACTTAACTGCGTTGGAAATTAGATTGATTACCACCTGGATGAGTCGATCCCCATCTCCCATAATCTCAGGTAATTCCGGTTCTAGCTCCTTGACTAGTGCTAAACTCTTTTGCTCAAATAGAGCAGAAGTAGCTGCGATCGCACGTTCGATTATCTCTTCGATTTTTACTGGCTCCATCTTCCACTCAATCTTGCCAGCCTCCATCTTGGCAATATCGAGAACATCATTAATCAGAGCTGTCAGCCTTTCCCCTTCCGAGACGATGATGCCAATATTGTTGCCTACTTGTTTGACTGCTCGCTTGGTTTTATTATCTTCAATCTTGACGGCGGGAAACACTACCTCTTGGAGTTTCTTGTCAATGAGTTTGGCAAAGCCTAACACTGAAGTGAGAGGAGTTCTTAGTTCATGGGAAACAGTTGAGAGGAAATCGGTTTTCATCCTATCGACTTCCTTCTCAGCGGTAATATCTCTGATTAAAATTACCGAACCAGTAGATTGATTTTTGTCATCGGCAAATGGTAAGGATTCTTTATGGATGGCAGTTGCCACTGCTTGTCCAAAGTGATGCTTAGCGAGTTTTACTTCTGCCGTAACTACCTCCGAGGGTTGTTGTTGAGTTTGTGCTACCACTTCCACCAAATCGCTGCAAAACACATCTGAGCAGTTTTTCCCTTTCAAGTCTGTTGCTTCCAACTCAAACATGGCTACCAGTGCAGGATTCCACTGAGTAATCCGCCCTAACCTATCAGTTACCAGCAATCCATCTGCTAAATTGGTAATGATCGCAGTTAAATAGGCATTAGATACCTGAAGTTCTGCTGTTGCCTCGTTAACTGCCTGTTCTAGCCGACCAAAAGAATCCCTTAGTTTATTGGACATGGATGTTAAAGTTCTGGCTAGAAGACCAATTTCATCCTTGGATTGGATATCTACTTCTGCACTAAAATCATTCGCTGATAATTTCTGAGCATATTCAGTAAGTTTATTTAAGGGTTGAGAGATTTGATTAACTCTGATATAGGCAACGATTACACTGATGAGAAAAATCACTAATACTAGAGAGATCTGACTACCAATAGCTGAGCGGGTATGAGCCATAATAATACCTTTATCCATACCCACATGGACATAACCGGCAATTCCTGCCAAAATCGGTGAAGAGATATCGATGAACTCCCCCATCTTCTCAATCTTGAGGTCATTAATCAGGATCCTCTCTTGTTCTTCCTTAGTTTCTTGAGAATTTTTCAGGATCTCCTCTGGAATGGCAGGTGCAAAAGTATGAGCAATAATTTCTCGATGCTCGTCAATAATATAAACATAAGCAACCCCTTGAATATCAAGAAATTGGTCAATAATTGACTGTAGGGTTGAGGCATCCCGGTTAAAGAGAATTTCGACACTGGAGTTGGCAATACTGTTGACAATTGCTTCACCTTTACTCTCAAATTCCTCTGTCAAATTTTTGTGCAGATTCCAGCCGGAGACAACTGACGTGGTACCAGCAATCACGGCAAAGAGGAAGATTTCTCCTAATAAAGTTTTCTGAAATAGCTTGGCCATTTAGAATTTAGAATTTAGAATTTAGAATTTAGAATTGGGAATTGGGAATTGCTAATTGCTAATTGCTAATTGCTAATTGGAAATGTCTCCCTCATCTCCCCCAGCTCCCCCAGCTCCCCCAGCTCCCCATCTCCCCATCCCCTAATCCTCACTCCAATCTGTCAGAGGAACAAATTTACCATTCTCAACGGTAGTGTAATAGACTTGGTCTAGTCCTTGATGCTTTTGAGAGTTGAATGAAACAGGAGCATTAATTCCCAAATCTAGATCCTGAATTTTTTCAACCACGCCTTTTATCTCACTTCTTTGGGGAGTATTGTCCATCCTTTTAAGAATTTCCACCAAGAGCTTGGCATTGAGAAAGCCTTCAAAGCTAACAAAGCTATATTTAGGGGATTGATACTTTTCGTCCCTCTGTTCTTGAGGTGGCTCAGGAGCATACTTATCCATCAGCTGCCGATACTCCTTAACTGCTGGTAGGGATGTGTCTTCATAACTTGGCACTACCTGGGAATTAATCAGATTGGTAGTATAGTCCTTACCAGTCTCTTTGCCAGTTTCGAGTAATAAATTCAGGAGATTTTCACTACCCACAAAGGAGACATTCGCAATGGGAACATCCCAACCTGCCTCTCTTGCATCTCGAATAAAGGCAGCACAAGCCGCATAAGCTCCAATGGAAATCACTGCATCAGGATTAGCTTGTCTTAAAATATCCACTTGCTCCTTGAGACTTTCAGAGTAGGATGTACCCCGGCGATAAGTTGCCTCTGCTACCATTTTGGCATCATATTTAGCTAATGCCCGCTTCACACCATCCCAACCACTCCTACCATAAGCATCAATCTGATAGAAGACGGCAATTTTTTTGTCACCAGTGCTAAAGAATTTATCTACCAAACCTTCTGTTTCTTGACGATAGGATGATCTGAGATTAAAAACAAATTGGTCATAAGGTTCCTCCCGTTGCGGTTGAGCGCCGGTAAAGGGAAAAAAGAGATAAATGTCACTGTCACTGTATCTCTTGAGGAGAGGCAGCATTCTGGTAACCGTAGGAGTTCCTACATAATCAAATAGTAAAAAAGCATCATCTTTCTCAATTAGATCGATAGTGTTGTGAATTGTGGGAACTGGATTATAACCATCATCATAGGCCTTAATCTCAATCTTTTTCCCATTGACGCCTCCTGCCTGGTTAATTTCATCTATATAAGCTAGAGAACCTCTGTATAATTCAATTCCTAGACCCTGGGATTCTCCTTTAAAGGCAGCGGACATACCTAAAACTATCTTGTTGCCATCGTTGCTTTGTTCTGTAGCTTGGCTGGTATCTGGTTGCCCTGATCCAGGGCTCCAGTCATTTTGATATTAACCATCTGGTATTTGCGCTAATCGTTCTTGGATTTTATATCCTCGTTCAGGTCTTCGAAAACTATTTTGT
>JAAHGL010000310.1 GCA_010692635.1 Symploca sp. SIO2C1 | reverse complement strand
AGTACTACTATCCATATACAAGACCGTACCCGCATACCTTACTCTCATTCCTTGTTCTCTAGAGAACAAGGAATGAGAGTAAGGTATGCGGCAACCCTCTTGTATATAGATGTTAGTACGGGAGGTCTTGCCCTATACCCTCTTGTATATAGATAGCTAGACGGGCTGTCTCCATCTATACCCTCTTGTATATAGATAATGCTACGGACAGTCTGACTGTATACCCTCTTGTATATGGATAGCTAGACTAGCTGTCTCTCTATATAGCCTCTTGTACATAGATGGCTACCCCAACTGTATCTCTATATAACCTCTTGTATATAGATGGCTACCCCGACAGTCTCCCTATATAACCTCTTGTATATAGATGGCTACCCCGACAGTCTCCCTATATAACCTCTTGTATATAGATGGCTACCCCGACAGTCTCCCTATATAACCTCTTGTACATGGATAATGACTGGCGCACTCTCAGTCCATATCCTCTTGTGCATAGATAGTGACCGTAACAGTCTTTTGTCATACCTTCTTGTACAGGCATAGCCCTCGGAGTATTTCAATCACAACCCTCTTGTACAGGCATGACTGACCGGTATATCTATGCACTAACCCTCTTGATAACTTATGCACCACAACCACCGACAATTCATAGAAGTATCACCATAAAAATACTTTCGACCATAGAAAAAAAACAATGCTTGTTGGAAGGCGATTAGCTACGCTACCGTAGGTAATCCCATCTCTCATCAAGAATTGGCGAGGATTTGCCACATCGCAGCCAGATCATTCAACCGCTGTATACCCCGCCATAAAGTCTTTACTCCTGGCTCCCCATCACTCTTACGTCCCAAAAAACCACCCAATTGGGCTATCCAACGCACACACTCTGATAAGGTTGGTGAACTATCCGGGGGACTGGGGGTTTTATAGATGGTAAAGAAATATAAAGATTTTGGTAACCATATCTGTGATGCTCATCCATCTCAACCTTAAGCATGAAGGGCATTTCAGCTAATTTTTGTTGCTCACAATCGCTAACTCGAAAAAGTCAGGAATTGTTTGTTGAATACGTCTTATATATAGAGGACTGAAGACAGAACATCCAATTTTGTCCAAAGTCCAATATGTCAACAAAGTTAATTGTTAGGTTCAGGAAATGCCATTACCCGCCGACATAATTCAGCCACTTCAGAATCAAATTTGTGACCATTTGCTTCTCCAGCCTCCTCAGCCTCCTCAGATTCAGCAAGGCCAGGCTGGTCAAGTGCTGCGAAATTACGCTCAACAGAATTTTGCCAATAATTATTTCAGTCCCGATGGTTGGTGGGCTGAAGGCACAGTTCGCGCGATGATCTACAGATTCTTAGCACAGCTGGATGGGAATTATTTCTTTCTGTCAGAGCAGCTTTATCCAGGAGACCCAGACAATCGGCGGTCAGATATTATGGTTGTGAACTCGCAGAATAATAATCGTCTTGGAATCGAAATCAAGGCTGATTTTAACCAGGTATCTGTTCAGGAGGACATCGACAAGCTGTCCGAGCTTCTCCAGTTTAACTCTATTGAATTTGCAGTGGCGATTTTCGTTGCCCAGCAAGCCAATTTCATAAACTGGCAGAATCAGCTTAACAATTACTCACAGCAAACCGCCGCCGGTCAGGTCATTGTCTGTGGTATCCACAGCTAGTGTGTCAATATTATCCACCTAACAGTCTTCCAGACTGTTTTTTTATGGAACTTGTTGGATAACCAAGCCGAAACATTCTCTCTTGACTGGGTTCTGGCTACTGAAATATCACAGTACTATCACAGTACTATCACTCTCAAAGTAAGCACACAGGAATTGCGGGTGAAGTGTGATAAAACTGTGATAAAACCGCCACTTTTTAACCATAACTAAAAAGCGATAGAACAGGCTGGTGGGGGAGGCGATTGCCTACGGCACTAGCTCTCGCTAATCGCAAGAGAGCTCAAAGAAAGTTGTAGGATTCGTCAGTTTCTCATACGCCTTCTCAAGGTCGTAAGTATGCAACTGACCAAAAACACTCAAGGAATCATCCGTCCAGTACCCGTCATCAGTTTTTCGCCAATCCGGAGATGCGATTAGCTTAGCTTCTAACTGCTGCTTCCTTAAAGCTTGCTCCTGCTCCTGGGCTATTCTCTCCTCTGGGAAAACAGCACCTTCAGCTAAGAGCCCCATTAATTTTTGAGGTTGCTGCAATAACATCTCAACTGCTTTGAGCCTATCTGATGTCCTAGTATCAGGATTCTTGGCTATTTCTAAAAGAACATTAATACAATCAGAAGAATGCTTTACAGCTTCCAGTAGAGCCTGCTTATAGCTATCAATAGCTTGCGAGTGCCCCTTGAGAATGCGTTCTTTAGCTCTTGTGAGCGCCTCCTGAAATTCCCCCTGATCACACCACCGATAGATAGTAGAACGCGCCACACCAGCAGCATTAGCCGCTTCCTGATGGTTGCAACCCATCACCAGTTTCTCAATGGCGATTAGCTGTTTTTCACTCAAAGACATATGAGACACCACGCAACTGGATGGGACAAAAAGTTATTAGTTCTTTGTGAAATCTTGAGAAAAAGTTGATAACAATTTGATAATACTCGCCAAGCTTAAAACCCTACAGCTCCCATCATACCTCACTTTCAGTGGTTGATGAAACATACCTTTTTCACTGTCTCAAGCTGTCTCATTGTCCGCATGATCGGGGCTTGTTGGGGATTGCACTGCAAGCTAATGGGAGCCACTTGCTCCTCTCTAAAAATCAGAAATGGTAGAGGAATCAGAAGGAAGCAAAAGCAAACTCTGTCATAATTTGGTCGTACAACAAACGGGTAATTTTCTTGACCCCCATCAACATAGACCTAAAAATGTGACCTTTCTCTGAGCTCTCCTCTGAGATCCGCCTCAGCAGTTCAAACTCAGCTTGGGAAATTTCTTCTGTCTTTTTAGTACATTGCCTTTCATCATCAGGCAAGCCAGTCTCCCCAGTAGGGTGTAACACATCCCCCCTGGTTTTTAAAGAATTATCAGCTTGTTGTGTGACGGGTTCAAGCCATTGTGCCTCCTGAGTTTCGGCTTGTGTGACACCCCCATTTTCGACTACTTTTTTCCAATCAAAAACGAACTCAGAAATCTTGGAATTTATCCGCTCTGCTACAGATTCAAGAATAGCTTGATGTAATGGGTTCGATTTATCGATACAGTACAATCGCACTACGCCATCCGATGTTCTTTTTTGCTTGCCCTTTGTCTTGAGTTCAAACTTTTTGAGAACTTTACCCAGATACTGGCAAGGCGAGGTATTCTGAGCAGATACACCGATGTTCCGCTGACGCTTGGAATCTTTGCCTTTTTCCCAGAATTCCAGCAGCTCTGGTGTCTTAGAGTGCCAGCTATTCTCTGGATTCAAAAACCAGCCAATACCCATCTCAAGCAGGGTGTGGATTTGGAGCCATTTACTCCGATAGGTAGCTAGGTGGATTTTCTTCTTACAGTCTGGCTCTGATGGGTCGGTAAAAATGCTCAGTTTCTTATACCAGCGCTGTTGTTGTAGAAGCTTGGCGGCTTCTGGATTCTTCAAAAGGAATTGAGATTCAACCGAAGAGATAAGATTTCGGTCTTTATTTTGGACGGTATGGATAAACTCAGGGTCAAAGGCTGGCTTCTCAAAAACCACGTTAAATGGGTGTAACACATCCCCCCCGGTTTTATTAGAAATATCGGCTTGTTGTGTGACGGGTTCAAGCCCTTGCTTAGAGAGAGTTTCAGCTTGTGTGACACCCCCATTTTCGAGGTTGTTAGTACACCGTAATTCTTCTGTGTTATTGTCCGTTATCTCCTGGGGTGTGTTTGACGGGAAATTGGCCTGCTCTTGTACTGCCAACTGCTGTACTTCTTGGAGCTTCTCGGCAAAACCATCTTCATTGGCCTTAACCCCATCAATCTCCAGAATCAAGTGACTTGTTGCAGTCTCAATCACCTTAGTTGGGGACAGTTTCTTTGCTTCAAGGATTGTTTTATTCTCAAACCCTGGAAGCCTTTGCAACAGGCGGGATTTAGAAACCTGACGGCGTTCATCGGGGGTTTTGTTCAGCTTCCTAGCCAACTTATCAGTTTCACCTTGAGTGAGAGTTTCCGATTTATACTTGCGCTCTGATTCAGCCAGTTGAATCTTTTCTTGCTGTTCCCTTAAATCCTCGATATCATCCTCCCTCCCCTTGATAACAGCGACATCCCATCCGCTATCTCTGAGGGCATACTCAAGGCAAAGTCTGGGGTGCTCCCGCTCAAAGTTATCTTTGGCGATAACCCGACATTCGTATTCATAATGTGGGTCTACCGAGCGCTTGACTAAATCAATCGCCTTTTCAAGCAGTTTGTTCTCTCTCTCAACCTCGCTAAGACCTGAAAGAGAAATAGAGGCACAATCCAAGGTGTATTCTTTGAAGGCTTGTTGAAGTTGACCCGATGTTAGATTTTGAAAACCTATCTTTTTGTGCAAGCTGGAGTGCTGCTGACAGAAGACAAATTTGAGAGTTTCGGGGTCGCGATTACGCCCTAGAAATTGAACCTGAGTATCCGTTGCCGCCACACCAAAGAAAAAAGCGAATTCGTAGAAGAAAAAACTCGGCATTGAGGATTCCATGCTATCGATAATTAAAGAAGCTTCACGCATATCGATGCTGACCCCAGATTCAGCACTAGGAGAGAGAATTACTGTATTGATACCATACTTGAGAATAAAAGCCTTGGGGTCACGCAAAAATTCTCTTCCAAGGTCGGTATTAGAGCTTGTACTATCAAGTCGGAAAACCTTCCTTCCTTTTTCTGATAGCATCGAATCCCATGTTTCACATTTGGTTTGAGAATCAGAGGTGATGATGATGGGAATATCAGGCGGTAGCTCCGTCATTATTTTATGGAGTTTGGAGTAATCATCAGTCTTAACATCGAACTCAATCCACTCGTCTACAAAAGATGCCAACCCATCATCTACATCCTTGAAGGTCGCCTTACGGCGGCGGCTTGACCCATCATAGAGATAAATCTTGCCCCGGTTACCGGTATAGGTATTTTTTACCTTAGTAATTTTCCGTCCGCTTAGTTTCTCAAAGTATTCAACAGTGAAGTCTGTTAGGTTGGCATCTGATAGAAAGAATGAATCCCCACCTTGGAGGGCATCAGTTACCCGCTGCTTGATAGTTTCCCGATACATACTCACAGCAGTATTGGAATGATGAAGGTGACGAGCAACGCTCTCAACCTCATCAAAGATGATTTTCTTTCCTTCAAAATGATGGGGGGAGAAATAACCCCAGCTATCCACCGCTCCAGCAACCCTTGAACTCGGATCAGCCAGAAGTATCAGTTCACCGTTGGCCTTTAAATCGCCTTGGATTTGATTCCAATGCTCTCCATTGAGCTTGTGTCCATTAGAACAGAATTGCTCCAGTAGTACATTTCTGTAGCCTCCTATGGCAGCTCCATCATCAGGATTGGCCAGATACTTCTGATTTGCCCAGTAGCTTTTACCAGTTCCCAATCCAGAGTTGGCTGCCAATCCCTCTCCAGATTTTGGTGGCTCCCAGTCGAAATATTTCTGATTGATAGTATGGTCGGGGGTAAACTTTCGCAACTGGAGCCATTCTTTCCCTGTTTCAGAATCGAGAGCGTGAAAAACCCGCTTCAACTCCTGCATTGTTGTACGGGTTTTGTGGAAGCCTACCGTAGGCAGTTCTTCAATTGGCAAGACATATTTCTTCCTTGATTCCTCTGTTTCCTCGTAACCACCATACTCAGTAGCGAGTTGTTTAAACTCCTCAACACAGAGACATTCAATTTCTTCGTAGCGATCACCATTGAGCTCATCAATATCTGGCTCATTCTTGGTTATTTGACCCCACCATGCGAACACCGGGGTGTAGCCCCATTCATTAAGTAATTTAGCGGCTCGAAGATATTGTCCAACAACGGTCTTGTTAGATACGCTCCCAGCATCAGCTAAAATCGGAATTTCCTTGGCTGATGGCCACAGCTTGAGTGCCTTTTTCAGCTGAAACGGGCTACTGGCGTGTTGTCCCCCAGCAGCGCCTATCACAATCAAATTAAGCCTTTGGGCGGCTAAAAATGGCTTAGCCCCCGTCCCTTCAGCTAGAGCAATGCCTTGTGGTTCAGATGGTGGTCTGTGAACCGACAATGGCAACTCTGGAGCAAACCCTTTGTAGTAAATATGAGGAGACTGACCATTGGGATTTTTCTTGGTGCGGGATGTGAGCCAGCGATAACGACCTGACCAATCAGAATCAAGTTGCCTTAGCCGAACCTGTAAGCCTACAATTAGCCCCTCAGCATTTTTGGTCGGGCAAAGGTAGCCAGCTCCAGTTAGAAGGAATCGGTTACTTTGAGAAACCCCTGGGAGCAGGTTGCTGTATTTTCCTTGTAACGACTGCCAGTTCTCAACAGATTTGAATCCAGATAAATCAATCTGCTCATTGGTAAATCCTCTGCGGATTAAATCAGCCCTATCATCTGGATGAAGGGTTAATTCAGAAAGCAGTGCTGAATACTGCTCATGTTTCTGCTGCTCTGATAGAGCAAGATTTGCCCTTGCCTCATCTTTCTTGGCTTGCTGCCTTCTCCTAGCCTCTAACCG
>JAAHGL010000031.1 GCA_010692635.1 Symploca sp. SIO2C1 | reverse complement strand
GAGTTTAGGAGTTTAGAATAGTCTTTAAAGGGGATTATGGGTTAAGAAGATGCAAGGAAATTGCATTGATGAGCTCAATTTTCTTGCACTTTTCAAGGAAAATAAAAGCTTGAAAGCTATACCAGACAGCGCTTTCAGACTCTTGCAGCAAGCCCTAATTATCCATTATCCATTGTTCATTATCAATTGTTGAACACGATTATTCTCCCCTACCACCTACTACCTAAATCCCACTCCATTCCCTTAAAATAGGCAACACAAAAGTAATTGGAGATCGCTCTTCTACTGTTACCCTTACTGTTGTGGTAGTTCCTGGGGAAATTTCTAGCTCTGGTCCTTGGGAGGATGACCATTTGTAGCCACTGAAGGTTTCGGAATTAAGCTGTAACTGAGCGACCGCTTCTATTTTACCTCCTCCCTCACCCATTAATCCTTGCACTACTTCCGGGTTTCCGACTACAGAAGTTGCACCTAAGGAAGTGATGGGAAGGGGAGAAACTTCAGTAATTTCTCCAACAATACCCCCAAACCTAGCCCGTTTTACCGTATCTGGTGTAACTAAAACCTGCATTCCTGGTTGAATCTTCTTACCATCTTCCACAGCAAAATAGGTAATGCTCATCATTTCCCCAACTTTTCCTCCTATTTGCAGCGTTCCTAAACTGGTTCCCGGATTGAGATATTGTCCTACAGTGGCAGTTATTTCCAAAAGACATCCGGTGTGGGAACTTTTAATGGTACTGTTATCAGCAACCTCTTTTTCCAACCGTGCGATCGCTTGCTTTACTTCCTGAATTTGATTTTTCTCGTTATTACTTGCTTCTAAATGCTCCTGTTCTAGCTGTTTACTACGGCTGTCCAATTGTTCCAACTCAGCCTTAATTTGGGTAACATTATTGAGGTTGTCCAAATATTGCTGTTCGAGTTCCATTTCCCTTACCTGCAACTGTTGCAACTCTGCTTGAATTCCCGAAATATCCTGACGGATTTGCCGATATTCTTGTTCTGCTTGTAATACCCGTTCTTGGGAAATGGCGCCTTGTTGTTGCAATTCCTGTTGCTTAGTTAGTCGCTGTTGCAGGATTACAGTTAATTCCTCAGCATCTACTAGGCGTTGTTGGAGATGGCGACGCTGCTTAGAAATACTATTTAATCCTTCCTGTTGGAGACTAGGTGTCAGTTTTTGCGTATTTTGTAACCGTTGTTGTAAACTACTGCGTTGAGCAGTAATAGTTTCTGTTTCAACTAACGTCCGTTGTTGTCGCACTAAAGTAGTTTGGGCAACTTGTTGGTTCAACTGGGCTAGTTTCTGCCGTTGTTGTTCCAACTGCTGTTTTTGCTCCGAGGGATCGATTATCCCCAGGATGTCGTCCTTGTTGACGCAGGTACCGCTGCGAATATTTAAGGATTGTAATTGTCCAGATATAGGGGATTGAAACTGTACCACTCGATGAGGATTAATCAGGATTCCTTTACCAGTAACGGTGATGGGAAGATTACCAAAGATGCTCCAAACTACCCCTAAAATGCCAAAAATAGCCAATGCACCCAATGGCAACCAATCGAAGGGACTAACCACTTGCATTAACTTATCTAGCCGTTCTGGGGAAGATAAGCGTTCGAGTGCTTTTTGACGAAAGATACGGCGTTTTTGTTCAGACAATGTAATTTATTCTATCGAGGAACAAGGGAGCAGATAATATAGAGTAGGGAAGAGTAAAAGATATTTGTTTAAGTCCCGTTAGCTATCTTTGGAGAGAACAACCACCAAAATAATACTCGACATTCCCTACTTCTAAGCTAGACTGGTCTGAAAAATTGACCGAAGATCACTATGTCTGCTAAACTGACTCGCGCATCATCACCTCAAACGCTAAATATCGAGAAAGAATGGACTCCCCCACTGCCCCCGACGGATTTAATTTTTGACGACGGAGAACCTTTGGAAAGTAATCGACACCGCATCGCCATGAATGTTTTGATTGAAGCTGTTCATCAAGCTTATCAAGGACGAGACGATTATTTTGCTGGTGGTAATATGTTCGTTTATTACAGTAGCCAACAAGTAAGAAATCGGGAGTTTAAGGGACCAGATTTCTTCGTAGCTTTAAATGTAGATGGGACAACAGAGCGTCAAGGTTGGGTAGTTTGGGAAGAAGCAGGACGTTATCCTGATGTGATTGTGGAGTTGATGTCACCTTCAACAGCTTCTCAAGATAAGGGCAAGAAAAAAGACCTTTATGAGCAAACCTTCAGAACCAGGGATTATTTTATCTATGATCCCTTTGATAAGAAATCATTGCGAGGTTGGCATTTAGGAAGAAATTTACGCTATGAAGCAATTGCACCTGATGAGAGGGGATGGTTATGGTGCGAGAGCTTGGGATTGTGGCTAGGAATTTGGGAAGGAACACTCACTAAGGAGAAAGCCAGTTGGTTGCGCTTTTACGATCGCAACGGTAATTTAATCTTGTTAGGTCAAGAGTTAGCCGAACAGGAGCGTCAACGAGCTGAACAGGAGTGTCAACGAGCCGAACAGGAGCGTCAACGAGCCGAACAAGCTGAATCTGCTTTAGAAGAGTTACGAAATCGCCTCCAACAAATGGGTATTGATCCTGAACAGATTGGCTAATTCCTTGCGATCGCACCTCTATTTCAATTAAATGTAATGCACTAAGAAAATGAGAAAGCTCTTATTGAAGCGATCGCTAAGCTTTTTCTCCAAACTAAAATCTTACAACACCACCTGCCTGGGATTCAAATTATTAATTTCTGGGCGGATAAGAGCATTAGTGCAAAATCTAACTAAAAAAGTATCCCTCACCCTCATCCTTTTTGCCTTATTAGGTACAATAACTGCTTTCGGTGTCCATGCCTTGCCATCAGTTGAATCTCTTCAGCACCCAAGGGTAGAACTTAATGGAGGGATGAGGAGACAGGGAGACGCCGAGACAGGGAGACGCAGAGACAGGGAGTTGGGTGAGCTGGAGAAGCTAGGCAAGACAACAGAGAAATTCCCAATTCCCAATTCCCAATTCCCAATTCCCAAACAACCAACAACAAATAACAAATTTGCTCAACAACTCTACCACAATGGTCGATTCTTGGAAGCTGCCAAAGTTTGGTCAGAAACTGCTGCAACCTTTGCTGAACAAGGAGATATCATCAACCAAGCTCTAGTTTTGAGCCATCTGTGTTTGGCATATCAGCAATTAGGACAGTGGGAGGAGGCAGAAGCTGCCATTAGCCAAAGTCTCAGTTTACTCAACGATAACCAAAAACTAACAACTAACCACCAATTTATCCTGGCTCAAGTCCTGAACAATCAAGGCAATCTACAACTAGCTCAAAATCTGGCAGAACAAGCTCTGAGAACTTGGCAAAAAGCTGAAGCCACCTACGAAGAAGCTGGGGATCAGGTGGGAATAATTGGCACTCAGCTCAATCAAGCAAAAGCTCTACAAGCCTTGGGTTTGTATCGTCGTGCCAAAACTATCTTAGAAACAGTAGAGCAAACCCTGGCAAATCAATCTGACTCTCCCCTCAAAGCAGCAGGATTACTTAATCTTGGTAATACCTTACGTTTAGTGGGGGATTTAGCCAATTCTCAGCAAGTTTTAGAGCAAAGTTTAGCAGTAGCTAGAGCTTCCCAATCTCCTCCAGATATCCAAGCCGCACTATTAAGTTTAGGTAACATCACCCGCGCTCAAAAAAATCCAGCAGCGGCTCTGGAGTTCTATCAGCAAGCTGCTGCTGTTTGTAAGGGTGAAGATGAGAGGGAGCAAATTCAGCTTAATCCTGGAACAGCTCAAGCAGTTTGTCTAAGCAAACTACAAGCTCAGCTTAATCAACTTAGTTTACTAGTCGAAACAGAGCAATGGTCAGTTGCTCAAGCATTATTACCCCAAATTAAAACTCAGCTGGCTAACTTGCCTCCAACTCAGATGGCAGTTTATGGTCGAATTAACCTTGCTGAGAGTTTAATGCAGCTTCCAGGAGGATTTTCCTCGTCTGGCCAACTTTTAGCCACCGCTGTTCAACAAGCGGAAACTTTAGGAGATCCACGAGCTCAATCCTACGCCCTTGGTAGTCTTGGTGGATTATATGAACAAACCCAACAATGGTCCCAAGCTGAAAATCTGACTAGGCAAGCTCTAGCGATCGCACAGGGAATTAGTGCCCAGGATATTATGTATCAGTGGCAGTGGCAGTTAGGGCGAATTCTATGTATAAATACGGAGTTATGTACTACAAATACAGAAAATTTTCTCAGTGCAATTACTGCCTATACTGAAGCAGTCAAAACCCTTGCTTCTATCCGCAGTGATTTAGTAGCCATCAATCCTGAAGTTCAATTTTCCTTTCGGGAGTCAGTAGAACCCATCTATCGAGAGTTAGTGGCATTGCTTTTACAACCGGATGCCACAGACGAGCAGCAGGAGAATAATTCCCAATCCCCAACCCCGAGTCAAAACAACCTCAAACAAGCTCGTGAGCTAATTGAATCCCTCCAATTAGCACAACTAGAAAACTTCTTTCGGGCAGCCTGTCTGGAAGCTAAACCCCAGTTAATTGATCAGATTGATCCCACAGCAGCAGTCATCTATCCCATTATTTTGCCTGAACGCTTAGCGGTCATCCTCTCCTTACCGGGACAACCCTTACACCACTACAGCACTTTTCTTCCCGAACCAGAGGTAGAAAGCACCATCAACAAGATGCGCCAATCCCTGAGACGGACATCCCTGAAACAGGAGCGTTTGCCCCTTGCCCAACAAATCTATGATTGGCTAGTCAAACCAGCAGAAGAGCAATTAATCAGTAGTGGTGTTAAAACCCTGGTATTCGTCCTTGATGGTTCTTTGCGGAATTTACCGATGGCTGCCCTCCATGATGGTGAACAGTATCTAGTAGAAAAGTACAGCATAGCCTTGACTTCAGGTTTACAATTGCTAGAAGCGCGATCGCTCGAGCCAGAGGAATTCAAGGCTTTATTGGGAGGACTAAGCGAATCTAATCAACCAGACTTTTTGCCCTTACCGGGAGTCAAGTCAGAATTGGAGCAAATTGCAGCTAAAGTCCCCTCTCAACTACTTCTGAATCAAGAATTTACCAGCGACAGCCTCCAAGCTGAGATTGCCCGAACCAGTTTCCCTGTGGTTCACTTAGCCACCCATGGTCAGTTTAGTTCCAATTTGGAGGAGACATTCATCCTTACTTGGAACCGCAAAATCAAGATCGAGGGTTTGAGAGATTTATTGCGCTCTCGTGAATCAGAGTTATCTGAACCGATTGAATTGCTCATTCTCAGTGCCTGTCAAACCGCTAGTGGTGATCAACGAGCAGCTTTGGGATTAGCTGGAGTAGCTGTCCGTTCTGGAGCACGCAGTACTCTTGCTACCCTGTGGTCAGTACAAGATCAATCCACCGCTAATCTAATGGTACAGTTTTACCAAGAGCTCCTTCAAGGGAAATTTACTAGAGCAGAAGCTCTCCGTCGCGCTCAACTAGCTCTATTGAAGCAGCCCCAGTACCAGCATCCTTTTTATTGGGCTCCCTTTGTTTTGGTCGGGAATTGGCTTTAAGTTGATTAATGTATTATACTCAGTAACACTTAACTAAGTAATTTCCTCAGTATCAGGGAGTATAGTTTATAACTCTAAAAGTAGAAAAAAACTTAAGCTTTTACTGCGAAAAAAGTATAACTCTAGACAGATGTTAGGGTAAACTTAAGTTGCCAAACCTAAAAGAGAAAATACTACCAGGATCAAAAAATGATAAACAATTATTATCATTTTTTGTGATATTATTATTCTTTGTTATTTTTAAGGGTACACTCTTTTTCGTTGCGAATAAGTTATTAATTTGCTACGTAATTCTACCGGGTCATATCAACTATCGTACATTGTAAAATTTTCACGCACTAAGTTGCACAGTTGAGTTAATTAACTGACATTTGTTGAGTTCACTAAGCAGATTTATAACTATCTACCTACTTAAAAATTTTTGCAGGAGATTTCCCGCTCATGGTTAAAAACAAATTGTACTCACATCTGACAAATATCTCAGTTGCTCTCTGTGTTTCCTTGGCAGTGATGCCTTATCAGGTAAAAGCCCAGACACAGGCTAGAATACAAACAGCAACAAGAGGAACTTTTGAAGAGGCATTAACTATCCAATTTGAGCCTCCTCCGGAAAAAGGGATACCTACTCAAACTGTAGGAGGGGGAACTCGTGGACAATGTAGCCTACAACAACAGGATACCAAAAAACCTCTAACTCTATTAACACCAGCTGCTCAAGAAGGGTTAACAATGGCTGAGCGTCCAACCTTCTTTTTCTATGTTCCTGAAACTTCTGCTCAAAAAGCAGAGTTTACTCTGATTTCTCAAGATGAGGAATATGGTTACCAGACAAGTTTTTCCCTGGATAGCAAAGGTGGTGTGTTCAAATTCCAACTACCAGCAGAAGCAGCACCCTTGGAAGTAGGCAAGAGTTATCAATGGTCTGTTGCAATGATTTGCAATCAGCAACAACGAACTGAAGATATTGTGGCACAAGGACTGATTCAGCGTACAGAAGCAACCCCCACTCTGGTTACTCAACTAGGTTCTGCCACACCTCTCCAGCGTGCAGCTTTGTATGGAAAAGCTGGTATTTGGTACGATACGGTCAAGACTATGGCGGAATTACAAATCTCTCAGCCGAATGATTCAAACCTAGTCACTGCTTGGAGACAACTGTTGCGATCGAAGTATGTCAAGCTTGATGATATTGCTCAAGCACCGATAATTGATTGCTGCGATACTAATTAAGAGAAGGCAGGAGGCAGAAGGCTGCAAGGAATGCTGACTGGCTTCTTATCTTCTTTTTCAACACAGTGTTTTACCCCGCTCCCTGCTTCCTGTTTTGTCAGGCGCTTATTAGTGTTGCCAAAAGTAATCTGCAATTCCCTCTCCTCTATTAGAAGGCTCATCAGCCGAAACTCCAAACAAAACTGAACGCTGTACTAACTGATTATTCTCAAGCCGTCTTTCTACTCGGCTAGGTATGCCATAGCCATAAACAATATGACCCTTACCAGCAACTACTACTACTTGGTAATCTGAGTTAACTTGGTAAAATTCGGCAATCTTCTGAGCCATAGTTTCATCCCACAACACCTGTGTAGTGAAAAATCGCTCAAAGCCATCACTGTTAACATGCCCTGCTTGAGCATGAGCTTCGTAGACTTCCTGAATCATTTGACGGTAGCTGACATTATCTGTGTGAATTTCTGACACAGGTGGAATATATTGACGCTCAGCAGCAGTGAGGCTTTCTAAACCTTGACGAGCTACTTTGCGAGTTATTTCAGTGGGAGTATTCAAAGCCAAAACTGGTAGTTGATGAGCTTTCGCAAAGCCGAGTAGGGGAGCATAGTATTCCCAAGGAAAACCCCAGCGCTGCTCATACTCAGTTTGCTCGATTAACTCAGCTTCAGTGATTTTCCCTGCTAGGTACTGATCAATAATCTCTTGAAAGGGTCGCTGAAACATCTCCATTGCCACTGCAATTTTCGGATTCTGTTGGTAAAGTGCTTCCAGAATTTCCAGTTGGGCTTTATGATCTAGAGTACTGTTGTGAGTTTCTCCCAAATAGACCACATCTGCTTTGGCGAGTTCCTCCAATATCCCTTGTTTGTTCAGCTGTTGCTGTTCATTCTGCGTAATAGTTGGAGCAGTTTGGGCACAAGCTGGGGTAGAGCACAAACAGAAGATACCTAAAGAAAAGGCGAAGAGTTTGGTAATTTGTCGTGTTTTCATTGGGGATTGCTAATTGCTAATTGCTAATTGAAAAGGTCTTCTTATCTCCTGCAGCTCTCGCAAATCACCTAGCTCCGGATGGAGAAATTTTGGGCATATTTTGGACGGGCAGGGTGAGCGAAATTTTGGTTGTCATTTCTACCGAAGTATCCTTGAAAATCATTAGTTCTCCTTTGTTTCTTCATTTCCCCATGTCCCCATCTCCCTATCTCCCCACCCTTTTTTTCGCTCACCCGGACGGGCAGGATGCCCATCCCACAAGAAACTGATGATTTTTTAGGTAAATTTAGATAGGTTTTAGCTCAATTTCACCAAAATTAAATCACCTTCTTCTTTAGTTTCGTAAGTTGGCAAAGATTCAGTGGCAGGTCCTTCTAGTAAGTCACCAGTGGCATCAAACTTAGAACTATGACAAGGACAATTTAAATATTTCTCCTCTGCATCCCACTCAACGATACAACCTTGGTGGGGACACTTGGGATTGACCGCAGAGATTTGCTTATTTTCTGGATTACGCACTAACAAAACGCCAGCTTTCTTATCCAGAATTGTGACTTTTTTATCTAATTCTTCCGTTGTACCAAAAGATTGAAAGCCATCTTCTCGCACGGGGGATTGAGCAACAGCGGAACTTGATTCATCAGTTGCTTGTCCATCGGTTGGTGGCTCATCAGCCACTGACTCATCTGTACCAGAACTACAGGCTGCAATTGCTACTGGCAGGGAACTTGCCAACACACCAACTCCAACCCATCCTAAAAATTTACGACGTTCCATGGTTATGTTTCCTCTGAATCAAGAATCGGCAATTATCGGGGCAGATTTTGCAATTGAATTTTCTGGAAATTTTGCCAGAAAATTCAATTTTAACTAAGGTTTTGTAAGGGTTTTAGACTAATGATTAAAGATGTCTACTGAGTAAAATCTGTGAGCTCTTCTCCAGTCCAGTCCAGTGTATCTCCCACCTGCTTACCATTGTGATAAGCTGCTATCAAGAGCTCACAGGTTTTTCCCCAAACGATCGCACCTGTCGCATTAATTGCGATCGCACCGAAATCCCGCTGATTTTCCTTAGCTTCTATAAACGAACGCTCTGTTGCCTCAGCTAGGGATAAACCATCTGTCACCCTTACGACAATTCTCGCTGCTAGACACTCATCAATAATGTCTTCTCCGATACCAGTACAGCTAACTGCTGCTTTACTGGTAGCATAGTTTCCTGCTGGCATTGCTGAATCACTAACACGACCAATTTTTTCAAAGCCTTTTCCTCCAGTAGAGGTTGCTGCTGCTAAGCATCCTTGACTATCCAAGGCAACTACACCAATTGTGCCCCGTCCACTGCTGGATTCCTCAATTAGTTCCCCCTCAGCGATGACTCCTGCCATATCCTTCTGGAAATTTCCCTTCCTCTCTTCCATCCACTCCTGCAACCGCAGGTCAGTTAGAGGGTTGTAAACTGGGGTATTCAGTTCTCTTAGCAGTTCTGCTGCCCCATAATCAGACAGTACACGATCATCGGACTTTTGCAGCTCCTTAGCCAAATTAATGGGATTTTTCAGGCGGGAGACATTTATCACACCGCTGAATCGCTGAGACTCACCATCCATCAAGGCAGCACTCATACGGATTTGTCCATCTGATTGCAGTACTGAACCTGTACCAGCATTGAAGCGGGGTTCATCCTCCAAGAGTTGGCAGCCTTTTACCACAGCTTCACTCGCTTTGCCTCCTGCTAATAACAAGGCATAAACTTCTTCAACAATTTTGTGCAGTGACTGACGCACTGCATCAATTCCCCCTTTGCCTTTAAGGGAACTACCAGCACCACCGTGGATAATAAGTTTGGGTTGTTGTTGATTTGCTGACATCAATTCTATACGTTCAGGAGAGATTTTTTGGTTCTAGGACATAAGTAATCATATCTGCTTGAGATTTGCGTCGGCGGCAGCGTTGTGAGCAATACTTGACTTCCTCCCAACAATCTGACCATTTTTTGCGCCAAGAGAAGGGACGCCCACACACAGGACAGATTTTGTTGGGTAGGTCAGATTTGGAACGTTGACGCGCCATATTTAGGTTAGTGATAGATTATCTATTTGTATTGTAAAGAATTATTACAGCTCTAAGGCGATCTCATTTTGGTATATTTCCCCCCAAAAAGCGCTCACCTACAGCACCAACTTACACTGAGCACACAAATAACACTCCCAATGTCATTCTGAACGGAACGTAGTGAAGTGAAGAATCTCTCGATATTTTTCGTACTCAAAATGACAATGAATGCCGATCTCATTTTTGTATTATTTTCCCTTAAAAAGCGATCAAGTTTATTATTTAGCTGAGTTCATTGCTTGTTTCATTGCTGCTAAACTCTCTTGCCAAGTACCATGTTTTTGTAGATAATTGGCAATTGATTCTTGGTCAAAAATTTGTCGTGCTAAGGTAAAATATTCTTGTCTTTCTTCCTCAGTTAACCATTCCTCACCATTGGCGGCACGATGGGGAAGACCTCAAGCTTCTAGGTATCGCTGCCGTGCATTTGTGCTAGTTCTCCCATTCGCTGAGACTGCTATTACTAACTGTGTGAGTTGCTCGTTGATCAAAATCACCCAGAAGTTTTCACTAGCTCATCAGTCTCATTTTCCTTGTCTTATACCATCTGTTACAAAACTTAAATGTTTGAGGTTTGAGAGGAAGAATAAAGTAGAAGTATCAAAATAATAGAATTTTTGTTTGAAACTAACCCAAGTCAAAATTATTTTAGTCGAGCCAGCGGGTCCTTTAAATGTAGGGTCTGTTGCTCGTGTAATGAAAAATATGGGACTATCTCAGTTGGTACTGGTAAATCCTCAATGTGAGCCTTTGGCAACAGAAGCGCAGCATATGGCGGTACATGGGATAGATATCTTAGAAACAGCTCAACAGGTAGCAACTATACCCGATGCCCTAACAGGATGCCAGCGGGCAATTGCTACAACTGCTCGTAGTCGTGCTCTTCCCACTTCCTTAGAACCTCCCCGTTTAGGATTACCCTGGTTACTAGAAGAATCGGTAAACTCGGCTCTGATTTTTGGCCCTGAATCCCGAGGCTTGAGCAATGTGGAACTTAATTATGCCCAGCGGTTTGTTTGTATTCCCTCCAATCCAGAATATCCGGCTTTAAACTTGGCTCAGGCAGTAGCTGTTTGCTGTTACGAACTTTATCAAATTGCTCAGCAAAAATTATCAAAGCTTCAAGATTCAGTTTCCCATCCTCCGGCTCCTACTCCTCAGTCTATTGATGCTGCACCTTTGGAAATGTTAGAAGGTTACTATCAACATCTAGAAACTTTATTACTAGAAATAGGTTATCTTTACCCCCATACTGCCCCAGCACGCCTAGAAAAACTTCGACGTCTGTTCAACCGAGCTCATCCAACTACAGCAGAAGTTGCCATGCTCAGAGGAATTCTCCATCAGATGAAATGGGCGCTAAAATTTTTGCCAAAACCTATTGTTGATGATGTCTCAGAACAGAAGTAGGTCTAGAATAGGCTTGTGTCAACAGAATTTTCACACTAAGGGTAGATTGATAATCTACAACCAAGTTAATTGGAGCGGAGGTGTCCCCAGTGGCAACGTCGATGAATAACAGGCGTCAGCTTGAGAATAATCGAAGGGAGCAGCAGGAACGTTGGGGCAAAAGGCGTCCCCAACAACCTAGAGCTCTAATCAAACAGCCTCCAAAGCTGGAGGCAAGGCGCAGGCTGTCACAACCCCCTGAACAACTTTCCCTTCCCAAATCAATTGTAAGACCAAAGAGCAACCGACAGATAGAGCGCTCACCTGAAGTCAAGTCTTCAGGTGATCTTCGCAAACGGCGTCGAGAATACAATAGATTAAGAATTACTACAGTGGAAGCTGTTGACTCAACTTCCAGGGGAACAACCAGTGCTAGAGCAAGCAAGGGACAATCTTACCCCCTATCTCTTCAACGTCAGAGAAATCAAAAACCTAGGCGTCCAGCCAAACGTCCTGTAAGTTCATTAGTTTATATTATCCGCATGGTGATTGTGGGGATTGGCATTGGTGCGATCGCAGGAACATTATTGTCTACCTTGAATCCCTCTAATAATACTCCAGAGAAAGCTAATGATGCTGCCCAAACTGAAGTTCAAGAAAACTCTACCCCGGTGAGCACTGCTCCAACACCTCAGTTGCAGCAAGAAATCCCAACTTTGAAAACCGAAATGCAGGCCCTTGTCGCGCGAAACCCTAACTTACAACCAGGAGTTTTCATTATTGATCTTGATACGGGAGCCTACCTTGACTGGCAAGGGAATTCTATTTTTCCTGCAGCTAGTACAATCAAAGTACCAATTCTAGTGGCTTTCTTTCAAGATGTTGATGCTGGCAAAATTCGTTTGGATGAGCCTCTAATCCTGCAAGAGGATCTGATAGCTGGTGGTTCTGGAACCTTGCGATATCAAAAACCAGGAACCGAATACACAGCTTTAGAAGTAGCAACCAAGATGATCACAATTAGTGATAATACAGCTACTAACATGATCATTGCTCGACTTGGTGGCTCTAATGCTCTTAATCAACGCTTTGCTTCTTGGGATTTGAAAGCAACAGTAATTCGCAATCCTCTACCGGATGTGGAAGGTACGAATACTACTAGCCCGAGAGATTTAGCGAATTTAATGTCACTTGTCAATCAAGGAAAACTGATGTCCCTGCGATCGCGGGATCGCCTACTGGACATTATGCAACAAACTCGGACTAACACCATGCTACCCCAAGGATTAGGAGCTGGAGCCACCATTGCCCATAAAACCGGCACTATCGGCTCATTGCTAGCTGATGTTGGTTTAGTGGATATGCCCAATGGCAAACGTTACATTGTCGTAGCGATGGTTAAGCGTCCTCACAATGATAATAGCGCCCGAGAGCTGATTCGCCAGATTTCGAGTGTAACCTATGAATATTTCAACCAACCTCGTGCTATCCCTAGTACGACATCAATGCCTTCAGACAATACTGCTATATTAAGCAGAATTCCTACATGTGATGCTCCTACACTGACCTAATTACAGGTATAGTGTAGGCTTCTCAAACACCTCGAAGAGTCTGTAAGGGGTGAGGTGAAATTTATAGTGGCTCTGAAGAAACACGCTCAAAGCTAATGGCTAATGGCTAATGGCTAATGGCTAATGGCTAATAGCTAATGGCTAATGGCTAATGGCTAATGGCTAATGGCTAATAGCTAATGGCTAATGGCTAATAGCTAATGGAAGATAATTGTTTCTCCCATTCAATTGGGGGCGCGAAGCGCTCCTCAGGAGCTCTGAAGAAACACCGAGTTACCGAGTCACCGAGTCACCGAGTCAAGAGATTTGACAAAAGTTTCTTCACTCATTACTCATTACTCATTACTCATTACTCAAAAAAGCTCTCCCACAGCTTTTTTCACCTCACTCGTTTGTAAGTCCTGTTTATTGAACCAAGGAGAGCCGAAAGTAACAATGAAAGCACAGGTATTCAGAGGGGTTAATCAGCTCAGTTATGAAGAAATACCACTACCAGAACTGGGAACTGATGAGGTGTTGGTACAAGTGCGAGTTGTGGGATTGTGTCAGTCAGATATCAAAAAAATTTGCTATCCCCTCTACGAACCACCCCGCATTTACGGACATGAAACAGCTGGTACGATCGCAGCAGTGGGAGAAAAGGTTACTGGTTGGCAGGTAGGACAACGGATAGTGGTGATGCATCATATTCCCTGTATGCGCTGTAGCTACTGCCTGAATGACAACTTCTCCATGTGCGAGGTTTATAAAAACATCACCACAACCGCTGGTTTTACCCCTAGCGGCGGTGGTTTTGCTGAGTATGTGAAGGTTCCTGGTCATATTGTACGCAACGGAGGGTTGATTTCCATTCCAGATCATGTGAGTTTTGAACAAGCCAGTTTTGTAGAACCCACTAATTGTTGTCTGAAGGCTGTTAAAAAAGTCCAAGTTGCCCCTGGTCAAACTATCTTAGTAACGGGGGCTGGTCCGATTGGGCTCATGTTTATTATGCTAGTAAAGTACTTTGGTGGTAGAGCGATCGCAACTGATCTTCTCCCTTCTCGCATTGAAAAAGCTCAAGCTGTCGGCGCTGAAGCTGCCTTTGATGCAACAGATCCAGATTTACCCAGTAAAATCCTCTCCCTGACTGACGGTATGGGAGTTGACACAACCCTACTAGCAGTTCCTAGTGAAAAAGCTTTTTCCCAAGCTCTCGACTGTACCCGCAAGGGAGGGAAGATTCTATTTTTTGCAGAATTCCCAGAGCAGGCAGAAATACCGATTAATCCCAATATTCTCTACCGTCGGGAAATTGAGCTGATGGGCAGTTACAGTTCCTCTTATAGACTTCAGTCTCTAGCTAATGAAATTGTATTTAATCAGCGAATTGATGTAGATTCCTTAATTAGCGATCACTACCCTCTGCAAAATTTAGCTGCTGCTGTTGCCCAAGCGATTGAGCCAACCCCAGATACCTATAAAATCTTGATCTATCCTCAGCAATAGTGATCCCTCTCCCGACATTTCAGATACGATTGGGTGAGGTGAAATTTACAGTGGCTTTCAAGAAATAAGCCAGAAGGCTCCAGGGCTCCAAGGGAAGAGGATTTGACAAAAGTTTCTTCACTCATTACTCATTACTCATTACTCATTACTCATTACTCATTACTCATTACTCAAAAAAGCTCTCCCACACCTTTTTTCACCTCACCCGATACGATTGCTATCTATGCATGACCTTACTTTTGATCCTAATCCCTGTGTTTTATTAGTAGAAGCAGATGAATCTTTAGCTCAACGAATGAGCTTAGATTTAACAGAAGCAGGCTACTATACTGTTGTTGCTCATGATGCTACTAGCGGTTGGCGTCAAGCTTGTGAACTACAACCCGCAGTGGTAGTTGTGGATAGAGCTCTCTCAGGAGAATCCGGATTAAAACTGTGTAACCAGTTTAGGAGTTCCGGCTCTCGCATACCCCTAATTCTGTTAATGTCTCGTGAGACAGTTAATGATCGAGTCGCCTGTCTGGAAGCTGGAGCAGATGATTATTTTGTCAAACCCTACCGCACAGAAACATTTTTGCAGATGGTGCGTTTTTATTTGGAACCGGAAAAAGAGGCAGCTGAACAGTTAAAGTTTGGGGAACTGATTTTAGATTTGGTAACTCGCACAGCTAGACGCAATGGACGAGTGATTGATTTGACGATGAAAGAGTTTGAGCTACTCAAGTATTTGATGAGTCATCCTCGCGAAGTATTAAGCCGTGAACAAATTCTAGAAAATGTTTGGGGTTACGACTTTATGGGAGAGTCGAATGTCATTGAGGTCTATATTCGCTATTTACGTCTCAAAGTAGAAGATGAGGGCAACAAGCGATTGATCCAGACAGTGCGGGGTATAGGTTACGTCTTACGTGAGTCTTAAGTCGGGCCGTATTGCATACGCCCATTGTATATGCCTATTGCATACACCTATTGCATAACGCGAACCCCAACCGTTTCCCCAATCCCCACCTAGTTTTTTTATCTTATGAAAACTATAGGAAATTATACTAAAAGTTTTTTAATTCGCCAGCAAAAATAAGGTAGACTAATCTGAAGTTGGATTAAAAAGAATAAAAGTTAAAAAAATCTTGATTTTTAAGTGCTTGTTTGTGCTTGAGTATAAACACCGACAGAAAAAAGTAGGGGTACTACCCCACTTAGCTTTGGGACTACAGGGCTAGGTTATGGTGTGAGGTTGGTGAAACTAACAGCAGACAATTGGGAGTGAATTTTTCACTTAAGCCAAGATCTGCTATTAAAAGTCCCACTGTAGAAAAATATCTGGAGCAAAGTTGACTGAAACCTGAAAGTTAAGGTTTCATGAACTAGTTAAGGAAAGTTAACTAAACTGCCTCACTCAATGGAGACAGTTTAGTTACAACGCTTAGAGTGAGCAAAAAACCTGCGCTGTTAAAACCCCTAAGGCAGACTTGATTGATATAAATCTCAGGTTTAAAGTGATTTGCGACACAGGTTGCAACAGTTTCAACCTTCAATATATATAAAGGCACTGCTGAACAGTGGACAGATTGAATACTGACCACTAGTAACTCGAAGACGCAGAGCACTAGTCCAAAATAGAGCCTACAAGAGGAGGTGAGAGTGATTATGAACCCTGTAACTAATTCCCAATTATTGAGATTTCTTCAAGAAGAATTAGCAATTCCTAGAGATTCCATTGCGGTTGCACAACGGCATCGAGAGCAAGATCCAGGTCCTTTGCCAATGATCCTTTGGCAATACGGTTTGATCACGCTTAAGCAATTAGATCAGCTTTATGATTGGCTCGAAACAGTTTGAAACTTGATGAGTCAGCAAGGAGCAGACAAGTTATGTTTAGCGTTCGCATTTTTGGACTAACTGAACCCCTAAGCAAGTCTTCACCGTCAATAAGGCATCAATCAAGGGAGTGACTTGCTGTGGGTTCACCTATAGTAAATGTTGATATTTTAGATTTTAGATTTTAGATTTACTCTGTATCCTTTGGTTCAAAATAAAGCAAAAGACATTTAGGCAAAAAAGACTTAGTTTTTTTGAGTCACTAAATTCTGCAATGGCAGACTAAGTGATATAATTCTTCAACGATTTGAAGACAACAAACATCACACAAAATTGGATAATCTTGCTGCTATAGCGAATCAATTTAAACCCCAGGGCAAAGTTATAGATATTCAGGAATATGGGAATGGCAATATTAATAGTACTTTCCTAGTAACTTTGGATGCCGAAGCAGAAAAGCAATTTATTCTGCAACGCATTAATACAGAGGTGTTTCGTCAACCAGAATTAGTCATGGGGAATATGCGAATTGTAACAGAGCATATTCACCACCGACTACAGCATACCCTTCTCAGTGCAGATCGCCGTTGGAAAATGCCCAGTGTGCTGCTAACTCAAGATGCTCAAGACTACTGGATTGAACCTAGTGGGGGATTTTGGCGTGCCCTCAGCTTTATTGATGCTGCACAATCTTTTGACACCATCCAAGATACTAAACACGCTAGGGAAATAGGCTATGCCCTTGGTATGTTCCATAATCTCATCAACGATCTGCCCACGGAAAGACTAGCCGATACCCTAGAAGGGTTTCACATTACACCACGTTACCTTCAGCATTATGAGCAGGTGTTAGCAAAAAGCACCGTTAATAAATCCCCTGAACTAGAATATTGCTTGCAATTTGTTAGCGATCGCAAATCCTGGGTCAATGTCCTAGAAAATGCTAAAGAGGAAGGTAAACTAACTCTTCGTCCGATTCACGGCGATCCTAAGATTAACAATATCATGATCGACTCTACCACTGGGCAGGCAGTTAGTATCGTTGACCTAGACACTGTCAAACCAGGTTTGGTTCACTATGATATTGGCGATTGCCTTCGTTCAGGTTGTAATCCCCTAGGAGAAGAAACCCAACAGTGGGAAGTAGTTCGTTTCGAGCCCGACATTTGTCAAGTCATCCTGGAAGGTTATTTTGCTGTAGCAAAGGATTTCCTGACTGATAACGACTATAACTATCTGTACGATGCCATCCGCCTGATTGCTTTCGAGTTAGGACTAAGATTCTTTACCGACTATTTGGCAGGTAATGTCTACTTTAAAGTCAAGCAGCCGTCACAAAATCTTGCCAGAGCACTCGTTCAATTCAAGCTCAGCGAAAGTATTGAATCCCAAGAAACTGCCCTTCGTACTATGATTGAGGACTTGCAATGAAAGATCAGAGCTTTTCCCTACAGCCCTTTGACTCAAATAGTCCTTTGACCAATTGCGCGATCGTCGGTAACATAACTCGCTACAATCATACCCTTGCTATCTCCTATGAACTCCGCTGCCAGCTTGCGGAACTCGCAATTCCTACTTCAGCAAGTGAACCAACTCGCAAGGATGAGCTGTGGAAAACAACCTGTTTCGAGTTCTTTTTTGGGATAAAAGATTCTCCCCAGTACTGGGAATTCAACCTATCTCCAACAGAAGATTGGAATGTCTATCGCTTTGCAGCTTATCGGCAGGGAATGCAAGAGGAAATGGCTTTTAGCTCACTCCCGTTTAAAATTCAAAAGCAACCAGATCTTTTGTTGCTTACTTTAGAAGTCAATTTGGAGCAGCTGATTAGTGCCAATCAAGCTTTGGAAGTTGCTATCAGTGCTGTAGTCAAACCCAGAGAAGGTAAGGTGAGTTACTGGGCGTTAGTTCATCCTGGTTCTCAGGCAGACTTTCATCAGCGAGATAGTTTCATTCTGGAATTATAGTCATTGCCAAGACTTGTGCTCCTCCTCGCGCTAACCTAACATATTCTCGTCAGGGATTGAGAGGGGCAATCCAACCCCTTTTATAACATAAAAGCATAAAAGTCAATGACTACCCAACAAGAATACCATCAGCTGTTAGTAGATTGGAACTCCACCGCTACAGAGTATCCAGATTCTCAGTGTATCCATCAGTTGTTTGAAGCTCAAGTGGAACGGACTCCGGATGCAGTGGCTGTGGTATTCGAGGGGCATCAATTAACCTATCAGGAATTGAACGATCGCGCCAACCAACTAGCTCACTACTTGCAAGAATTGGGAGTGGAGCCAGAAGTCTTAGTGGGGCTTTGCCTTGAGCGTTCCTTAGAGATGGTTATCGCTCTTCTCGGTATTCTCAAAGCAGGTGGTGCTTATGTACCCTTAGATCCTAACTATCCCAAAGAACGGCTAGCATTTATGTTTGAAGATGCAGCTGTCTCAGTGCTGTTGACGCAGGAAAAACTAATTGAGAAGCTGCCAGCGAGTACGGCAAAAATAGTTTGTTTGGATCGGGATTGGGGAGCGATCACAGCGGAGAATGCTGAAAATTTGTCGGCAATTGTCACTCCAGATAACTTAGCCTACATTAACTACACTTCAGGTTCCACAGGTACTCCCAAAGGAGTTGCAGTTGTTCACCGAGGCGTTATCCGTCTTTTATTTGGAGTTAACTACGTTAGTCTGAGTGCAGAAGAAAAATTGCTCCAGGCAGCTCCAATTTCTTTTGATGCCTCTACTTTTGAAATTTGGGGAGCTTTATTACATGGTGCTCAGTGCGTTCTGTTTCCAGCACAAACTCCAACAACTAAAGATTTGAGCGATGCGATTCAAAAACATAGGATTACAACTTTATGGCTCACAGCCGCATTATTTAACTCGATAATTGATGAGCGCCCAGAGGCATTATTAGGCATTAGACAACTACTGGTGGGTGGCGAAGCTCTTTCTGTCAGGCACATCCTCAAAGCCCAGTCAGCATTGCCATCGGTGCAAATCATTAATGGTTATGGTCCCACAGAAGGCACAACTTTTACTTGTTGTTATCCGATTCCTCAAAATCTCAAAGACTCCGTACAGTCGATCCCTATTGGGCGTCCCATCGGTAATACTCAAGTTTATTTGCTCGACGAAAATCTCCAACCTGTTCAGGTTGGAGTTCCAGGGGAGCTACATATCGGCGGTGCTGGTTTAGCACGAGGTTATCTGAACCAACCGGAACTCACTGACGAAAAATTTATTCCCCACCCCTTTTCCCAAAAATCGGGCGATCGCCTTTACAAAACAGGGGACTTAGCTCGCTATTTACCAGATGGCAATATCGAATTTATCGGACGTATCGACAACCAGGTAAAAATTCGTGGCTTCCGCATCGAACTCGGAGAAATTGAGTCTGTACTAAATCAACATCCCAAAGTAGCTCAAGCTGTAGCGATCGCCAGGGAAGATAGAATTAATCACAAACGCTTAGTTGCCTATGTTGTGCCGGAGAAAGCGAGCGAGTCTGACGCATCCACTTCCATAGATGAACAGGAGCATGTTAAAAAATGGGGCAACCTTTGGGATGAATCCTACAAAAAGCCAGCCCAGGAGTGGGATTCGGCTCTCCATATTGGCGGCTGGAATGATAGTTACACAGGCAAGACTATTCCCGCCATCCAAGTACAAGAGTGGGTTGAAGAGACTGTTAAACGCATTCTTGCTTTGCAGCCAAAACGAGTGCTAGAAATCGGTTGTGGCTCAGGGATGATGTTGTTTCGCATTGCTCCCCACTGTCAGCATTACTATGGCACAGATATTGCGGCGGAGGGAGTGCGTTATATTGAGCAACAAGTTAGTGGCAGTAACTTAGAGTCTGTGGTGACCCTTCGCCCAACGCCAGCAGACGACTTAGAAGGGATAGATGGTACTTTTGACACCATCATCATCAACTCAGTGATCTCCATGTTTCCCAGCATGGATTACCTGGTTCGGGTGTTAGAAAATCTAGTGAATCGAGTGGAACCCGGAGGCGCGATCTGGATAGGGGATTCTCTGAGTCTACCATTGCTGGAAGCTTTCCATACCTCAGTGCAGTTGTATCAAGCTCCCAATTCCCTCTCTACAGTGGAATTAAGACACCGTATTAAAGATAGGGTTACTAAAGACAAGAAAATCAATATTGATCCTACATTCTTCATGGCACTGAAGCAGCATTTACCCCAAATTAGCCATGTGGAAATGCAACTAAAACCTGGGCGCTACCAAAATGAATTAACCCGCTTCCGTTACGATGTAGTTCTCCATATCAATAAAGAGGAGGCTCAGACAGCAGCGCATCCGGTATCTCTCAACTGGGAACAGGAGAGTTTGAGCATAGCAATGGTACAACAGCAACTGCTTGATACCGCACCAGAAATGCTGATTGTTACTCGTGTTCCTAATGCTAAGATTTGGGCAGATATCAAGACAATAGAACAGTTAACTAGTCCTGATTGTCCTCCTACTGTGGAGGAACTCTGTTCTAGCATTTCCCCCGGAGGGATAGAACCGGAAGATTGGTATGAGTTGGAGTCTGAAATTCCTTATGATGTGCGGACAACTTGGTTAGGGGACGGTGCTGATGGTTACTATGATGTGGTATTTGTCCGGCACGGTACAAACATAATTGTTGATAGTGCAACGATTTCCCATCAAGAAAACGGATTTAAACCTTGGAGTGCTTATGCCAATGAACCCTATACCGGAGCCAAAAATCATCAATTAGCACCTCAATTGCGTCAGTTTCTCCAAGAAAAACTACCAAACTACATGATTCCCTCCGCATTTGTCCTTTTGGACGAACTGCCCCTGACAGCCAATGGCAAAGCGGATCGACGCGCCTTACCTGAACCCAATCAGTCTCGCACACTATTGGATGTGGAACTGGTGGCACCGCGAACCCCCACTGAAGAAATTCTCCTGAGTATTTGGACTGAAGTTTTGGGAGAAAGCGAGGTTGGGGTATTAGACAACTTCTTTCTCTTAGGCGGCGACTCCATCCAAGCGACTAAACTGATTTCACGAGTACGGGATACTTTTAAAATCGAACTATCCTTGCATCGGTTGTTTGAATCTCCTACAGTGGCAGAATTCAGCGAGGAAATATTAAGCTCCAGTGTCAATCAACCTTCACTACAATTGCCCCTAATACAACCGATTAAGCGGGATAGAGAACTACCTTTGTCCTTTGCGGAACAACGATTGTGGTTTCTCGACCAATTACAAGAGGGTAGTTTAACCTATAACGAGTTGGAAGGTGTGCGCCTATCTGGTTTACTGCAAGTAGAAGCTTTGCAAAAGGCGGTACAAGAAATAGTCCGTCGTCACGAAAGCTTGCGGACTAATTATCAGACGGTAGATGGCTCTCCCATTCGGGTTATTGCCTCAGAACGAACTTTGAATCTACCCATCATTGATTTACAGCATTTGCCAACAGAGGAACAACTCTCCCAAGTGCAGCGTTTGGGTTTAGCAGAAGTTCGACAACCTTTTGACCTAGTCAAAGATCCCTTAGTGAGAGTTACTCTATTGCAGTTGGCAGTAGATGATTATGTATTATTGCTGACCATGCACCACATCCTTACCGATGGTTGGTCGATGGGGGTATTTTACCACGAGCTGGAAGTTCTCTATCGAGCTTATGTGTTAGGGCAACCCTCACCATTACCAGAACTGTCCATCCAATATGCTGACTTTGCTTGTTGGCAAAGACAATGTTTAACTGCCCAAACGCTAGCGCCACAAGTAGATTACTGGCAGCAACAATTAGCAGGGGTACCACCGCTGTTAAAACTACCAACAGACTACCCGCGTCCCCAGGTGCAAACATCCAGAGGTGGCAAAGAATTTTTTGGGCTTGGAGTCGAACTAACTCAACAGCTAAAAGCTCTCAGTCAAGATTCGGGAACAACCTTATTTATGACTCTGTTCGCCGCATTTAGTACCTTACTATATCGCTATAGTGACCAAGCAGATATTGTAGTTGGAACTCCCATCGCTAACCGGAATCGTAGTGAAATGGAGCCACTAATTGGCTTTTTTATCAATACCCTGGTACTACGTACTCAGCTGGCAGGGAATCAGAAATTTGCCGAAGTGTTGGAACAAGTACGGCAAGTTTCTTTGGATGCTTACGCTCATCAAGATTTGTCCTTCGAGCAGTTGGTAGAAGCACTACAACCACAACGCAGTCTTAGCCACACACCCATATTTCAGGTGATGTTTGCTCTACAAAATGCACCAATGGAACCTTTGGAGTTACCGGGGATAACTTTTAATTGGTTGCCCCTTGCAAGCGAAATTGCCAAGTTCGATTGGTTCCTGTCCCTTGAGGAGACAGAATCAGGGTTAAGTGGATTTTGGGAATACAATCGGGATTTGTTTGAGCCAGCAACCATCCATCGAGCCATAGGGCATTTTAAGATATTGCTCGAAGCGATCGCTACTAATCCCCAAGAGCGAGTTGATGAACTCCCGTTACTAACGACCTCAGAACGCCATCAGTTGTTAGTAGAGTGGAACGATACCAAAGCAGAGTATCTCCAGAATAAATGCATCCATCAATTGTTTGAAGAACAGGTGGAGCGGACTCCCGATGCTATGGCAGTAGTTTGTGAGGATGAACAATTAACCTATCGGCAATTAAATGAGCAGGCAAATCAATTGGCGCGGCATTTGCAAAGCTTGGGTGTTGAATCAGAGGTACTAGTCGGTATCTATATTGAACGCTCTATCGAAATGATCATCGGACTGTTAGGGATTCTCAAAGCTGGTGCAGCTTATGTACCCTTAGATCCAGATTATCCATCAGAGCGCCTAGCCTATATCCTTCATAACTCACAAGCAACGGTTCTAGTAACCACTCATCAATTAGCCACTGGATTACCATCTTTACCACAGCACCTGATCTGTTTAGATAATGACAGGGAATTCCTCTCTACCTACAACAGAGGTAATCTCCAAGCTAATGTAAAACCTGATAACCTAGCCTATGTCATTTACACCTCCGGCTCTACAGGAAAACCCAAAGGAGTAGAAATCTGCCATCAATCTGTGGTTAACTTTCTCTGTTCAATGGCAGTAAAACCAGGGTTAACCGATACTGACGTAATCTTGGCTGTTACCACGATCTGTTTTGATATTGCCACCCTAGAGATTTACTTGCCACTAATAGTCGGAGCTAAAACTGTTGTTGCTAGTCGAGACATAGCTGCTGATGGGAAACAGCTGTCATTAGAATTGGAACGTTCTGGTGCGACAGTGATGCAAGCCACCCCAGCAACTTGGCAGATGCTGCTAGCTGTCGGTTGGCAGGGTAATCCGCAATTGAAAATTATCTGTGGTGGCGAAGCTTTATCAGTACAACTGGCTACTCAGTTACGAGAAAAAGGCTCTTGTGTATGGAACCTATATGGTCCAACAGAAACAACGGTTTGGTCAACTATTTACCCAGTCAGTACTTCGGAACAGATAGAGAGCAGCGAAAATGCCTCTGTATTAATTGGGAAAGCGATCGCTAATACCCAAATTCACATTTTAGATCATCACCTCCAAGCTGTCCCCATCGGTGTGCCAGGAGAACTCCACATTGGAGGTGCAGGGTTAGCACGAGGTTATCTCAACCATCCTCAACTAACTCAAGCCAAGTTTATCCCTAACCTCTTTAGTAACGAACCAGGTTCTCGCCTTTACAAAACCGGAGATAAGGCACGCTACCTGAAGGATGGAAACATCGAATTTATCGGACGCATCGACAACCAAGTCAAAATTCGAGGCTTCCGTATCGAACTCGGAGAGATTGAAGCCATCCTAGCTCAACATCCAGAAGTGCAAGAAGTCGTGGTTATTGCTAGAGAAGACTCGACCGGAGAAAAGCGCCTTGTTGCCTATCTTGTTACTCAAGGAGAAGTAGAACTCACACAGTTGCGCAGTTTCCTCAAAACCAAGCTACCCGACTACATGGTTCCTGCTGCTTTTGTCTTGTTAGATACAATACCTCTGACTCCCAATGGTAAGGTTGAGCGTCGCGCCCTACCCATACCAGATGCGGATCATTTCTCCCAAGATACTAGCTTTATTCCTCCTCGTAACCCAGTAGAACTAAAACTGTCCCAAATTTGGTTGGAGGTTCTCAATATCCCTACCCTAGGAGTACGAGACAATTTCTTTGATATCGGGGGTCATTCGCTGCTAGCAGTGCGCTTAATGGCTCGCATTGAACAGCAGTTGGGCATTCATTTACCTTTAACAACGTTATTTACTGAACCCACAATCGAAAGCCAAGCGACTCTGCTCAACTCTAAGAGTGATGTTGATGCAGATTCTTCCTTAGTTCTTATTCAAAGTTCAGGAGAATTACCACCCTTGTTCTGCGTACATCCTGTTGGTGGCAACGTTCTGTGTTATGCCGAATTAGCCCGTCATTTAGGCAAAAATCGACCATTCTATGGCTTGCAATCTCAAGGTTTATATGGTCAAGAAAAACCCTTAACCAAAATTGAAGACATGGCGACTATCTACATTAAAGCCTTACAAGGAATTCAGCCTAATGGCCCCTATTATATTGGTGGTTGGTCTATGGGTGGTGTTGTTGCTTGGGAAATGGCACAACAATTGCAAGCATCTGAGGAAGAAGTGGCACTGCTGGCTTTAATTGATAGCTATGCACCCAGCAACCTGTTTGAACTAGAACCCGATGAAGCCTCTTTAGCCAATTCTCTAGCAGCAGATTTAAGCGGTTTATTTGGCACAGAATTACCCCTAACACAACTCAACCTCGCACAACTCCAGCCCGAAGAGCAATTACAGCATATCTTCACCGTAGCCAAACGCCTCAATCTCCTGCCACCAGAAATAGGTATGGAGCAAATGCGTCACTTATTCGAGGTATTCAAAGCCAACCGAATTGCGATCGCTAATTATCAACCTCAGCCTTATTCTGGTAAGGTAGTCCTGTTTTGTGCCAGTTCGACCGCCGAAGACCGAGGCTGGAATTCTTTAACCACAGAGGAATTGGCAACCTATGAGATTTCTGGCGATCACTATACCATGATGCGCTCATCCCACATCCAAGTTCTCGCTCAAAAGCTAGAAGCTTGCCTCGAAAGAAACAAGGCTTCGAGGCAGGAGGTAGGAAAAAATTGATAAAATCAAATTACTTGTTACTTGTTACTTGTTACTTGTTATTTATTCAGCAAGCCCTACCTAGATTGGAAGTGATGGTGTGGGGTGTCGATTGTGGAACTGGCATCTTGCCAGTGGCTTTTAAGAAACCGAAATTTGGTATAATTCCCTCATTACTAGTTAAACAATAAATGACATGAGTTTAAGCCAATCAGAATATAATAAATCCACCTATTTCTATGATGAGATCATGAATGCATTCAAGATGGATTTTTCTCTCTATGAGGATTTAATTGAAATATTGAAGCCAAAATCTATCTTAGAACTAGGTTGCGGAATGGGTCGATTATTTCCCATATTTATGACAGAAGCGAAAGAGATTACTGGTATTGATTTGAGTGATGAAATGATAGCTCAAGGGAGAAAATATTATGCAGAGCATAAGTTTGATGACACCATTATTGAGTTTGTCAATACAGATATGTGTTCATTTAAAAACAATAAAAAATATGATTTAGTAGTTTTCTCTTTGTCTGTATTAAAGCACTTAAGTAGTGATATCGAGAGACTTAAAGCTTTAAAAAATGCCAAAGATCATTTAAATAAAGGAGGGTTTATTGTTCTTGATCATACAGCTTTTTTGTATAGTTCTAGATCTACCGATTGGATTGATGCCAAAAACTCACTAGTAATCGACTGGTTACCAGAATCGATTGTTATTGATGGCTATCAATGGAAGAAATCGATAGAAGGCAAAAAGGACATTCTTCAATGGAGGTATAACGATTCAGGGCAAACAGATTTTGAAGTTAAGTTTACGACTTATAGATACGATATTGAGGAGCTTATTGATCATCTTAGTCAACTTGAGCTGAGCCATGAACACATTCTCACGGAATGGGGTATCAATGGTCTAAGTAATAAAGGAAAACGATTTATTGGGGTGGCAAGCTATCCAGACAACAAAGACAGCCTAAAGCATGATCTCCTAGAGAAGGTTAGAAAACGTAATGAAATATTATGGTCTGATCATGATCTTTATATTGAAGCTCAAAGGATATCTGGCAATGCTATTTAAAAAAGAAATCTGATTAGCAATGAATAATTAATAAAGTACAGTCAAAAATCGTGTTGTTCAACAGGCGGCTGAGCAGGTTACAGGATTTGCCATGCGGGAACTACGGCAGCTCCTAAAAGGTATCTGATACCAAATCGGCATTATCAATTGAGAGCGATCGCATTTGGTGCAATTCTAGATAAATTATGACCTTGTAGGGGTGAAGCATTCGAGGAAGAATTTCTCGGAGGTTGTCTTGGATCTTAGTATCGGAATGCTTCACCCTCGGCGCGTTCGGTACTTTGGGGTAAAGCACTCGGATAATGGGTTCACATTAGGGTGAAGCATTCGAGGAAGAATCTCTCGGAGGTTGCTTGAATCTTGGTATCGGAATGCTTCACCCTCGGCGCGTTCGGTACTTTGGGGTAAAGCACTTGGATAATGGGTTCACATTAGGGTGAAGCATTTGGATAGAATACATTTCGTGTTTGCTCTTAAATTGCCTCCTAAATAGGAAAGCCCCAACATTGAATGCGATCGCATTTGGTGCAATTCTAGATAAATTATGAGCTTGTAGGGGTGAAGCATTCGAGGAAGAATCTCTCGGAGGTTGTCTTGGATCTTGGTATCGGAATGCTTCACCCTCGGCGCGTTCGGTACTTTGGGGTAAAGCACTTGGATAATGGGTTCACATTAGGGTGAAGCATTTGGATAGAATACATTTCCTGTTTGCTCTTAAATTGTTGCCCAAATGCTTCACCCCTACATTACTGCTCAAGTGCTACTCTTCGAGAACACTGAGCAACTCTCCCAAAATCTTAAATCAGCGAGGGCTTAAAACTTTAGAGCGATCGCCTGGAGAGTCCTCAAAGATAGCTCCGCGTCGTTTCAAGTCAAGTTTCATTATCTTCTTTTTTTTCTACGGCTATTGTCCGTCATTGTCTAAGGCATCTTGGAAAGCGATCGCTTGCTCGATCACAACTGAGACATAAGACAATCATAAAAAAATCACAAGTAATTGGCAATTCAATCATTGTGTAGTCTGGATTTCAGAGATTTCGAGCCACATTGGAAGTATAAAGTTTAGACACAACAAAACCGATGAATGATAAACTAACCTCCAACTCTGACTCTACAGTCGAACAGATTATTGCCCAAGAAAGATTACGCCAAGCTCGTCAGAGTTTCAACCTGGCTCTGGTCACAACCACAACCTGTATTCTGATCAGTTTTGCCGGAGTTGGTCTTGTCTTTCTAGGCAAAGTTAATGAGGGGACTATCACCGCGACTGGGGGTCTGGCATCGATTGGTTATTGTCTCAAGCTGTCAAAAGATGCTAACGATAGACTTGATCAATGGCACGACTAAAATAGTGGAATAAGTAGGTTGGAGGTCGCGATAGCGTAACCCAACATCGGAGCATATTCCGTTGGGTTTCACTTCGTTACACCCAACCTACAGTTTTAGACCTGCCACGGTAGTCTTAGCTAACGCACCGTTCACTGATATTTTTATTTCCACAAATCACCTAACCCAGATTTAGCATAAAATCAACCCTAGTATTTTGCATAGTATCAATCCATGCCTTACAGTAAATTTACCTTAAATGAACTCAAACAAAAATTTAACATAACTCTGACAGGAATTAAAGGAAAATTCAACAATTTACCAGAAGTTTACCCAAGTCAATTTCTTATTGAATCCTTAGAAGAATATTTGCCTTTAGCAGTGGCTATTGGTTCAGAAAAAGCTAGATCTGAATTAATAGTAGCCCCTATTCTAGTGGCAATTAAAAAACATTTAAATCAACAAATAAGCTTATTTTCTGGTATTGAATTTAATGTAGATCTAGAACTTGGATTGAATGGTTTTTGCGATTTTATCATTAGTAATTCCACACAACAATTTTTTATCGAATCACCCGTTATTGCCTTAGTAGAAGCTAAAAATGACAATCTCAAATCTGGTTTGGCTCAATGCATAGCAGAAATGGTTGCTGCTCAAATTTTCAACCAACGTCAAGGTAACGATATTTCCAAAATTTATGGGGCTATTACTACTGGAACTATTTGGCAATTTTTAGAGTTAGAAGGTGAAGTGGTAGTATTAGATTTACAGGAATACTCCGTTGAAAATTTACCAAATATTTTAGGGATCTTGAGCAGCTTTGTCTAAATTGGTTGACTCACATTACCATTACCTGAAAAGCAAAATAAAAGCACCATCCACTCACCAACAACATCAACGGAACCAACAGTGTTCCGACTTGTTCTGAAAGATTAGAAATTTGAGTACAGCCACTGTAAAGGGTAAGAATAATATAACAACTGGCAAATACTGCGATCGCAATCATTGCTTGGACACCTAAACTATTAGAAACACCGCTTGCTAAAGCCAGAAACCCTCCTGGCAGAAGAGTAGCACCAGCCACGAACATATCACCAGCCCAACTTCCCCGACAGCGGCAGATTAAACGAGCTATTCTACCTACAACTGCCAAGCTAACAAATGGTACGATACCCACCGCCATCAGCTTGAATCGGGAAACCTGAGGGAGTAAATCTTGCCATCCCAAGTCAATCCCACAGACAAAGCAGCCGTCGAATACTAAGGCAAAGACTATTCCCACTGATGCTATCTGTTGTTGATCAAGTCTCACAAAAGCTGCTAAAAGTCCACCAACGGGATTAATGGCAAACAACTGGAAAGTCCTCAGTGCATCACCAACCACAGTCTTCACTGCAACTATGGGAAGTTTCCTTGAAGTTCTGTTGAAGATTTTAAGAGTTTCCTGTGCCAACTGGTAGCCAGTACCATCCCCTTGCTCACTAAAAAGAGTTGTTGCTTGTTGCAAATCCTGAAGAGCATGGGAGCGTTCTTCCAAGTCGTTGTAAGCTATACCCCGATGATAGTAAGCTCCAGCATGATCAGGCTCCTGACTAATTGCTTGGGTATAAGCTTCGATTGCTGCTTGAGTATATCCTAATCGATAACGTGCTCTTCCCTTGTAGTAGTGAGCTTGAACTAAATTGGGATTCAGGCTAAGTGCTTGATTACAATCCCTGAGGGTTCCTCGTGCATCTCCGAGTTTGTAGAATATCTCTCCCCGCTTGAGGTAAGCTTCAACAAAGTTGGGATTGAGTTCAATAGCTTGGCTATAATCTTCAACTGCTCCTCGATAATCTATCTCCAGAGCTTTGGCAACTGCTCGAACATAGAAGTCTTGATGACTCATGCCAGCTTTTTTCGCCCTACTCCTATTGTAGTCAAACCCTTGATCGTACTGAGTACGCTGCACTGAGTCAGAAAGAACTTCGTAAGCTTCGCAAATTTCTTTAAATCTCTCTGCCGCTTCTGGATTCTCTGGATGCAAATCGGGGTGATACTGACGAGCAAGGCGACGGTAAGCTTGTTTGATATTCTCAGTGGTGGCTTCCGTTGATACTTGTAGAATTTTGTAGTAATTGCGGGAATCCTGCATAGAAGTTATACCGAGGAGTAGCTCTTCTTCCAGCCTGTCATATCCAACTGAGAATTGGGGAATTAGAATTTAGAATTTAGAATTTAGAATTTAGAAAAAAAAGGTATACCCGTAGGGTGAGCGGCAAAAGATGACTCTTCTTCTTTTCTTCCTTTGTGTCCTTTGTGTCTTTGTGGTTCATTCATACTAAAAAACCGCTATTCAAAAAACAGCGGTTTTTTAATCAATATTTAGCTATCAACAAGCATTAAATTAATTACTTGTTAAACTCAATTTGTTGATGATTCCTACATAGAAGAACCAACTCCTACATAGGCACCATAAAAGAAAAGACTGAGGACTACAATTGCACCTGTACCAGCAATAGTTGCCACTACCCATAAAGGAATCTTACCACCTTCTGTCACTGTTCTTACCTCCTAATTCAATGCAAAAATAATTTTACTTAGTTCCAGTTAATTAAAGAAATAACTGGAAAACAAAACACCGAGAACAAAAATCAATAATAGACCTAAGAAAAGGGAAGTCCGATTGAGTTCAACCGGCTGTCTATTAGGATTGGGAGTCCGTTCGCGCATATATCTTTTCTCCTATCGTTGAATAAATTGCATAGCTGCGATCGCGCCCAGGAAAAACACTGTCGGTACAGCTAGTGTATGAACAGCTAACCACCTAACTGTAAAAATTGGATAGGAAATTGGCTGATTGGGGGTCTGACTAGTCATGATTTATTATCCTCTTTGACAACAACTTACTTAATAAACTGTTCTATTTGCTGTTTAGCTTCATATCGGTTGTCCACAAGGGGTACTTCTTGCCGTGCTGGAGTAAAGTACTCGTTAGGACGGGGTGTACCAAAAATATCATAGGCAAGACCTGTGCTCACAAATAGCCATCCTGCAATAAATAAAGCTGGGATGGTAGCCGAATGAATTACCCAGTAACGAATACTGGTAACAATATCCCCAAAAGGGCGCTCTCCAGTTGTTCCTGACATTAGTGATTTCTCCTCAATAAGGACAATTTAAAATTCAATAACCATCATACAAAAACGGTTTGCTATGATACAAGGAATTTCGCTTATTTCAAGCTGCTTGTGCCGATTCCTCATACTTAAGCAAAACACCGTTATTGCCAATGATAAATCCCTGTTCTGGTGTTACAAAGACCACTTTGTATAAGTTTGAGGGGACGTTTTCAATTTCTTGGTCTTTTTGCCAAGTTTGACCACCATCAAAACTACAAAGTAAATTACCACTACCACCTACTAACCAAATTTCTTCAGTTGTGCGGTAAGCTAAGTCCAGTAAACCCCAACCTGATGACATCTCAGGATATTTAGCTTCTTCCCAAGCTTCCGGGTCTTCAGCACTAGTAAATTGTACTTGACCACCCCTCGCTAGGAGCCAAATGCGCCCATCTTGGGTAAATCCCATATTCTGAAGACGCTTGGAATTGTTACGATTGTGTTGTACCCAAGCTGTCTCACCAGGTTCCCAAGTTGAGTAGAAGTTACCTCTAGCAGAAACAGCAACATATTTACCATTCTCGGAACGGGAAATATTGCGGACTACTCCTACTGCTTCTTGAACCATGGCTTGCCAACTTTTACCAGCGTCTTGAGTCTGGTAAATTGCTCCAACAGTGGTGCTCATCTCCGCTGATTGAGGACCCAGAGCCAAAATCGTGTTTGGCTCCCCTGGTAGTCTTTCACTTAAGGGAATACGAGACCAAGATTTGCCGCCATTAGTTGTATGCAACATAATTCCTGGTTGGCCAGCAATCCAGCCTTCCTCACCGGCAAAACTGATAGAGTTTAAGCGGTAGTTCTGCTCTCCTAGTTCGAGTTCGAGTTCCTGCCAGGTTTTACCCCCATCCCCAGTCTCTAAAATCGTGGAATTACTGCCCACAATCCAACCATGATTGGGGTCACTGGTAAAACCAATGTCCTGTAAGGTAGATTCTGTTGGCAAAGGAACAAGTTGCCAGGGATTGTAGCTCAGGGAGGGAACCTTACTACAACTGACACAAAACAAAGCGATCGCTAAAAGTATTACAACTTGTTTCAGCGTTCTCATCAAATAGCTCATAAATTGCAGAACTAGTAAAAGCTAACTTTATTGCAAACCGTAAAGGCTCAAAAAGAATAAAAAGCCCAAGGCTAGGCAACCAAAGATTAGGACATTCTTTTGCCTTGGAGTTAAAGTATTGACCCCAAGACCAAATTGTAGGTTCTCCTGAAACCCAGAAGGGGCATCACTCGCACCAACATTGTCAAACTGAGTCTTTCTAGCACCGCAAATAGGACAGCGCCAGTCGTTGGATAAATCTGTAAACAATGTTCCCGGGGAAACATTGCCATTATTATCTCCCTTGCCTGGTTCATACACATAGCCGCAGACGCGACACTCATAATTGTCTGGCGCTTGTTCAGCCAGGGTTTGCTCTTTGGCTTGCTCGCTCATTGATCGCAGAAAGATTAGAAATTAAATCTGCAAATGCTAACGTATGTTAAAAATTATCGCATAAATGTAGCGCTTTCTTAAGCTAAGTAGTATTTTTTGCAAAAGCGACGGGGAAGCCTACTCATTAAAGGAGTTGGAGGAAATGTCCCCCCGCCGCTTTGTCATTGGTCATTGGTCATTGGTCCTTTGTACTAATGATCAATGACTCTATAATATGTAGAAGAATGTAAAGAAGTGATAACGCCAGTTTTTGGTAGATAACTACTGTGTTTGTTCTTAGCGGCTACGAGTATCTCTTAGGCTTTTTGTTAGCTTCGAGTTTAGTTCCCTTGCTGGCACTGTCAGCATCTAAGCTACTGCGACCTAGCAATCGCGGTCCAGAACAGCTTACCACCTATGAATCTGGTATGGAACCAGTAGGAGGAGCTTGGATTCAGTTCAACATCCGTTACTACATGTTTGCCCTAGTATTCGTGATTTTTGATGTTGAAACAGTCTTCCTCTATCCCTGGGCAGTTGCTTTCCATCGCTTGGGAGTACTGGCTTTCATTGAAGCCTTAATCTTTATTGCTATTCTGGTCGTTGCTCTTGTTTATGCGTGGCGAAAAGGAGCCCTTGAATGGTCATGAACCCAACTATTACCCAACAGCAACAAAAAGAACGCATTCTCAACCCGATTGAGCAACCATCAGTTACTCAAGACCTCTCGGAGAATGTCATTTTGACTACAGTAGATGATCTGCACAACTGGGCACGGCTTTCTAGCCTGTGGCCGATGATGTATGGCACTGCCTGCTGCTTCATTGAATTTGCGGCGATGATTGGTTCCCGGTTTGACTTTGACCGATTTGGACTAGTACCCCGTTGTAGTCCTAGGCAAGCAGACTTAATCGTCACTGCAGGTACGATAACGATGAAAATGGCACCAGCCTTAGTGCGTCTCTATGAGCAAATGCCAGAACCAAAATATGTAATTGCTATGGGAGCCTGCACCATTACTGGTGGTATGTTCAGTGTGGATTCTCCTACAGCAGTGCGAGGGGTGGATAAGTTAATTCCTGTAGATGTCTACATTCCTGGTTGCCCTCCTCGTCCAGAAGCAATTATGGATGCGATCGTCAAGTTACGTAAGAAGGTTGCTAACGAATCCATCCAAGAACGATCTCAAATTAAACAAACCCATCGGTACTACAGCACAACTCACAACATGAAAGTTGTACCGGAGATTTTGACTGGGAAGTACCTGGACTCTCAGGAGCGTAATAATCCACCGAAGGAGTTGACTGAAGCTATGGGCATGCCAGTACCGCCAGCTCTGAAGTCTACTCAAAAGCAGGAGGTAGAACGTGGCTGAAGAAGCAAAACCTACAGAGGAACAAGCTGAAGCTTCCCAGTTGGTAGAAACGGGGAAAATTTCCAGCTGGCTGCAGCAAAACGGTTTTCAGCATGAGTCACTGGAGCCGGATCACCTGGGAGTTGAGGTGCTTAAAGTTGACTCAGCTGTTTTGGTGCCAGTGGCTACAGCTCTCTATGCCTATGGGTTTAACTACCTGCAATGCCAAGGGGCCTATGATGCTGGACCTGGTGATGATTTGGTCAGCTTTTATCATTTAATTAAGGTTAGTGATGATGCTGACAAACCTGAAGAAGTTAGGGTGAAGGTATTCTTACCTCGAGATAATCCTCAGGTCCCTTCCTTATATTGGATTTGGAAAGGTGCTGATTGGCAAGAGCGGGAAACCTACGATATGTACGGCATCATTTTTGAGGGTCATCCCAACCTCAAGCGGATTTTGATGCCGGAAGATTGGGTAGGTTGGCCTTTGCGCAAGGATTACATCTCGCCGGACTTTTATGAGTTGCAGGATGCTTATTGAGGGAAGGTTTTAGGTTTTAGGTTTTAGGTTTTATACAAATCCGCCTAAGATAAAGCACTTACCATCTTATTCCTTCTTTAAGAATCTAATACCTATCAAAACAGATACGGGCTGGGCGAAGCATTTGGTGAGGTATACTTTGGACTATCTACTTAAATTGTTGCCCAAATGCTTCGCCCCTACATCGGGTTTGTGGCAATTTGTCCTTTGTACTAATGACCAATGACGCTTGCATTAAGTAATTTCAATCATTCTGGCTTCAAGTTAAAGAAATTTTTGATAATGTTGGCGCTGAATTTTTACGAGATTACGTGGTTTCAGCGCTTGAACTAAAAAACAAAAAATGATATAAACTTAGTATAATAGTACCTCTATAACTTTTTTTCTCTGAAACAGTCAATTTAATGGCTTCAACCCTAATAATCTCGTGGTAAAAGTGGGAAAATGTTGAGGGAAGAGTAATTCAGGGAAAGGGGTTCGATGACTAAAAAATTAGCACAGCTAAATTGCGACTGTTGACATTTTGTTTATTGTCTGATTATTGAAATGAGGGCGCGATCAGACTTCGTGTCGCGGAACTAGCATCCTGCTAGTAATATCAAGTGGAGTCAGGAGTTCAGAATATAGCGTTTCCATCTGGGTCATGAACACTGAGGCGATCGCCCTGGCATCTTACCCGTTGCTAAAATCATCCTCAGATACCTAACACCTAACTACAGGAGCAGTTTATGTTATTGCAAGAGCTTAAGGAGGAAGCTTTTAAGCTATCACCTAGCGATCGCCTTGCACTGGTGAGTGCTATTATTGAATCATTGCAGAATACCTCAAATTCCCAGACTGAACGTTCTGCTGCCATTCGACGGATGCGAGGCTTGTTAAAAACAGAGCAGCTAGCACCAACGGATAAAGAAGTGGTTGCCATGTTGGAAGAGCGGCGGGTGGAGAGATATCTTCAGTGAGAGTTTTGCTCGATACTAATATTATCCTAGATTTTTTGTTGCAACGAGAACCATTTTTCCAAGACGCAGAACTTTTGTTCCAAGCGATCAATTCCGGTAGAATTGTTGGATATGCCACAGCCACCACACTCACGGATATTTTTTATATTGCCCGAAGACATGCTCAAAGCATTGAACAAGCACGGCAGGCAGTATCTTTGACACTGACAGCTATGGAAATTTGTTCTGTGAACCGAGCAGTTTTGGAATCAGCATTTGATTCCGTTTTGGCTGACTTTGAGGATGCTATTCAAATCGCTTGTGCTGTTTCCCAAGGGGTAGATGCAATTGTGACACGTGACAAGCAAGGATTTTTTAGTTCATCTGTACCTGTGTTGTCGATTCCAGAGATTCTTATCAGGATTAGTGGGCAAAATAGGTAATACCAAATCCACTTATACCGTTAGCTTCCACACCCACCCAGAACTTAAGGTCATCGGTTTTACCCGAAACTGAATTTATTAAAAACCTAACACCTAAAATTACGGTTGCGATCGCTTACCGGACAGTTGCTTTCGCTGACGGAAAATTTCATAGAGTCGCTTGCCAATGCGCTTCCAACACCAAATCAATCGCATCTGTAGCTGTGTACCGGGATAATGTGTCTCGGTAAGGAGGATTAGTAAAAATAAACTTTAAATAGGGAGAAAAATCAACCATCCGAGAGCACAATTGGATAGCCTATGATTTATCTTACTTCACACTCTTTATTCGCTGTACTACGCCATTCGTAACCAAGTGTTACTGGCGTTGGGTTACGTTATCGCTCCACCCAACCTACCTATCTCAATTCTAAATTCTAAATTCTAAATTCTAAATTCTAAATTCCAACTTCTGCACCGCTCTCCGCTTCGTTTCCTCACCTCTCCTATCATATTTAGCAGTAGTAACAGGAGAGGCATGACCTGCTAACTTTTGCACCGTTACAATATCAATGCCAGCATCCAGCAAATCTGAGCAAAAAGTCCTCCTAAAATCATGAGGACTAAACGACTCTACCCCAGCCTCTTTCGCCCGTCTCCTAACAATCTTAAGCACAGCATCTGGACTCATGTGCCTGTACTCTACCCTACCACCTTTCCTAACTGGACAGAGTAGGGGCCCCGGTTCGCTACCCCTAACTTCCAGCCAATCTAATACCAGAGGAATAGCTCCCTCTGGCAGGTAAACTGTCCTATCCTTACCACCTTTCCCCTCGCGAATTTCCAGAGCACCAGTCTCAGGGTTAAAGTCCCTCAATTCTAGCTTCACCACCTCAGCTCGACGAATGCCACCGCCGCGTAGAATGCCAAGCAGAGCCAAATCTCGCAGTCCAATCGCTCCTCGGGAATTCTGGCAAACACTGAGCAGAGAACTAATCTCATCTTGACTCAGAGCACGACCTCTGAGTTTACCACTTGGTCTGATACTTGGTAAGTCCACAGCCTTAGCATAGTCGAGGGGATCGATTAAATCAAACCTTAAGGCTTCCAATAACACCCTTCTCAAAGCACAGAGCATTTTGGAAGCTGTTGCCGGAGCAAACTGCTGTTTGAGAGTTGTACGCACTGACATGGTGTGCTGATATCTTAGTTGAGACCAATCCAAGGTCATAGCATCGCACTCACCATTAGTCAGTATCGATGCGATCGCATCCAATGCTTGCCTCATAGTAGAAACTGAACCTGAGGACAGACTATCAAGATAGACAGCAGCAGGGTGCTGAGTCAGTGGTATCGGAGCTTTGAGCCTCAGCTCACTCTTGTTTTGGTAGGGAATTTTCAGCATTTACTCTTGAGAAGTAGCCTTCTAAAGACTAATTTGGCTCATTCTAATATAAAGGCTTGACTGCTATTTTAGACTTCTGCCCTTGGTAGAATAATTCCATCATCAGCGCTAATATCATCCACCATGTACCAGTCGCAATCTTTGGAGGAAGCACTCAAACATTTCTTTGGTTACGATACCTTTCGTCCAGGACAACGACAAATCGTTGAAGAAGCACTGCAAGATAGGGATTTACTGGTGATTATGCCTACTGGGGGTGGTAAATCCTTATGTTTCCAACTGCCAGCACTACTAAAACCGGGCTTAACAGTAGTAGTATCTCCCCTCATTTCCCTGATGCAAGACCAGGTGGATTCCCTGCGAGATAATGGTATTGGTGCAACATTTCTTAATAGTAGCCTGAGCTTAGCAGAAGTGCGATCGCGGGAACAAGCGATCCTCAAAAGTAAGATTAAGCTCCTCTACGTGGCTCCAGAAAGGTTGTTAGCAGAGAAATTTCTGCCATTTCTAGACAGCGTGCAATCACAAATTGGTATTTCTGCCTTTGCTATTGATGAAGCTCATTGCGTTTCTGCGTGGGGACATGACTTCCGTCCAGAATACCGGCAGATGAGACATCTGCGCCAGCGTTATCCAGATATCCCGATGCTGGCTCTGACTGCCACAGCTACAGGAAGAGTACAACAAGACATTATCCAACAGTTGACCCTGCGCCAACCAGGAATACATATTGCTAGCTTTGATCGTCCTAACCTCTACTATGATGTTCAACCGAAACAGCGCCAAAGCTACAACCAGCTATTACAAAAAATCCGCTCCCATCAAGGTTCAGGTATCATCTACTGTCTCAGTCGTCGCCAGGTAGATGAAATTGCTTTCCGGCTACAGAATGATGGCATTTCTGCCTTACCTTACCATGCTGGGATGAGTGACGAAGCTAGATCAACTAATCAAACTCGCTTTATCCGGGATGACGTGCAAATTATGGTAGCCACTATCGCCTTTGGTATGGGTATCAATAAACCAGATGTACGCTTTGTCATCCATCACGACTTACCTCGTAACCTAGAGAGTTACTATCAAGAATCAGGACGAGCCGGACGAGATGGAGAAGTAGCTCATTGTACCCTTTTCTTCAGCACCGCTGATATCCCTAGAATTGACTATATCATCGACCAAAAACCCGACCCTAAAGAGCAACGAGTTGCTCGTCAACAGCTGCGCCAGGTAATTGACTATGCCGAAGGCACAGACTGTCGCAGGACAATTGTACTGCGCTACTTTGGTGAGCGATTTCCAGGTAATTGTGATAACTGTGACAACTGTCGTAATCCTAAACCAGTAGAAGACTGGACAATTGAAGCCCAAAAGTTCCTTTCCTGTGTGGCACGTTGCCGGGAAAGGTTTGGCATGACTCACATTATTGATGTGCTGCGGGGTTCAAGGAAGAAGAAAGTGGAGCAGTATGGGCATCACCTACTCTCTACCTATGGTATCGGCAAAGATAGAACAGCAGATGCTTGGAAAATGCTCGCGCGATCGCTTTTGCACCAAGGTTTAATGGACGAAACTACCGATGGTTACCGGGTACTGAAGCTCAACAAACGTAGTTGGGAAATACTGCGCAAGCAACGTCAGGTTCAGATTGCTGTCACCCCAACACCAACGGCTAAGACTTTAACAGATATTAGCCCCAGAAAAGCAGAAGCAGAACTTTTATTTGAGAGACTCTACAAGTTACGCAAGCAACTAGCGGACATTCAATCAGTTCCCCCTTACGTTATCTTTGCTGATTCTAGCCTCAAGCTGATGGCGCGGAACAAACCCAAAACGATAGAAGGATTTGCTACAATCTCTGGGGTCACTGATTACAAAGTCACCCAATACGGGGAGCAATTTGTTTCAGAAATCCGCGCCTTTTGCCAGGAACAAAAACTGCCAGTACCTCTTCCTTCTGATACTCATATCAAGACTCTGCAACTTTACCAGCAAGATTTGAGTGTAGAAGAAATCGCCGAAAGAAGAGGTTTCTCCCCCAGAACTATCATCAATCATCTGAGTGAACTAATTGAAATGAAGCAGCCAGTAGATTTAAATAGGCTGGTTTCCCCAGAGCAGCAACAGCCGATACTTAAAGCTATCCAAACTGTTGGCGATGAATCCCTCAAAACTATTCGCGAACACCTAGGAGGAAGTTACAATTACCCAGAAATTCAACTAGTACGCGCCTGGTGGCGGCGGCAAGATTAATGGCTAATGGCTAATGGCTAATGGCTAATGGCTAATGGCTAATGGCTAATGGCTAATGGCTAATAGCTAATGGCTAATAGCTAATGGCTAATGGCTAATGGCTAATGGCTAATGGCTAATGGCTAATGGCTAATGGCTAATGGCTAATAGCTAATGGCTAATGGCTAATAGCTAATGGCTAATGGCTAATGGCTAATGGCTAATGGCTAATAGCTAATGGCTAATGGCTAATAGCTAATGGCTAATGGCTAATAGCTAATGGCTAATAGTTAATCGAAGAGAATTGTTTCTCCCATTCAATTGGGCGCACGAAGCGCTCCTTGGGTACTCTTCAGAAACTAAAAAATACTGATTTAGGTCTGAAAACCTTGATATGATTAGTTTATAACCTTTTTTTCGGCGATTAAATCAATGAATTCTTAATTCTTAATTCTTAATTCTTAATTCGCCGTTAGGCGCTCATTACTTATGCGTGAATAGTGCCCTACAATTAAAAAGGTTGACTTTTTTGAAAATAATTAACGATTTTGACTAATATAGCTCCAGGGCGGATGCTACTATCCCACAATTTTAATGTTTCCCCTGACGTTGTACCCCCTCTGAGTAAAGAGGAATTTGTAGAAGTGTTTCGCTTAGGATTGAGTGCTCACCCATCCTGCCAATGTAGGCTGGTGAGTCATCCTCATTGGATTATGGAAATTTTGTTCTCAACTTCCGAACTTTTGCCACAGCAAGTTGGGGAACTTTGTGCTCAAGCCATGCGAGACAAGCGTCAAACCCAACATTCTGGAGAAACTGCTCTCCCGAATATTCTGGTATTAGGGGGAATCAAAACAACTCCTGCCACAAGTGACTCTCCAGATGCTCTTCAACCAGGAAACTGGGGTGTAGATGTGGTTGAAACCACCTCAAGCAAATCTTTTTTACAAGAAATCTCCTGGGATACTACCATCGCCCAAAAACCTGCTGATAGTTTCTTTAAGATCGAATTAAGCTAGTGCAGTGCGGCAGAAGTAACTGGCCAGTTTGAGAGTGATAGAATTCTTACTCTATAAGCATTCTGAATTCTTAATTCTTAATTCTTAATTCCGCGCAGCGGCACTAGTATGCATCAAAGTAGATTTGTAGCATCGTCGAAACCCAACAGCAGAAGTATCTGTGTTGGGTTTCACTATTTCAAGCAGAAGTTATTTTGCGAAACCACATCAAAATACTGAGACAAAGGATACCAATGCCTGTTGCTGGTTCTGGGACTGATTTTGGCTCTATTGGGGTTGTCCCACTTCCTGTTTCAAAACTTGCACCAATATGCGACACTTTACCTGGACTTAAGGAAAACAAGTTTTCAAATATTTCAATATTACGATTAGCTCCATTTGCATTTAATGTATGTTCACCAACAGGTACTTGAGAAGTTGAAACCCCTTCCAAGTTGTTAGTGAAAAAATCTCCACCAACTGATTCAGGTTCCAGCAATAAATCGCCCACAAAAGAACCATCATCGGTGATATTAAATATACCAGAAAAAAGACTATCAAAGCCAAAGTTTGTTAGAACTTGATTCGCTGTATTAGCAAATACATTATGATCAGTTCCTATGAAAATACCACCGCCGACACTTTGCAAAGCTAAAGCTTCATTGATGGTGACTGATTCTGCGGCAGCCGTTAATGTAAAACTTGATTTGTTAAAGCAGTAGCAAAGGGACTCCAAACGGCTGAGATCCTTCACTATCACTTCAGCAGGACAGTTGAGTTCACAAGTCCTAATAAAGATCATGCTATACCAATTGGGGCAAATCTTTTGAAAAGAAAAATTTCGATAACAGCAAGAAATAGAACATTGGCAAAGGCTACAAAAGTATCAGGATGAAGTTTCCACCTTGTTTGACAGCAGGACAAACGCATCATTGATAAGCCGTTCAGCGTTTAAACTGTAATATCAATTTTGAAAAAAAGATTGCGGCTTGCTTAAGCTCAATTGTTGCATATTGTTACATTCAAACTGAAAATTAATTTCTACAATTGAAATATTCAGTATAAGCAAATGTAGAAATTAATCAGAGGTCAAAAAAATGGAACTCATCTTAGGTTGTCTAAGTCTCGCTGTTTTCGGTCTTGTTGCCGCTATTGCTGAAAGTAGACCCGATGTTGTGGGCCAAAAATTCACTAGAAGAATTAGCACTAGCAATCTTCGTAAGCGATTTAAAAGCCGAAGTTTAACGAGCAACAGGGTTTGGGATACAGTTGATCATGCGAAGTCTAATTCTTCAGGAGTTAGCCACAAACATTAATCAACTCTAAATATCCTACAGTCTACAAGGTATGGGGAATTGAATGCTGTCATTTCCCCAGCTTGTTTTCCAGGCATGGGGAATAATCTGGCGGAGAGGGGTTTATTAAGCTTAATCGCCAAAGATGCTAAATCAATTAAGATCGCTTCTAGCTGTTCAATAGTTATATCTCCTGGAAGAGGAACGGTATCAAGTCCACAACCACAAACTGCTGAATATAAAAGGAGATTAGTAAGATTATAGGTTTGCTCATTGGCTCTTTGAGCTAGTCCTACATCTTCACAAACTGGTAACATCAAACCAGAGTAACCACACAATTTTACTGATAAATTTTTCAACACGCGAGTAATGATTGCAGAGATAGCGAGAGTGCCTTGATACCCAAATTTAGTTAATCCTAGGTTTTCATAAGCTAAGGCAATACTGGCATCTCTCTCCAATGCCGGAGCTAGGGAAGAGTCAATTCCCTGATATTCTATCTCGAATACTTGGGAGATTTTTTCTGCTAAAGTTTCGATTTTAGTTAACTCTGCTTCTAAGATTGAGTGGAGATTATTTTCCGCTTCTCTCAAATTCTCAGAGTTGGCAAATGCTTTCATTACCAAGTCAGGAAACTCCAAAGCAAGGGTAAAAGAGGTGTTGCCTTGATGGTATGAACCAGGGAAAAAGGGAATTCCTGGGGGACAATTTGCCCAAGCACAAAAACGAAAGTTACCATAACCATTGGTTGTTTCCTCAGAAATCCGCTTAATTACTATGGCAGATTCCCTAGCATTGGCAAAATTGATACCACTTTCGGTGTCACCTATGTTGCTGGAGCAGTAGATAATTGATGTATTTTTGTTAATTTCTGGTATCAGGGCAATGTTCTCCGCCTCGCTGACATGACCGATACTGAAAAAGTTAACATTCAGGTTATGGCAAAGTTGTTCTAGATTGTTAATTTTTTTAACAATTTCTTGAGCAGTTGAACCAGCTACATATTCTCCCCAAGAGTTGCTAGCAATGCGGGTTGTTTGAACTTCATAGCCTTGTTGTTCAAAAAAATCCTTAGCTTGTTGGTTAAATCTAGCTATCTGTTGAATTTTTTCTGACTGGTTTGCAGATTGGAGCAATAAACCAGTGGTGATGGCTCTAATTTTCATCGATTTTACCTTGAACCGTAAGAAGGCTCACACCGTATTCTTGGAATCTGACTTTTCACGGGAAGTCCTAAAATCTAGTCAGGAAGAAGTAATGAGTAATGAGTAATGAGTAATGAGTATGGATTATCCTCAAACGGCATTATTCTTCTGACTCCTGACTCCTGACTCCGAAGCTCGACTAAAAAGATGCCGTGAAAATTCAGATTCTTTGAATCTGTGTTGAGATAAATTGCGGAGAGTTTTTTTTGTGCAATGAATCAATCTAAGACTATATATATATGTTAGTCTAAAAATAGATCTAACAACAAAAACTCCAATACGAACGAGTTACCAGTATCGATTAAAACTGAATAAACAGCAGCTCAAGATTTATAATATTTAAAAAAAAATAACCGACCAATTTGAGATCAATAGAATTCTTATAGAGTAAGGATTATTAATTATTAATTCTTAATTCCGCACAGCGTTACTAGTCCTCAATCCCATTGAATCACAACCCCCCTTAGGATTGCCCCGGTTTGGGGAAGAAACGGTTAAAATCTTACACAACCAAACTAAGTTATCTGTCAAAGGTAAGAAATTTATCTTAACCTCCCACAGGCAAAGTCGGTCAATTAGTAAAGGGAGTGATTATGGAGCAACTCCAGCAAAAGGGAAAACAGACAATCATCACAAAACTTTTAGTTTGCCTAACTCTGGCAACAATTTATGTAGGTACAGCTCAATTAGGACTACTGTTGACTACCCTACCAGGGAATATAACGATGGTGTGGATACCATCAGGAATTTCCTTAGGAGCTGTTCTTTTATTAGGCTATTGGGTTTTGCCTGGAATTGCTCTGGGTGCTTTCCTGGTAGGAACTTTGTCTCTTACAGGGATAACACCGCTGCTTATTCCAGGGACTTTGCTTGGGATACCTTCTGCGATTAGCGTAGCGATCATTGCCTTGAGCTATACAGCTGCTCATACTTTACAACCATTGATAGTGGCTCTCCTGCTGAAAGGATTGATCAAGCCAGAAATAATTCTGAGTCGGGTTAAAAATGTGTTCCTGTTTGTACCGCTAGCAGGAATTGGTTCAATGGTAGGAGCGACTTTGGGTACAAGTTCCCTATATTTTACTGAGCGGTTCTCTTTAGCTGAGTATGGCTTGGCTTGGTTTACTTGGTGGCTAGCTAGTACTCTGAGTTATCTTATCTTTACCCCTGTACTGTTCGCTTGGAACCAAAAAGCTGCTAGTTGGGAGAATCAACTCCTTCAGACTCGAAAAGTTGAAGCTGCTCTGTTACTCGTGTTATTTTGGTTGGCGAGTTGGATGACTTTGGGCAGTGGCTATGTTTTAGCCTGTATCTTATTACCTCTGTTGCTGTGGTCAGTTTTCCGCTTAGGGAAGCGCTGCACAACTTTACTAGTGGTCTTAGTTTCAGTGACTGCTATTATCGCCACAGAAAAAGGTTTGGGGACTTTTGTCCGAACCTCATCCCCAGAATCCCTCTTGTCAATGCCATCTTTTCTTAGTGTTTTTGCTGTTACCTCCCTGATTTTGTCTGCGGTTGTTGATGAATGGGAGATCGTAAAAACAGAACTGATAGAGGCTTATACCAAATTACGCCATGCTCAAAGTCAACTGACTCAATTCCTGGAAGCAGTGCCAGTGGGGGTATCTGTTCATGATCCTACTGGCAAAATAACCTATGCTAATCGCAAGGCTAAACAATTATTGGACATCAACACTCTACCAGAAGCTACCACTGAGTATTTGGCAGAGGCTTATCAAGTTTATCTGGCTGGAACCAAACAGTTATATCCCCCAGAAAATATGCCGATTGTGCGTTCTTTAGCTGGTGAAACTGCTCATGCTGATGATCTCGAAATTCACCAAGATAACAAAGTTGTTCCCTTAGAAGTTTGGACAACGCCTATCTATAATGAATTGGGTCAAATTAGTTATGCGATCGCGGCATTTCAGAATATTGCACAACGCAAATTGTCTGAGAAACTCTTAGAAGAATACAATCATACCTTAGAAATCCAAGTTGCAGAACGCACAGCAGCATTAGCCGATGCTAATCAACAACTGGTTCAAGAAATTGCTGAACGGGAGCAAATCCAGAGACAACTTCAAGAAACTCTAGAAGAATATCAAAGGCAAACTAATCTCTTGCAGGAGAGTGAGCAGAAATATCGCCGCCTTGTGGAAACTTCCCAGGATATTATTTGGTCTATTGATCTCCAAGGGCGATATACATTCCTCAATCAGGCAGTCAAGCAAGTTTATGGTTACGAACCGGAAGAAATGCTCGGTCGTTCCTTCTTTGATTTTATGCCACTGGAAAAAATCCCCCAAGCTTCGTCAGATTTCCAAGAACTTTTGCAGGGAGGGTCAGTTTTTCAATACGAAACTGTCACCCTAGCTAAAGATAATAGACCTCTTGCGCTCCTGTGTAATGCGATCGCACTGACGGATGAGCAAGGCAAGGTAGTAGGAGCAACCGGCACAACTAGCGATATTACCAATCGCAAGCAGCGGGAAGAGGCACTGCACTTAATAGTTGAGGGGACAGCTTCTGCTACTGATGATAATTTCCTGAGTTCCTGTGTCCGTTACTTGGCAGAGGCTCTGCAAGTTCGCTATGCTTTGATTACTGAAGTCGCAAATGAAGCTTTAACCAGAGTTCGTACTTTAGCATTTTGGAATGGTGAAACTTGGAGCGAAAACTTCGAGTATGACTTACCAGGTTCTCCCTGTGAAAATATTTTACAAGGGAAAAGTTGCTTTTATCCTCAAAACCTGCAAGCCTTATTTCCTAATGACCCATATTTAGTTAAATTAAACGCCCAAAGTTACTTGAGTATGCCATTAATTGACTCCGATGGTCAGGTTTTGGGTCATTTGGCAGTGCTAGATACCAAACCAATGGCTTCATCTCCTGATAGAGAATCAATTTTACAAATTTTCGCAGCTCGTGCCGCAGCAGAACTAGAACGGCAACAAGCAGATGCAGCTCTTAGTGAGAGCGAGCAGCAATATCGCCACCTTGTAGAAACTTCCCAGGACATCATCTGGTCTATCAATCTCCACGGGCGTTATACTTTTGTCAATCAGGCAGTTAAACAGATATATGGCTATCAACCAGAAGAAATGGTTGGTCGTCTGTTTACTGATTTTGTGCCATCGGAAGAAGTTGCTAAATATAGGGGACTTTTCCAACGTCTTTTGATCGGAATGTCGATTTCTCAATATAAGACTACCCAGCTTACTAAAGATGGTAGACCAGTTGAGCTATTGTTAAATGCGATCGCGCTGCGGGACGAAGAAGGTAGTGTAGTAGGATTAACAGGCACAGCTAGTGATATTACTGATCTCAAGCGAGCTGAGACATTGCTAGCTGGACAAAATCAGATCCTGGAAATGATTGCTTCGGGTGTACCACTCAAAGAAGTCCTTGAAGCTCTTATTCAGTTAGTGGAAAGCCAATCTGGACAGATGTTGTGTTCCTTCCTCTTACTTGATCAAGAGGATAGGTTGCGTTTAGGAGCGGCTCCCAGTTTACCAGATCGTTATAACCAAGCGATCGATGGTATATCCATTGGTTCCAATGCTGGTTCTTGCGGCACAGCCGCCTATTGTCGCCAAACAGTGACTGTAACTGATATTGCCAATGATCCTCTGTGGGCAGATTATCGAGATTTAGCTTTAACTTACCAACTTAAAGCCTGCTACTCTAAACCAATTTTGTCTACAGAGGGAAAAGTATTAGGAACCTTTGCTGGTTACTATCAAGGAGCTCATGCTCCCTCTAAGCTAGACCAAGAATTGATTGATAAAACTATATACCTTGCCAAAATTGCGATTGAGCGGCAGCAAGCGCAAGCAGCATTGCACCAGAGCGAAGAACGGTTGCAGCTAGCTCTAGAAGGTAGTGATTTAGGGTTGTGGGATTGGAATATTACTACAGGAGATACTTATTTTGACTCCCAGTGGCAAACAATGTTGGGATACGAAGTAGGGGAGATTGAAACAACTCACCAAGCTTGGATGGCTCTCTTACATCCAGAGGATGCACCGAGGGTGATAAAAGCATTGCAAGATTACGTGGAAGGTTGTCTCCCTGTTTACAATCTAGAGTTTCGGATGCGCTCCAAGTCAGGGAGGTGGCAGTGGATTCTGTCTCACGGTAAGATTTGCGAACGGGATTCAGCTGGGAAGCCACTGCGGATGACTGGTACCCACAGAGATATCAGTGATGCCTATCGGCAAGCTGCGCAACGCCAGCAAGCAGAAGAGAAGATACGCAAACTGAGCGCCGCCCTCGAACATGCTGTAGAAGGAATATCCCGACTAGACACTCAGGGACGTTACATAACAGTTAACAAATCTTATGCCAGTACCTGTGGTTATCAAACTCACGAGATGATTGGTATGGAATGGCATCACACGGTACATCCCGAAGATATGGAAAAAATGATAGCTGCCTACGAAGAAATGCTCGAAGTCGGCAAGGTAGAAACGGAAGCCAGAGGCATACGGCAAGATGGTTCTCTGTTTCATAAGCAAATAGTCATGATCCAAACCTTCGATAGCCACCATAATTTTATTGGCCATTACTGCTTTATGAAGGACATCACTGAGCGCAAGGAAGCAGCAATTGTTCTGAAAGGAGCAAAGGAAGCAGCAGAAGCAGCAAACAAAGCCAAAAGTGAATTTCTGGCGAATATGAGTCATGAACTGCGTACTCCTCTCAACGCTATCCTTGGCTTTACCCAATTGATGAATCGCAATTCCTCCCTCAGTAGTGAGCAAAAGAGCCACCTGGATATTATTAATCGCTCTGGTGAACATTTACTGGAATTGATTAATGATGTGCTAGAAATGTCCAAAATTGAAGCAGGTAGGACTACATTTAATGAAACTAGTTTTGATCTCTATCGCTTGCTGAATACCCTAGAAGATATGCTACGCCTCAAAGCTAATGCTAAAGGTCTACAACTTATCTTTGAGCGCACGTCTGAGATTCCCCAATATGTAAAAACTGACGAGAGTAAATTACGTCAGGTGTTGATTAATTTATTAGGTAATGCTGTCAAATTTACTCATGAAGGCAGTGTAACACTACGGGTAAGATTAGGGACTGGGAGGGAGGGAGATGGGGAAATGGGAAGATGGGGAGCTGGGGAAGCTGGGGAGACGCGGAGACACGGAGACGCGGAGACACGGGGACAATTCTCAATTCCCAATTCCCAATTCCCAATTCCCAATTCCCAAACAACAATCATTTTTGAAGTTGAGGATACTGGAACTGGTATTGCTGCAGAGGAAGTAGGCAAGTTATTTGAAGCCTTTACTCAAACTGCCGCAGGTCGAAGTTCTCAAGAAGGAACTGGTTTAGGTTTACCGATTAGCCGAAAATTTGTACAACTGATGGGAGGAGATATCACCCTCAGTAGTAAGTTAGAGCAGGGTTCTATATTCACCTTTTACATCCAAATTACTCCAGCTGAATCTGATGAAGGCAACAAGCATTACCAGCCAATTCGGCAAATAATTAGTTTAGCAGCTGACCAACCTGAATATCGTCTACTAGTAGTAGAAGATAAGTTGACTAATCGCCAATTAATAGTGAGCTTACTGACAACCATCGGTTTCGAGGTACAAGAAGCCGAAAATGGTCAAGAGGCAATTGAACTGTGGGAAAATTGGCAGCCACACCTAATTTTGATGGATATGCGGATGCCAGTAATGGACGGTTATGAAGCTACTAAAATTATCAAAGCTAGAGAGAGGGAGATGAGGGGATTGGTAGCTGGGGGAGCTGGGGGAGCTGAGGGAGCTGAGGGAGACGCGGAGAAAATTCCCAATTCCCAATTCCCAATTCCCAATTCCCAATTCCCAATTCCCAATTCCCAATTCCCAAATACCATCATTATTGCCTTGACTGCCAATGCTTTTGAAGAACAGCGGGCAAATATTTTAGCAGCAGGTTGTGATGAGTTAGTTCCCAAGCCATTTCAGGAGGAAGTTCTACTGGAGGCGATCGCTAAACATTTAGGGGTACGCTATCTGTATGAAGAATCTGTAGTTGCCATAAAGGAGATTTCACAAGCACCAACTGATACTGCTCAATCTTTAGATTTTTATTTATCCCAAATGCCTCCTGAGTGGGTAATTAACCTCCAAGAAGCAGCAATTCTAGGATTGGATAACCAGATTTTCCAGTTAATTGCAGAAATACCAGAAAGTTTTACCCTTCTGCGTCAGACTTTGGTAGATTGGTCTCATGATTATCGTTTTGACAAAGTTGTTGATTTAATCCAACAAATTCAATGAAGAATTCAACCGATTACCAAATTGCTGGAAACAACTGCTCTACTTCCATCTTCCAACCAGGCAAAGCTGGTTGTGCATGACAAAAAAATTGTTCAGCATATCAATTATCAATTATCAATTATCAATTATCAATTATCAATTATCAATTAAGCACTCATACTTATTATAAATTAGAAGTTCGCTAATTTTTCCGCGCTTTGAACTTACGGCATTGATTGCTCTGCTGGCTTTGACTTCTACAATCTCATATCTTGAATCGTTGTATAATGATTTTATCAAAGGAGCTGCTGAGTTGCTTAGTAAAATCTGACAGCCTCTGTCAGATAACCTGTCGCAGGTATCTCTAAGCCTAGTTTGTTCTTTTTCACCAAAACCATTAACACTATAACCCGTAAAGAATGAAGTATCAGATATGGGATGGTATGGTGGATCAAAGTAGATAAAATCTCCCTTTTTTGCTGTTGCCACTGCTTGCTCAAAATCTCCTTCAAGAATTCTTACATCAGCTTGATTTAAGTATGCACTAACCGCTTTGATTACCGAGTATTGAGCTATAGAGGGGTTGGAATAGTTACCGTATGGTACATTAAATTGACCACTACTATTAACTCTAAACAAACCGTTAAAACAAGTCTTGTTCAGGTAGATTATTCTAGCAGCTTTTTGAACAGGTGAAAGATATTTAAAATCATCATTTCTATCCTGTGCACGTAATTTATAGTAATGTTCCTTAGAATGATTATCTTTGTAGTGTTGACAAAGTGTAAGTAACTCTTCTGGTTTGTCTCTGATCACCCGATAGCAATTTATCAGTTCACTATTAGTATCGTTAATTACGGCTTGTGTCGGTTGAATGGAAAACAAAACAGCTCCAGCACCCACAAAAGGTTCATAGTATTCTGTATATTTTTTTGGTACAAAATCTTGAATAATCGATATAAGTTGTCTTTTCCCTCCTGCCCACTTAAGAAATGGTTGGGCAAGAACATTACGACTGTGCGCTCTTTTCTTTCCAGACATTTTAGATTGCTGGACAATACCTTTGTACATTTTTTTAGATACTGTTATGTAGAAGCTTTATAGTTAATTTGTACTACAAAATGGTTTCAGATTAAATCAGCAAGGATAAACATTAATTAAATTATATTACAAAGTACAAACATTCTGCATTATAACTGGAATAAATTCTATCTTCTTAATTTTAAAATATAAATAACAATATTCATGCCACTGAATAAGTTATATATTCAATAAACTACCAATATTAATTATTAAGTACAGTAAACAATTGGGCAAAAAATAACAGGAGTCACTACTATGAAAAAGCAATTTTTAACAACGGTAATTGTTATTTGCTCGTTCCTTCTGCCCCTGAAAGCAAGAGCTGCCAGTCTTTTTAGTGAGCTGTATATTTTTGGAGATAGTCTCTCAGATACAGGTAATGCTTTCAATGCTACTGGAGGAGCAGCTCCTCCTTATCCTGACGGAAATGGACGTTTTTCCAACGGTCAAATTTGGGTAGAATACCTTGCCCAAGAGTTAGGATTAACCCCAAACCAAAGTACCAATTTCGCTTTTGGTGGTTCTACCACAGGGACTAATAACACTATAGTTCCTGCTTTACCAGGATTGGAACAGCAAATCAATGGCTTTACTGCTGCCAATCCTGTTGCAGATCCTGATGGACTCTACATTGTGTGGGCTGGTTCTAATGATTACCTCGGTGGTGGTATCACTAATCCTTCAGAACCACTTACCAATTTGGCGAATGCCTTGACTGCACTGGCTGGAGTTGGTGCTCAAAATATTATGGTGGTTAACTTGCCAGATTTGGGAAATCTCCCAGTTACTGTCAATACCCCTAATTCTGCTGCTCTCAATACCCTAACAGGGTTCCATAATGATGGCTTAACTCAAACTCTTAACAATTTGAGCCAAAACTTAACCCCTAACGTCAACTTTATACCTCTGGATTTAAACTCTTTGGTGAGTGATGCCATCAATAACCCAGCCAATTTCGGCTTCACAAATGTTACCGAGGGTTGCTTATTAGTTGGATGTACTAATCCAGATGAGTATTTGTTCTGGGATACAATTCATCCAACAACAGTAGCTCATCAGTTCATTGGAGAATTAGCCTTCAACACACTGCAACCTAATTCTCCTGCTAGTGTCCCTGAACCAACTTTTGCCTTAGGAATATTGGCTTTTGGTGCTTTAGCTACTAAGGAAATGTTCAAGCGCAAATTATCAACTAGTGGGGATTGTCAGCGTTGAAATAATCGGTGAGAAGCCAAAAATGCGATCGCTCGAGGAAATGAAGTTAGTCAAAAAAACAATTTCGAGCTAACAATGCTAAGAACATTCAAGGCTTGGTTGAAGGGAAGCTGTCTAGAGTGGATGGATGAGATACCTGAGTTTGGAAATCGACTTATCCAAGTCCACGTTACAGTTCTGGAGAATGAATGAACCCAACTTAGATACAAAATCACGCGGGCGTAAGATGGCTGAAATCTTAGAAAAACTTAGTGTTTATCAACCACTAACGGATGTCGATCCAGTTGCTTGGCAGCGAGAAACCCGTCAAGATCGTTCACTTCCAGGACGATAATATAGTTTATTTGTACTATAGTATTAAGTTCTGACTTCAATACCAGTTTTGCTGTTGGACATTTCGCTAGTATATACCTAGTTAGCAAATAAATTATTGGTAGGGTTATCCAAAAAGTCTCATGAGCAATACCAGTAACTTTCGTCAAGCAATGACTGAAGCTAAAGGTCAAGCACTGATTGGCCCTAACGTCATTGCCAATGCTCTTCCCTTTGTAGGTGGGGGATTAGTTTTAACTGCTGTGGGTACCTACGGTGGTTTGGGAGTCATGAATACTCGTCCAGAGATCTTCATGACAACCTTCTGGGTTGCCCTGATTGCCGAGTTAGTTCTTTTCTTCGTTGCCCGTGGCATTGCGGAAAAAGGAAACAACAGCATCGCGCTGCCCCTTTTAGCAACCTATAGTCTGCTATCCGGTTACACTCTCAGCGGCATAATTGCTCTTGCCCTAAGTACCCAGGGCGTTGGTTTGCAAGGCATTGGCATTGCTGCCCTTGGCTGTGGTGTCACCTTTGTTGCAGCCCGTCAAATTGGCTCCAATCTTTCGGATCAAGATGGCAAGGCATTGACTAAGACAATCTACCTAGGCATTATTGCTTTGGTGGTGGTTATGGTTGGTCAACTGCTGTTTTCCCTGTTTGGTATCTACACACCAACTTGGCTAGATATTGGCATCTCCGGCATTGGTGTCTTTTTGTTTGCGGGTGCGGCTGTAGTCGATTTCTACATCCTGCCCCGTACCTATAGGGATGAGCAATATCTACCCGCTGCATTGTCGATGTACCTAACCTACATCAACCTGTTCATCTTTATCCTACGGCTGCTGATCCTTCTTAGTGGTGGTGGTCGAGACTAATTAACGTGATATGTACTTAGCAGAGTAGGGGTACAGTTCGATGTGCCCCTACTTTTTCAAGAGCTCCCCAGGAGCACTTCGCCCAACCCCCTTACGGCTGAGTGTGTTTCTCAAGAGCAGCCCCACTGGCGGCGCGCCCCAAATTGAATGGGAGAAACAATTCTGTTCCATTAGCCATTAGCTATTAGCTATTAGCTATTAGCCATTAGCCATTAGCCATTAGCCATTAGCCATTAACTATTAGCCATTAGCCATTAGCTATTAGCCATTAGCCATTAGCTTTGAGCGTGTTTCTCAAGAGTATAAACTTTTCGTTACAATCAGGAGTGCAACCCTTAAGCGGTAGCAAAGGAGGGAAATGATCATGGAAATATTAGAAATTAAACGAGAAGTAGACACTTTGTCAGAGCGCCTGGGTAAAACCCAGGACTATCTTTGACGTTGCAGCTGTTAATGCCAAAATTCAGGATTTGGAACAGCAGGCTGCTCAACCAGATTTTTGGGAAGATCAAAACTCTGCTCAGCAAATCCTTCAAGAACTCAACGATCTTAAATCTAATCTGCAACAGTATCAGCAGTGGCAAGTCAGTCTCGAAGATGCCAAAGCTGTCCTAGAGTTGCTAGAACTAGAAACTGATGAAGGACTCCTAGCAGAAGCCCAAACTAATCTCACTCAGCTCAATCATGAACTTGACCGCTGGGAGTTGGAACAGTTGCTATCTGGCAGTTATGATGCCAAAGGAGCAGTATTCACGATCAACGCTGGTGCTGGTGGTACTGATGCCCAAGACTGGGCCGAGATGTTACTGCGCATGTACACCCGTTGGGGAGAGAAGCGCGGTTATAAGGTACATTTAGCTGAACTTTCAGAAGGAGACGAAGCGGGTATTAAGTCTGCCACCCTAGAAATTAATGGCTCCCGCGCCTATGGCTATCTGAAAGCAGAGAAAGGAACCCATCGATTAGTGAGGATTTCTCCTTTTAATGCTAACGGCAAGCGACAGACTAGCTTTGCAGGAGTGGAGGTGATGCCACTAATTGATAACTCTGTTGAGTTAGATATTCCAGAAACAGACTTAGAAATTACTACCTCTCGTGCTGGTGGTAAGGGAGGGCAAAACGTTAATAAGGTAGAAACTGCTGTGCGGATTGTCCATCTTCCTACTGGAATTGCTGTACGCTGTACCCAAGAGCGATCGCAACTGCAAAATAAAGAAAAAGCCCTAGCTCTGCTCAAAGCAAAGTTGCTAGTGGTTGTAGAGGAACAAAGAGCCCAAGAAATTGCCGAAATCCGAGGCGACATGGTGGAAGCGGCTTGGGGTAACCAAATTCGCAACTATGTTTTCCATCCCTACCAGATGGTGAAAGACTTGCGCACTAATGTGGAGACAACGGCAGTTAGTGATGTTCTTGACGGCGACATTGATCAATTCATTGAAGCTTACCTCCGCCAAGCAAATCAACTGACTTAACTCATCCCCCGTGTTGTCTTCCGGGGGATGCATGGACTCCCCCAAACGGGTGAGCGAAAAAAAGGGTGGGGAGATAGGGAGATAAGGAAACAAAGGAGAACTAATGATTTGAAAGGATACTTCGCTAGAAATTCCTTCCCTAATGTCGCTCACCCCCCCAAACCTCACAAGGGTAGGTTTTGAATATTTCGGTGGAGATGAGACAAGGGAGGAAAGTAGGACGGAAAGTGACAGAAGAGGGATATAGCAGTTCTCGCATCCGTGAGGTACAGATCCAATTCCCAATTCCCAATTCCCAATTCCCAAAAACCAGGATCTTTGTACCTCATCTAAATGAGAAACGCTATATCTAGTCAAGGTGATCGAGTATAAAGGTATTAGTAGCAGGGTGCAGTTAACGAGATTTTGAAGAAGCAACGGTGTGATTATCACTGGAGCAACAGCTGCAAAGCTAATTGCCCCAAGGACACCAATTGTGGGTGGAACATCCGCAACCATTAACCCGTCTTTAGCTTCTAAAAACAGGGGTGCTCTCATTCAACAGTGCGAACTGGTAATTGGTAACTAGAAACTGTTGACTAAATTGCCCTTAAATGCATCTAAGTAATGATAACTAAACCATTGAGTCACTGGTGCTTGGGACTGGTGAGTTTGACGATAGCAGGGTTGATAGCAGGCTGTCATACTTCTGCTCCAACTGCAACCAATCCCTCTCCTCCTGTTAGCGGTGATGCTGCTGCGGTTGAATCTACATCCCTGGAGGAAGCCTTTGCCACCATTAATGAAATCCAAAAACAGCCAGTTTGGGTGCAGCGGCTTAATACCAAAGATGAGGTTCCGGCTCAAGAAAACATGGATTTGCAAGTCGGTGAGACAATTCGTACAGAAAAGGAAGCCTTGGTACAAGTGGAACTTAAAAATGGGCTATCCTTCAGGATTGGCGGTAACTCGGTTTTAACATTGCAGCCGGACAATCGTCTTAAGCTCAAAGCCGGTGAGATGATTACTTGGGTTGAGCCTGGGAAAAAAGTGCCAGTGGAAATTGAAACTCCTGTTGCGATCGCAGGAATTAGGGGCACTACTATCTATATAAACATGCCAGAAGACCCAAAGAAGGAAATTGAATTTTTTGCTTGGGAAGGAAGTGTAGAAGTCTGGTTCCCTAATCAACCAGGAAAATGCCAGTTTAAGGCAGGAGAGCAAGTCAAAATTAAACCAGGACAAACAGATATTAATCAAGTACGCCAGCAGGTTCGACAACTCCCTCCTAGAGAGTGGCTCAAGCGCCGTCGTCAGAGCAAGTTGCTCAATAAGTTCGACAAACCCCTACCAACTCTCCAAAAAATTGACGATACCGCTCCCTCGGAAAGTTAAGGGACTTCCAAATAAAAAAACATCCCATCGCTAGAGGAGCTGAGGGTGCTGGGGGAGTAAGACAAGCGAGTCAAATCTAAAAACTGGAATAATTATTTTTATGAATATTAAATTCAACCCACCTTGGTTAAGATACAGCTATCGGCAGTTATTTTTGACAGGACTCTGCTTCAGCCTAATCTTGAGTTTCCTTCATCATCCTCTAGTTGTCCAGAGTGCAACCATCAATCAAGCCAAAATTACTGAAATTTTAGATAGTTCTCAAGTCTACATTAATGGCAACCAAGCACGAATTAAGGCGATAGCCAGGAAAGGACAGCGAGTTAGTACCCGTAATGCTAGGGCACAGTTAAGTTTCAATACAGGTGGAGTAGGACGACTAGCTCACAATTCTGTCCTTACAGTAGGGCAATGCGCCCACTTACGGAGGGGAACTCTTTTGGTGAATGGTTCCGTTAATGGTTGCACCAATTCAACCACGGCTGGTGTTCGGGGAACTACTTATATGTTGACAGTGGATGAGACTGGGCACGAGGAAATTCAAGTTCTTGAGGGGGAAGTGGTACTCCGTAAACGAGTAAACCCAGGGATTGAAGATGAGAAGGTGATACGAGGACTTGGTAAAAAAGGCAGTTCCGTAAAAACGATCTCGAGTTCTATTGAGAATGAACTAATCGCTCAAGAAGAGGAGTTAGAGTCACACACAGTTAGGTTGGGTGCAGGAGAGAAGGTGAAGATTCGTCCTAATGGAGAGGTAGGAAAAGTTCAACCACTTACAGCAAAGGAATTTGAACAATTACTTACTGGAAAATTGTTTAATGATTTTACCACCCAATTACCAGGGATAGATAACATCAAGGACAGCTTTCAGAGGTTATTCCCTGGTGTGTCATTTCCACTACCATTGCCATTACCTAATATTCCTATAATACCACAAATACCCAGATTACCTTTTTAAGTTCCAGAGGTTTTAGGTATTAAGTGATAGGTTTTATAGGGATTTTATCAGCCTAATTGTGAATGTTATCAATGGATAATTGATAATGGATAATTGATAATGGATAATTGATAATTGGTTAATTTGGTCTAAGACCTCTTCAAAAATGCAAGAAAATAAAAAGAAAATATTTTCCTGATTGTCAATCCTCTTCTTTCAAGGAGAGGTAATTATCCATTATCCATTGTTCATTATCAATTGTTGAATGGTAATCATCAATCCTTCTGCTTCTTGGTCGTTGACTGGCACCCCTAGTAGGATGAGTGATTGAATAGCTGCCTATACTCAAAGAATTAGTGATGATTTCATCAAATTATTCAGTTAACCCTAACTCAATGCCTCCCCAAACAAACCTCCTACAAATGATCATGGGTTACTGGGTTTCACAATGTATCTATATTGCTGCAAAACTCGGGATTGCCGATTTACTCCAAAACGGAGAACAACACAGCGATACTTTAGCCAGTGCAACCAATACCAATAAGGATGCCATGTATCGTTTGTTACGGGCTTTAGCAAGTATCGGCATTTTTGCTCAAACTCAGCCCTACTATTTTAAGCTAACTCCACTAGCAACATATTTACAAAGTGATGTTCCTCATTCCTTAAAAGCTGTGTCCATCATGTTTGCGGAGGAACATTATCAAGCCTGGGGAAATTTGATGTATAGTATGCAGACTGGTAAAAATGCTTTTGAGAACTTATATGGCGCTAATATATTTGAGTTCTACAAGCAAAATCATACCTCAGGGGAAATTTTTGATCAGGCAATGACAGATATTTCAGTAATTGAAAATATTGCTGTCTTGGCTGCTTATGATTTTTCATCTATTGATAAGTTAGTTGATGTTGGTGGTGGTAATGGTAGATTACTATCTTCTCTTATTCAAGCTCACTCTGCGATGACCGGTGTATTGTTCGATCAGCCCGATGTCATTGAAAGAGCCTTCGATTTGGTAGAAAAATCAGGAATAAGCGATCGCCTTCAATTAGTAACAGGTAATTTCTTTGAAACTATCCCAGTGGGGGGAGATGCCTATGTGCTGAAACATATTCTTCATAACTGGAGCAATGAGCAAGCGATCGCTATTCTTAAGAACTGTTATCAAGCAATGGTAGAACCAGGACGGCTGTTAGTGATCGAGATGGTAATTCCCCCTGGAAATGAGCCTGACCCTAGTAAATTTTTGGATATAAATATGTTGGTAGTTTGCCCCGGTGGACGGGAGAGAACTCAGGCTGAGTATGAAGAGTTGTTTAAGGCAGCTGGGTTCAAACTCACTAGAATAATTCCAACGGTATCTGATGTTAGTGTAATTGAGGGAGTCAAAAGTTAAAAAAAAGTGCGAGCGTCTTGCCTCATCGGTTAGGTTCGTGAACAATTGTGCGATCGCTGAATCTTCACCATACTAAAATGCCTTTTTTAAGGAGAGGTAATTATCCATTGTTAATTTGTGAATAGGCTGAAGATTACTGACTGGAGTTTAGACTAAATGCCGTTTATACACCATATATAATGGTTGTAAGTCGAATAACTGCGCTACATGTAGCGTATTTTTTGAGTTAGTCTAAACTCCAGTTTGAAGCTGCTGCTGTTTTAGCAAAGGCATTGGCAGAGGATTGTACTCACGGTGGTACGATCAAAAACGTTTCATCAGACAAGGAGAACTCAAATCACGAAGCTGACAAACAAACTGCTCCCAGGAGAAGGAAAAGTAGGACGCTATGGCGACTTGCTCAAAACCGGACGCAGAGGCGATAATCTGACACCGCTATCTTCGCCAAAAACTCTACACGCCACAAATTCGGCAGAGTTTGCAGCAACTCATCAACTTAAATAAGATTTCTTGGTCGAAAATTTTTGCTAAGGGAGAGAACTAGGCTATGACAGAAGATCGTTGGATTCACAGTTTAGAAGCAAACAAACTGATGCGCTCACCGGAAGAAGTATCAGCTTTTGAACATGCTTTAGCACAACTGGCTGAAAATCCCTACAAGGAAAACTTGCCAGCTTTACAGAATTTTAAGCAAAGCCCACGTGATTCATCCGTGGGATGTAGCGTCGGCGCTTTTAAGCGCCGTGATAAAATAGTCATAATTCCTAGGATTTACTTGGAGTATGGGGTTCTAATCAGAAGTTGATTAGGTAAAACGCCGAACGTACTGTTAGGACATCGTCTGTTGAGTTTAACTGGGAAATACTGAATCGCTAGGGGTAAAATCCAGGATTCC
>JAAHGL010000309.1:2071-6693 GCA_010692635.1 Symploca sp. SIO2C1 | reverse complement strand
CCAATAATCTGGGTCTTGCTTATAAAAGTTTGGCAGAGTATGAACAAGCTATTCATTTCCATGAACAATCTTTAGCTATATCTAGGGAAATAGGTGATCGCCAAGGAGAAGCTAATTCTCTGGTTGGTCTGAGAAATGCTTATCATCGTTTAGCAGAGTCTGAGCAAGCCTTTGATTTCCATGAGCAATCTTTAGCTATATTTAGTGAAACAAGTGAACGCCAGGAAGAAGCTAATTCTCTGGATAATCAGGGGAATGCTTCTCGTGGTTTTGCAGAGTATGAAGGAGGTATATTTAGTGGAATATTAACTCGCCATGTAGAAGCTAATTCTCTCTATAATCAGGGGAATGATTATTATAATTTGGCAGAGTATGAACAAGCCATTGATTTCTTTGAACAATCTTTAGCTGTATTTAAGGAAATAGGAGACCGCCAGGGAGAAGCTAATTCTCTCAATGGCCTGGGTGCTGCTTATGATGGTTTAGAAGAGTATGAGCAAGCAATTGATTTATATGAGGAATCTTTAACCATATTTAAGGAAATAGGAAACCTTCACGGAGAAGCTATTTCTCTCTATAATCTGGGTAATGCTTATTCTAGTTTAGAAGAGTACGAGCAAGCAATTGATTTATATGAGGAATCTTTAGCTATTGCTAGGGAAATAGGATACCGCCAACAAGAAGCTGATTCTCTCAATAATCTGGGTAATGTTTATTATGATTTGGAAGAGTATGACCAAGCAATTGACTTACATGAGGAATCTTTAGCTATTGCTAGGGAAATAGGATACCGTCAGGGAGTAGCTAATTCTCTCCAGAATTTGGGTAATGCTTACTCTGACAAAGAAGACTATACCAAAGCCAAAGATTATTATCAGCAAAGTTTGATAGCTTTCGAGGAACTTGATAATTCTAATAAAAAATCTTCGATAGCATGGGTCATTCATAAATTAGGAGAAACTTATAATTATTTAGGTGATTACGAGCAAGGAATAAACTATCTTCAGCAAAGTCTAGAAGTTTTCCAAGAACTGAACGATTTCAACGGGGAAGCTTGGTCTTTTCATGAGTTAGGTATTGCTTACACCTTTTTAACAGACTACGATCAGGCAATTAATTATAACCAGCAAAGTTTAGCCATCTTTGAAAAAAACAACGATCTTAATGGTAGGGCTTGGTCTTTACATAGTTTGGGAATAGCTCATATGTGGTTAGGAGATTATGATAAAGCGATTGATCATAGTCAAGAAAGTTTAGCTGTTTTTCAAGAAATTAAGGACCGCAGTGGGCAAGCTCAAGCTTTGTGCTTATTAGGCTTAATTAACTTTTATAAAGGAAATTGGTTGAAATCAATCAATTATTATCAAGAGATTTTCTCCTCAGGAGATGAGCAGGGTTACTTGAGAGAAGATATTGATAATGAGTACCTTGAGTACCTTGAGTATATGAAGAAGTTGACTGTTTTTTATCAAAACCTTTCCCAACTCCTTGAAGAAGCTGACTCTTCGGAGCAAATAAGCGATGATGAGATGAGAAAATTATGGGAATCATATATTGCAGAAGAACCTGTTGAGTCATTAACTAACTTTTATGAATCTATGCTATTGCTTGCCCGAAATCTAGATAATCCCTGGGGGGAGGCTTTTTTGTTGGACTTGACGGGGTATTATCTTTACAATTCTCAAGAAGAATATGACAAAGCCAGAGAAGCACATCAGCAAAGTTTAGAAATTTATGAGCGCATAGGAGACTTGCGCGGACAAGGAGAAGCACGAAAAAATTTAGGACTGGCATTATTCAACTCTGGAGAATATGCCCAAGCTGAAGCAGTACTTCGTGAAGGAATTGAAATTCTAGAGGAAGTTAGGAAAAAGTTGCCTGATGACGACCAAAAGGTGGCGATTTTTGAGACACAAAAAGAGGCTTACCGTGTCCTGCAACAGACTCTGGTTAGTCAAAATAAATCAGAAGAAGCTCTGGAAGTCTCAGAAAGAGGTCGGGCACGAGCAATTGTAGAAATATTAGCTGAGTCCCCTGAGATTGAATCACCAGATCTACGAGAAATTCAACGAATCGCTAAAGAAGAAAATGCGACTTTAGTCGAGTATTCTGTTATTTCTGACAGCATAGAGTTTGGAGATTGGGAACACTCTACAGTTGAATCTCTCTATATCTGGGTAGTTAAACCTGATGGTACAGTATATTTCCGCACTGTAGACCTTCCTCAAGATGGTTTGGGGGAACTAGTAAAAGATAGTCGTGAGTCGATTGGGGTTACAGGACGCGGTATCAATGGTCAACAAGGCAACTTTGACAACAAGCTGAGGGAACTTCACCAACTTTTGATTGAACCGATTGCTGACATCTTACCCAAAAACGAGGAAGAGCGGGTTATTTTTATACCTCACCAAGAACTGTTTTTAGTACCCTTTCCTGCCTTGCAAGATACTAACGATAAGTATTTGATTGAAAAACACACCATCCTCACCGCACCTTCAATACAAACCCTCAGTTTAGTCGGTCAACGGCAAATCAGCACCTCTGAACTTCGCGGTACAGAAGCTTTAGTGGTTGGAGATCCTGTTACGCCGAAGCTAGGAGTAGGTCAAGATTTACAACCTTTACCAGGTGCTAAACGAGAAGCCGAACAAGTCACTACAACACTCAAAGAACAATTAACTCAAGAGGTTAAAACCCTCATCGGCTCTCAAGCCACGGAAACAGCCATAGTCAAGAACATGAGAAATGCCAACATCATCCACCTTGCTGCCCACGGACTACTGGATGATATTAGTGGAGTAGGTTCCCCCGGTGCGATCGCTCTTGCTCCTTCAGGAAAGGATGATGGTTTTCTCACCACTACCGAGATTATGGAACAATTTGTTACATCGGGAACACCTCTCAAGGCAGAATTAGTTGTCCTCAGCGCCTGCGATACAGGTAGAGGGGAGATCAAAGGAGAAGGAGTCATAGGATTATCTCGCTCTATAATTGCCGCAGGAGCACAAAGTCTTGTGGTTTCGCTGTGGAAAGTTCCCGATGAGGCTACAGCAGAGTTAATGGCTGAGTTTTACACCAATCTCTATGAAGAGAAACTAGATAAAGCTCAAGCACTACGTCAAGCGATGTTAACCATGCTTAATGAGGGGGAAAATCCTGACCCTCAAGACTGGGCAGCTTTTACAGTTATTGGCGAAGCCGAATGATTTAACTTTTGTAGGAACATTTGTACGGGCAAGATGCCCGTTCCACAAGAGGACTAACACCAAACACCTACTATCTATGAATCAGCCTGACTTTGGGAGAGTAGCTGCTGGAACTCTACCATAGAACTGATTGCGATCGCTTAATGAATGTAGAATTTAGAATTAAGAATGTAGAATGTAAAAACTAGAAAAACTTTATAAATCAAATAAGTATTTATCCCAAGTAAACTGTCTAGTAAGGCTAAAAATCAATTCTTAATCCTACATTATAGAGTTGTATTTATACAACTTTAACTATGAGCCTTGGATTTAAATCCAAGGCGGATTATCCCATCCAACAGGCTACCTAGGAATCAGTCTGACGCATGGGAAAGTAGCTGCTGGAAGTCTACCATTGAACTAATGGTAATCGCTTGTCGATGAAGTTGCTTCAAAACTGAGACATCTTTTATTTGGTTAATCGCTTCAATCACTTCTGGTGGCACCACTTCAAACCGAACTGTCAACACTTCGATTAACCATTCGTGAGCATTTTGCACAGCTCCCCGTTGCATTCCTCTGATTTCCATATGACTAAGTAAAGGCATTTGTCTCTCCTGTTGATAACTACTCAATTGTTCTTCAAAACTCTGTTGTAACTCTTCTGGTAATGTCATCATCCAGTCGATGGCGCGGAAGAGTTTTCGGATATCCTCTTGATCGTAACCTTTTTCCAATAGTCTCCGAACTAGCTCCCATTTCCCCTGCTGCCGCATTTGTGGCTTACCCTGGGTCATCATGGTTGTCAGATGAGCCATGAATGAATGTAGAATTTAGAATTAAGAATGTAGAATGTAAAAACTAGAAAAATTTTATAAATCAAATAAGTATTTATCCCAAGTAAACTGTCTAGTAAGGCTAAAAATAAATTCTTAATCCTACATTCTAGAGTTGTAGAAATACAACTTTAACTATGAGCCTTGGATTTAAATCCAAGGCGGATTATCCCATCCAACAGGCTACCTAGGAATCAGCCTGACTTTGGGAGAGTAGCTGCTGGAACTCTACCATTGAACTAATAGCGATCGCTTCTCTCAACAGCTGCTTCAAAACCGAGACATCTTTTATCTGGTTAATAGCTTCAATCACTTCTGGTGGCACCACTTCAAACCGAACTGTCAACACTTCGAGTAACCATTCGTGAGCATTTTGCACAGCTCCCCGTTGCATTCCTCTGATTTCCATATGACTAAGTAAAGGCATTTGTCTCTCCTGTTGATAACTACTCAATTGTTCTTCAAAACTCTGTTGTAACTCTTCTGGTAATGTCATCATCCAGTCGATGGCGCGGAAGAGTTTTCGGATATCCTCTTGATCGTAACCTTTTTCCAATAGTCTCCGAACTAGCTCCCATTTCCCCTGCTGCCGCATTTGTGG
>JAAHGL010000309.1:0-1971 GCA_010692635.1 Symploca sp. SIO2C1 | reverse complement strand
GTAACTCTTCTGGTAATGTCATCATCCAGTCGATGGCGCGGAAGAGTTTTCGGATATCCTCTTGATCGTAACCTTTTTCCAATAGTCTCCGAACTAGCTCCCATTTCCCCTGCTGCCGCATTTGTGGTTTACCCTGCGTCATCATGGTTGTCAAATGAGCCATAGTCATGATGGCAAAGGGATTGGTACTTTTTTCTAAATTTTGCCACTTTGCTTGATAATCCAACAGTTTGACGATCGGAAACTTCAGTTTCAGCTTACAACCTCCTAGTGCATAGCCGTAGCTCTTAGGACGCCAATTGGCTCCTTTATCCCCTAATACCGCTAAGCTAATCACTGGTTGTTCATAAAGGTCAAAGGCTCTGTAGCTATACTGATAAATGCGCTTAGCAAAGTCACTGTTATATTGACTTTGCACCTCCACATGAACCAAAACCCAAGTGGTTTTGCCATCTAGTAACCATACCTTGAATAACTTATCGGCAACCCTCTCTCCAGAGTCGGCTTGCCGCAGAATCTGTTCGAGTTCCTTATCCAGGGATTGGGGTGGCTGATTCCAGTCGATTAAGGTATGAACCTTGGGAAAAAAGAAGCTCAAAAAAGGCTCAAAATATTGCTGTAAGGCTTCTTTCCAAGGAGTATCGTAGTTTGCTGCCGGTGGTTCATTCACGCTTGGTTACTCAAAAATACTTTTGCTTATCCTATGCAGAGTCCCCCTGGGAAAGAAAGCTCAGTTTGATATTGACATTAGGACTGATTTGAGAGGTAACCATGCTTAAGGCATACTCTCCTCTCCCTAAACTCCTCCTGACTTGAAAGAGACGCGGGGACGCGGGGACGCGGAGACGCGGAGAGAGGGATTTTCATGCATGGTGGTGAAAAATTTTTTCATCGGGACTGCCTTCTGCCTCTTGCCTCCTGCTTCCTGCCTCCTGCCTCCTGCCTCCTGCCTTCTGCCTTATTCTGTATATGCTGACCTATTTAATGGATATACGAGAGTAAATACACTTAACCAGGGATTTACAGATGATGCTGAAAAAGGCTCTACAGATTCTACTGATTGCTCTGCCACTAAGCTTTGCCGAGTTGTGGTTACTGGATTTTGGCGTCAGGTTGCCTACGGTTGAAGTGGTGGCGCAAACTGTTGATGAGCGTAAATTAGAGGCAGATAGGTTATTTGAGGAAGGTAAGAAGCAATTTGACTTTGGTCAATTTCGAGAAGCTTTACAGTTATGGCAACAGGCATTGGTCATTTATCGTGAAATAGGATATCGCCAAGGAGAAGCTGATTCTCTCAATAATCTAGGGAATGCTTATGGTAATTTGGCAGAGTATGAACGAGCTATTGAATTTCATGAGCAATCTTTAGCTATATTTAGGGAAATAGGCGATCGCCAAGGAGTAGCTAAGTCTCTGGGTAATCTGGGTCTTACTTATGGTAATTTGGCAGAATATGAGCAAGCTATTGAATTCCATGAGCAATCTTTAGCTATATTTAGGGACATAGGATATCGCCGAGGAGAAGCTTATTCTCTGGTTGGTCTGGGTCGTGTTTATCTTCATTTGGCAGAGTATGAGCTAGCGATTGATTTCTCTGAGCAATCTTTAGATATTTCTAGGGAAATAGGATATCACCAGGGAGAAGCTGATTCTCTCAAGAATCTGGGTCGTGTTTATCTTCGTTTGACAGAGTATGAGCTAGCGATTGATTTCTATCAGCAATCTTTAGCTATATTTAGGAAAATAGGCGATCGTCAGGGAGAAGCGATTTCTCTGGTTAGTCTGGGTACTACTTATGATAGTTTGGCAGAGTATGAACGAGCGATTGATTTCTATCAGCAATCTTTAGCTATATTTAGGAAAATAGGCGATCGTCAGGGAGAAGCGATTTCTCTTTTTAATCTAGGGAATGTTTATGGTAGCTTGGCAGAGCATGAGCAAGCTATTGATTTCTATGAGCAATCTTTAGCA
>JAAHGL010000308.1 GCA_010692635.1 Symploca sp. SIO2C1 | reverse complement strand
TGAACACAGGAGTGGGTAACTGGGATGATCAGACTGAAGATGTTTCTGTAGGCAGAGCGGTTTACACTTCAAGGCTATATATGGGATCAGGTAATAGCTTTGCGTCAATGACTTGTAAAATTCAGCCAGATGATCAGGAAATAAACTATCAATCACTACAACTAGCCTTTGGCATGCGCGATAACGACCAAAATAGTCCTGCGGTTGAGGTTAATCTTTATATAGATGGACAAAAAACTGATGATCATTCTTGGACAGTCTTTCCAGGAAAAGGAATATCTACGTTAATTCCTCTCTTTAATGCCAAAAATATTTCCCTAGAAACTGTTTGTAGAAGAGAATCAAGACGATATTGCGATCGCGTTTATTTCTGGGAAGCTTCACTGGAGATAGCTTTACCACCTGAATCAGAGGAGAATTAGTACAAGAAGGCTCCAAGACAATCCCGATGAAAAAATCTTTTTATCACCAGGAGGGGAAGTACATCACAGGGAGCAAGATGCTCCCACTACAGTCTTTAAAATCAAAGGGGTTGGTTGCGCTTGCCATTATTTTTTGCTATTCTATTTTTATGATGGGGAGTGTGTACGCCTATATATAAATCCATCGTCAGTGATTGCCTACTGCACCAGCTTCCACTATCGCAAAATCGGTCAAGCCCATCCAAGAAATTTTCTAGGCTATAGGCAAATCCACCCTTGAGTAGTCAAAATAGTAGATATTTTCGATAATTTCCAACTACTCAAAGAATTAGCTCATGCCTCGTGCAGTAATACTGACTGCTCTGCCTGTTGAATATCAGGCTGTCCGTACCTATTTGATCAAGTTACGGGAAAAGGAACACCCTCAGGGAACCATTTACGAAGAGGGTAAATTTGTCGCGAATGGACAGGAATGGGAAGTGGGAATTGCTGAGATAGGTGCAGGTAATACAGTTGCAGCAGCGGCAACAGAACGAGTGATCGCTTATTTCAAGCCTAACATCCTCTTGTTTGTGGGCATCGCTAGAGGAATCAAAGACGTTAAGATTGGCGATGTGGTGGCAGCAACGGATGTTTATGGCTATGAGTCAGGAAAAGTAGGAGATGGGTTTTTCACCCGTCCCAAAGTGGGAAAGTCTGCTGATAGACTGGTACACAGAGCTAGAGCGGAGGCGAGAAAACAGGAGTGGTTACAACGGTTATCCAGCAATCCGGTTTCAGAGCCTTGTGTATTTGTGGCTCCGATTGCTGCTGGGCAAAAGGTTATTGCTTCTAAGAAATCAGACATTTTCGAGTTTTTAAGAGCAAGTTATAATGATGCGATCGCTCTTGAGATGGAGGGATTTGGTTTCTTGAGTGCAGCCTTTGCCTATCCTGATATTCCAGCGATCGTGATTCGAGGTATTTCCGATTTAATTGAGGGTAAAAATGACGATGCTATAGAACCGGAAGAGGTTCGACAGAAGAAGGCTTCTCTTCATGCCAGTGCCTTTGCTTTCCAGATCCTCTCCAAGCTTCAGACAACTCAATCTGTTAAACCTGCTCTGGATCATTTACCAATGCAGAAACCTAAGGAACAAGTGCTGGGTTTGTTAAATCGACTTTTACCATCTCAACTTGATACAGTAATTTTTAGGTACGATGTTGAGTTAGCGCATCTATCAAATGGAACACCAAATCAGCGTTCAATCGAGCTAATCCGATATGCTCTCCAAAAAGAGGGTACAGATTTATCACAACTGCTTACGGTTATTTATACAGTCGTCCCCCATATGAAGTAACGGTAAATGGTCGATCGCAACAGTTTGTTGGAGCAACTGAATAGGTTAAACGATAGTCAATGGGAGGCAGTTCTCTTTGGGCTTAACATTAATAAAACTCATCTTCGCACTGGTGTCAGCAAAAGCCAAAACAACATTGATGTAATTACTCTCTTGGAACAGCGGACTAATGGTTTGCAAAGTCTCCAGGATAAACTCCGTGAGCTTGCCTTGTTCCAAGAGTCTACTCCAGTAAGCTCCCAACAACAAATATACCAAGTTGGAGCTACTTTACCACCAGATGCTCCTAGCTATGTGACCCGGCGGGCAGATGAAAGCCTCTACGAAGGTTTGCAAGCTGGAGAGCTTTGTTATGTTTTCAACTCCCGGCAGATGGGTAAGTCCAGTTTGGAGTTACGAGTTAGGAAGAGGCTGGAAAGGGAAGGCTTTACCTGTGCCTTAATCGACTTGACAAAGATTGTTAGTCCACAGGTTACTCCAGATAAGTGGTATACCGCCTTGATTGAAAATCTGGTATACAACTTCGGACTTCGGTTCAATCTCTCATCTTGGTTGCAGGAGCCCTATTTGCTAACTCCCTTACAGCGTTTGAGTGAGTTTATCGAACAGGTACTGCTGGTAGAAGTTAGCCAAAATATTGTTATTGTTATCGATGAAATTGATAGCGTTCTCAGTCTGAATTTTTCCACAGATGACTTTTTTGCTTTTATCCGAGATTGTTATAAACAGCGGGCAGACAAGCAGGAATATCAGCGCCTGAATTTTGCTCTGATTGGAACAGCAGATAAAAAACGCACACCTTTTAATATTGTGAATATGGGTCGTGCCATTGAACTGCATGGTTTTCAACTTAAGAAAGTTGAGCAGTTGACTGGGGGATTGGCAGGTAAAGTTAACAACCCTCAAGCAGTTATCCAAGAGATATTGAAATGGACAGGAGGACAACCGTTTCTCACACAAAAGCTTTGCCAACTGGTAGTTCAGCAGGCAGAAAACATCCCAACATCCCAAACTATTGAGCAATTGGTGCGCTCAAAGATTATCCAAAATTGGGAAATCCAGGATGAGCCAGAACATTTGAAAATAATATGCGATCGCATTTTGAGTAATGAGCAACTGCTGGAATTGTACCAGCAAATTTTGCGTCAGGACTATGTACGACTAGATGATCACAGTTCTGAACAAAGCGAATTGCAGCTATCAGGGTTGGTAGTTAAGAATAAGAGAGAGCAAACCCTCCGAGTTTACAATCCCATTTACCAGGAGGTCTTTAACCAGTCTTGGGTTAATAATGCATTGATCCAGTTTCGACCCTATAAAGAACAACTCAAAGCTTGGGTAGCTTCGGGCTATGATGAATCACGATTGTTGCGCGGAAAAGCATTGGAGGAAGCCAAGCAATGGGCAGAAGGCAAAAACTTGAGTACTGAGGATGATCATTTCCTCAGCGTCAGTACAGCATTGAAGAAACAAGAAGAGGCAGCTCAAATTGCTTTAGAGAAAGAAAGACAATCTAATCGCAAGAAACTGAGAATAGCTTTGGGGAGCATTGCCATATTGAGTCTATTGAGCGGAGGATTCTTTTGGCACGAGTTTATCTATTGCTCAGCTGGTTATCAGAGAGTAAGTGGCGAGTGTTTCAGATTTAACATTACCAGTGGAGATAGCCGACTCTTTCCTTCCGAGCAAAATTTTGACCTCGATAGTGGGATTAAGGCTTTCGCATCACAAGAGTACGAACAAGCGATAAATTTCTTTCAAAAAGCTACAAAAGTCGCTCCCAATGAGCCAGTACCCCAAATTTACCTTAATAATGCCCAAGCCCGTCAGCAGGGTGATCCCTTCCAACTAGCAGTAGTGGTACCAGCGGACAAAAACAAGAACTTTGCCCAAGCAATGTTACGAGGTGTAGCTGATGCACAAACGCAATTCAATGATAGCGGTGGTAAAGATAATCGCTTACTGGAAATTATCATTGCTAACGATCACAATGAGCCAGAAATCGCACGCAAAGTTGCCAAAAAACTAGTTGCAGAACAAGACATTTTGGGAGTGATTGGACACAACTCTAGTAAAGCTAGTGAGGATGCACTACCTGTATACGAACAAGCTGGATTGGCAATGGTTTCTCCTACCAGCACTAGTACATTTTTAAAAGGCGATGTTTTCTTCCGAACTGCACCTCCAGACGATGTAGCAAGTGAAAAACTAGCTGACTATGCCAAAAATAAGTTAGGTTTAGACAAGGTGGTGATTTTCTTTGAGAAGGATGATATTTACAGTGAAAGCCTCACAAAAGCTTTTGAGGAAAAGTTCGTAGGAGAAGTTGTCAATAAATTTAAGCTCACAGATATTAAGCTGAATGCTGAGGATAAAATTAATGACATTGTTGCTAATAAAGACCAGGTAAAAGCTGTTGTTTTATTCCCAAGTGTGAAAACTTCTTCTGTGGCTATTTCTATAGCTAAGGCAAATGCTAAGCTACCCGAAGAGCAAAGATTGCAGCTGTTGGGTGGTGATACTCTTTATAATGCTGACACCCTAATAAAGGGACGTTCGGCAGTTAAAGGCTTGGTTCTGGCTGTACCCTGGTTTGGGGTAAAATCTGATTATGCTAAAAAAGCAGAAAAGAGATGGGGAGGAAGGGTCGGCTGGCGCACTGCCACCAGTTATGATGCAACACAAGCTTTGATTGAAACTTTATCCATTGATACTACAAGGGAAAAAGTTGTTAAGGCACTCAAGAATGTAGAGCTTTTATTCTGTACTGAGACATCAGGAGAGAAACTCGAGTTTAAGGAAGGCGAGCCTAAGAGAGAATCTCGCCTGGTTCAAGTGACTAAAGATGCACCAGCTCCCATTGATTCAAATGTTGGCTTTAAGGAGATTGAACAGGGAAGATCTAAGGAATCTGAGTGTCAAAAGTAGGGGCGTTCCCGAAGCGTTCTCAAAGAGTAGCATCCGGGAGACAATTTTTCCACATAGACCCAAATATACCAATCCAAATGCTATGCTGCTACACACTATGCTACCTAAACAATCAACTCCCTACGGCTGAGGGTGTTTCTTAAAGTCAGCAATACTAATTCATACCTTACAGGCGTGTACCTGTCGCATTATTAATAATGATAACAAAAAATCATGAAAAATACAACCAATAAAATTTTTTAAGGAGAAAGAGATCATATATTAGTGGCGTGGCACAGCCTATTATGGTGCAATAAGTAGCCGGTGTACACTGTGTTGGGTTTCGCTTCGCTCTACCCAACCTACTGGCTACAAAAGATGCTCCTCATAAACTCAAACTCCAGCTCGACTTACAGCATAGTCTGATAGAAGAGGAACAGCAGCTCCAGTATACATTTGAAAGTCATCAGCTAGACAATTTGCGATCGCCTCAAACTCTTCCTTTTCTTTTTTGGGCATTTCTTGGAGTAGTTCTTCAATTCCTGAATCGCGATAAATTTCTAACCAAAGATCAATCGTTGTTTGAGTTCTATCAACAAGTAGGGGAGTGTGGGAGGTGTGGGGAGTGTGGGAAGATGGAGTATTGCACATTTTTAGCTGTGTCACGCTAGTACTTGTACAACATTTTAGTAGTGGGAGCATCTTGCTCCCTATAATATCCTAATCCCTGCTCCCTGTTCCCTGCTCCCTTTTCCCTTTTTGCAATTTGGAGAGTTGAAATGAATGTTGCTATCATTGGCTGTGGTTATGTCGGTACAGCTGTTGCACGCCATTGGCTTCAAGATAAAGGTTTGGTTGTCACAGTAACGACAACAACTCCTGAGCGTGTTCCTGTACTGGAAGCTATGGGACTACGAGTTGTCGTAGTTAAAGGGAATGACTCAGAAGGTCTACAGTCTGTGGTACAAAATCAGGATACTGTTTTGCTGAGTGTTGGTGCTGCCAATGCCCAGGTTTATGAGGAAGCTTACCTACAGACTGCTCAAACTCTAATCTCAGTTTTGAAGCAGACAACTACAGTAGAACAAGTGATTTATACCAGTAGTTATGCCCTTTATGGTAACAGAGGCGGAGACTGGGTAGATGAAACATCTCCCATCGCTCCAGGGACTCCCAATGCAGAGATTCTTGCTGAAACTGAGCAAGTCTTACTATCAGCATCAAGTCCACAGATGCGGGTTTGCCTCTTGCGTCTAGGGGGGATATATGGTAAAGGTCGAGAATTGGTGAAAATCTTTAGTAGAATTGCAGGTGCAACTCGTCCTGGTAATGGTAGCGAAGCGACGAATTGGATTCATCTTGATGATATAGTTGCTGCTATTGAATTTGCTCGTTTACACCGACTCGAAGGCATTTATAATCTGGTAGATGATGCACAGTTAACTTACCGAGAACTGCTGAACCAAGTATGTGAACAGCATGGTTTAACTAAAGTATCCTGGGATGAATCCCTCCCCAGTAAGCGTTCCTATAACACGCGGGTATCAAATCAAAAGATAAAAGATGTAGGCTACCAATTAATTCAGCCAGAAAGAATTGTTTAAGCTCATCCCACGACTTGCATTACATGGGATTTCGCGTCATTTGTCATTTGTAATTGGTTGTTTGTCATTGGGAATATCTCCCTTGTCTCCCCCATCTCCCCATCTCTATCTAGGGTTTGCTGAATAAGTAGTCAGGAGTCAGGAGTCAGGAGAATAGGAGTTTAGGAGTTTAGAATAGTCTTTAAAGGGGATTATGGGTTAAGAAGATGCAAGGAAATTGCATTGATGAGCTCAATTTTCTTGCACTTTTCAAGGAAAATAAAAGCTTGAAAGCTATACCAGACAGCGCTTCCACACTTATGCAGCAAGCCCTATCTAGGGTTTGCTGCATGAGTATGGAAGCTATACCAGACAAGAATTTCAAGCATTTTACCCTGAAAAAGTGCAAGGAAATTGTATCGATGGGTTCAATTTCCTTGCACTTTCATGGGAAATCCCTGAGTAACCTTGGGGAATGGAAGTGCTCACCCACGAGGATAAATGCTTAATTCCTT
>JAAHGL010000307.1 GCA_010692635.1 Symploca sp. SIO2C1 | reverse complement strand
CTTTCACTTCAATTAATTGCCTCAAAGAGTTGTGCAGCAAGCGATAGTACACTCTTTACTTATTACTTATTACTTATTACTTATTACTTCAAAACCAGAAAATTACGACTTATTCAGCAAGCCCTAAATATCTCCCTTGTCTCCCCAATTTCTCAGCCGCCACAACCGCCACAACCACCACAACCACCACCACAACTACCACCACCACAACCTCCTACACCTGTCCATAGAGAAGAATATTGCAAAGGTGCTAGTACATCCTTTAAGGGAGCTAGGGGACTACTTGCCAGCACTCGACTGCCAAACAGAGCAAATGCCAAGCTTAATTGTGGAGTAGGTAGGCTCTCATGAGCTGACCAATTCTGCTTATTTAAAGCTGCATAGGTTGATTTTATATTACTAAGCAGGCGTTCCCCATTACGGCTGCGGTAGAGCGGTTTTTTTTGAAGCAACCAATATCCCAGCGAGCCGATTGCCAAACACAGAAGCTCTAAGATACCTACAGGCTTGTGTCGTGCAATTCCTACTAGGATCTTTAGTATGCCTAGCAGGAGAACCCCAAACACAATGAGCGCTGGATACCAACGCATAGCAATGGCTTGGTAAGGATTGAGCAGTAAACCCCACTGTTGTAATCGTTCCCGAATCGAACTGACTACTGGCTCAGCTGCTAGGCGCACTAGTAGAATACTGCCTTCATCATTGACTGCTTGTGCAATTGCTGATTTTATGGGATGAGTGTTATTCGGCAAATCTGTGACTAATTCCAGCGATCGCGTTTCAGGCTCCCACTCCAAGTATCCCTGCTGTACCAACTCAACAATGGCTGTATCTACAGTGCGCTGTCTACCAGCAGTGAGATAGGCAGTTTCGTATGGATTCAGCTCAGGCACTTCTGATACCAATGAAGTTTGAGGTTCTCTCAACAGCCGCCGCAAATAGTAAGTTGTACTTAATGCTGCTATTGTCAAGAGTAAAAAAAATTGAAGAAACTTTTGTCCTGGAAGGTTGAAGGGATTGATAGTTTGAGTTAGTAGGCATGGAATACCCACAACTAACAATAGTACCGCCACAAGACGGAACATGCTGTGGTTCCATTTAGGTAGAACCCAAGCTTGCTCTAAATTGACACGGACAAAATGCAAGTCTCGACCAAAGCGCACTTCTGCATGAGGCCAAATATCTGCTGGAGGGACTTGCTCAAAGAAGGCTTGATAACTATCAAGAGTTTTAGTATACCAGTCATTGAATTTAGTCTGTTCACTTTGACCTCCTTCGGTAGGAGAGTGATGTAGGGGAGTGCCTAAAACCTTGGTACAAAATTCTTCCCAATAGGATTGGGTATAGAGTAAATGTAAGTGCCAAGCTTGGTCAACTTGATCCGACGGAGTGACAGGATGTCCGGCAACTACTGCGAGGAAAGTAAACTTTTTGTACTCTTCAATAACTCGCTGAGCATAATCTGTTGTCCAGCCATTGTCACGAGCTAAACGGTGAGAGAATAGTAGTTTACTGTTCGGATTGTCTAGGGAAAATTTTTTAATTCGTTCATACAAGGCGGCTTGTTCAATGTCCATTTTTGATACTCCATTAACAGACTTTCCTAATAACTCACCGTTCGCCCATTTGAAATAAGGTTAGAATGCAAAGAATTTGAATTTTGAGATGCCTACAGGAACTGCAACCATACTAACCCCCAATAAATGCACTCGGTTGAGGAGATTACTCGAATCACCCCAACTAGAATTCATCATGGAAGCCCACAATGGTATCAGCGCCCGCATTGTCGAAGAAGCAGGGTTTAAAGGAATCTGGGCTAGTGGACTAGCTATTTCCGCCCAATATGGTGTGCGCGACAATAATGAAGCTAGTTGGACTCAAGTTGTTGAAATGCTAGAGTTCATGTCTGACACTACTCAAATCCCCATCTTGCTAGATGGTGATACTGGTTACGGGAACTTCAACAACATGCAACGCCTAGTCAAGAAACTTGAGCAGCGAGGGATAGCAGGTGTTTGTATTGAAGATAAGCTGTTCCCAAAAACCAATAGTTTCATTGATGGCGATCGCCAAACCCTAGCTAATATTAATGAGTTTTGCGGCAAGATTAAAGCAGGTAAGGATATTCAGAATGATCCCGATTTTTGCATTGTTGCACGAGTGGAAGCCTTCATTGCTGGCTGGGATCTCCGGGAAGCTCTTCGTAGAGCTGAGGCTTACCATGAGGCAGGAGCTGATGCCATCTTGATTCACAGCAAGCTGTCACGTCCTGATCAGGTGTTAGCTTTTGCTCAGGAGTGGGCTGGTCGTTCTCCCTTAGTAATTGTACCAACTAAGTACTATAGTACTCCTACAGAAGTTTTCCGTAAAGCTGGCATCAGCCTAGTAATTTGGGCTAACCATATGCTCCGAGCAGGGGTTGCTAGTATGCAAGCGATCGCTAACGAAGTGTACAGTAGTGAAACCCTAGCCAACATTGAAGACAGCATTGCATCAGTAAAGGAGATATTCCGCTTACAGGGAGCAGAAGAACTGCTAGAGGCAGAACAACGATACTTCACCACTCAACAGAATCAGACTCATGCAGTAGTACTTGCTGCTAGCAGAGGGCAGGAATTGGCAGATTTAACTGACGACAAGCCAAAGGTTATGTTGCCCATTGGCGGTAAACCTCTGCTAAGGCGACTAGTAGATGAATTCAAGAAACTGGCAATTAACGATATTACTGTTGTCGCTGGTTACAAATCAGAAACAATCAATATACAGGGTATCAATATCACTCTTAATCCTGATTATGAAACCACAGGAGAGCTAGTTTCATTAGCCTGTGGGCAATCAGCCTTCAGCGATGACATGCTGGTACTGTATGGTGATCTGCTATTTAGAAACTACATCCTACAGGATTTGCTAGATTGCCCAGGAGAGATGGTGGTTGTTGTTGATTCTGGGGCTGGTACTAATATTACTGGAGCTCCTGACTATGCCTACTGTTCTGTACCGGATGAGCGCTCTTTGTTTGGTAAAGAAGTTAACCTCTTACATATTTCTAATGCTGAGGAAACAGAGTACGGAAAACCCTGTGGGCGCTGGATTGGTATGCTCAGGCTACGAGCTCAAGGCAGACGCTGGCTTTGTGAAGCCTTGGAGGAGTTAAAAAAGCGGCAGGACTTCAACAGTCTGGGTATGCCGGAACTGTGCAATTATTTAGTAGAGCAGGGTAAACCCATCAAGGTGCTTTACATTAATGGTCATTGGTTGGATGTGAATTCCTTAGATGATCTAGATCGTGCCAGTAATTTCACTTATAGCTAGTGGCGCAACACGACTCAAACTGTAGGTTGGGTGGAACGAAGTGAAACCCAACGGAATATGCTCCAGCGTTGGGTTACGCTACCGCTTCACCCAACCTACCTATTAGGTTTCAGATAACGGGTGAACGAAAAAAGGTGTGGGAGAGCTTTTTTGAGTAATGAGTAATGAGTAATGAGTGAAGAAACTTTTGTCAAATTCTCTTTCCTTCTACCTCCTACCTCCTCCCTCGCCTCCTGCCTCGGAGCCTCCTGCCTCATGTTTTTTGAGACCCACTGTAAATTTCACCTCACCCTAATATAACTATAACTATGACTAGCAGCTTAGTAGTTGTAAGCCTCGGATATGGCAATTTAGAAAACGGTTTTCCTGCCGTTACTGCCGAGCTGCGAAAAACTGATAACACTAGTCATCTACAAGTTATTGGTAGTTTACCTGCTGCACCAGAACTTAACCAACTCTACAGACGTTGGCGGGTACTTTATGAAGCACTCTCTCAAAGTTTGGCTAAACCTCTGCGACTAGAAATTATCCAAGATAATGTAATTCAGGTTTCTGAAGTAGAATTTCAAGACCTATGCCAACAGTTTAAAACTTTAATTAATCGTTGGCTCAACTCAGAACAATTCCGTCCCATCGACCAACAATTACGCCGAGAGTTAAACCCCACTGATGAAATTCAGGTAATTATTGAAACTAATGACAGCCAACTACGGCGACTTCCCTGGCATCTGTGGAATTTCATTGAGGAGGATTACTCTAAGGCGGAAATTGCTCTGAGTGCTGCAGAAAACCAACGAGTGTCACTAAAGTCTCAAACTCCTAGAGGTAAGGTGAGAATTTTAGCAATTTTGGGTAATAGTACTGGGATTGATATCGAAGCTGACTGTAGAACCCTAACAACTTTACCTGATGTTGAATTAGTGTTTTTGGTAGAACCTCAACGTCGGGAGTTAAATGAATACCTTTGGGATAAAAAAGGGTGGGATATTCTGTTTTTTGCTGGCCATAGTCAAACTGAAGGGGAGACCGGTCGAATTTACCTGAATAAAACTGATAGTTTAACTATTGCTGATTTAAAGAATAGTCTAAGAGCTGCAATTAGTCGTGGATTGCAGCTAGCTATTTTTAACTCCTGCGATGGGTTGGGATTAGCACGACAACTGGAAGATTTGCACCTGAACCAATTGATTGTGATGCGGGAGCCAGTGTCCGATTTGGTGGCTCAAGAGTTCCTCAAGTATTTTCTAGGAGCATTTGCCTATGGTGAGCCTTTTTATCTAGCGGTGCGGGAAGCACGGGAAAGGTTACAAGGTTTGGAAACTCAGTGCTTTTGTGCCAGTTGGTTGCCAGTAATTTGCCAGAATCTAACCACAGTACCTCCTACCTGGCGAGATTTGCGCCAACCTTCCCCATCTATATCCCTCTGGCGTCAATTCCTCACCGTTTGCTTGCTCAGTTTGGCAGTTACTGGCTTGTTGGTGGGGATAAGACAACTAGGATTACTACAAGTATTAGAGTTACAAGCTTTTGATCAATTAATGCGAATGCGACCTGCTGAACCACCAGATCAGCGTATCTTGGTTATTAAGGTGACGGAGGAAGATATTCAGGCTCAGGGTGAAGAGCAAAGGAAGAGCTCCCTTCCTGATCAAACATTAGAGCAACTCCTCAAGCAATTAGAACCCTTACAACCACGAGTCATCGGCTTAGATATTTATCGTGATTTCCCTGTAGGAAAGGAATATCCCAATTTAGCCACCAGCTTAAAGAGAATTGGCAACTTTATTGGAATTTGTAAAGTAAGGGAAGATAAAAAAAATCCCGATATTCCACCACCTCCTGAAATCCCCAACAATCGCATCGGCTTTAGTGATATTGTTATTGACCCTGATGGGGTTGTCCGAGGTCAACTTTTGGGTATGGCTATCCCCCAAAGTTCTACTTGTCAGACTGATAAATCTCTCAGTCTCCAAGTAGCGCTCCATTATCTAGAAAAAGAAAATATCAATGCAGAGGTAACTAATGAAGGAAACTTGAAAATTGGTTCGGTGATTTTCCCGAACTTAGAAGCAAATACTGGCGGCTACCACCAGTTAGATGCTTCAGGTTTTCAGGTAATGCTTAATTACCGAGCTGGGGAGCAGCAAACCAGTATAGATCAAGTTACTCTTACACAAGCTTTGACAGGCGAGATTGAGCCAAATTTAGTACGCGATCGCGTTATTCTGATTGGTACGGCTGCTGCTAGTATCACCGATCATCATTTAACACCCTATAGTGCTGGTCAATGGCCGATTGAAAAATTGCCTGGAGTAGTTATTCAGGGTCACATGGTAAGTCAGATTCTCAGTGCAGTTTTAGATCAACGTACTTTGTTGTGGGTGTTGCCAAAATCAGGAGAAATATTCTGGATTGCCAGTTGGTCGTTGGTAGGAGGTATCCTTGCTTGGAGGCTAAGATCAAAACCCCTGGTTTTAGGAGTGGCTACTTTTACTGCTATTGGTATTTTATCTGGACTCTGCTTTGTGCTGCTACTCCGAGGTGGCTGGATTCCCCTGGTTCCGTCAGTCTTTGTCTTAGTTACTACTAGTGGCACTGTCGCACTAGTACCGCTGTGTGGAATTAAGAATTAAGAATTAAGAATTAAGAATGCTTATATAGTGGACTAGCTCATTTTGTTTGACACCATGAACATACCTGAGCTACTAGAATACAGAAATACTAAGCAAGCTTATTAGTCCATGAACACTACCCAAGAGCAAATCCTAGAGCGCTTGAAGCTTCTTCCTGAAAGAATACTGCCAGAGGTATTGCTATTCGTTGATTTCCTCCTCAGCCGTCTCACCTCTCCTATCCAGGCTACACAACGTTCCAAACCATCCTTTGCCCAAGCACTGAGCCAATTCCGCATCCAAGTTGAAGCCGAAGGAAGTGATATTGAAGAAAGAGACTTCTTTGCAGATGTCCGAGAGCGTACCCCAGCTCCAGAAAAAGCGAGGTGGTAATATTGCGCTTCCTCCTCGATACAAACATCATTTCTGAACCCTTTAAGTTAAAACCATCCCCTTCTGTTGTCGCCAAACTACAAGAAAACGGTGGAGACAGTGCCATCGCTTCTGTTACATGGCATGAGCTACTTTACGGATTTCATCGTATCCCCCCATCACGTCGTAAACAACAGCTTGAAACCTATCTCTTCGAGACGATTCAACCTCACTTACTGATTCTTCCCTATGACAAAAAAGCTGCTGAGTGGTTTGCTTCAGAGCGAGCCAGATTAGCAGCTTTAGGACAGCCTCCATCCTATGTTGACGGACAGATTGCTGCCATTGCCCAAGTCAATAACCTTATTCTTTTGACACTCCCACGGTTACGCTACGCTAAAACCGTGGGATTCTTGTTTCAAAGGGATTCTGATGAATTTACCCTCCGCAAGCATCTTGACCGTATGCCCTACGGCTGCAAGTCCTCTAATCA
>JAAHGL010000306.1 GCA_010692635.1 Symploca sp. SIO2C1 | reverse complement strand
TCTCTTGATGCAATGGTAGTGGGAATTATTGCATCAAGAGGGCGCTTATTAGTTTCACCTACCTGACGAGCAGCACTGCCAAGACTTACCAAGACCCACTCATCTATACCTGCTCCAACAATATCTCCTGCCACTTCATACTTGGGCAATAGTTGTCCTTCCTCATCAAGGAATTGCACCAAGAGAAATTTAACGCCTCTGAGACTCGGTTCTTTGTAAGAACTGACAACCGTGCCACGAACTTTAGCAATTTGCATTGATGATTCTACGGTCGGTTAACCGGGCGGAGCCCAGTGGTGCTCTCGCGGAACTGTTCTACACTTTCGGTATAACGAATCGGCAAAACGTATTCTAAGTTTTCATGAGGACGAGCAATAATATGGCTGGATAAAACCTCACCTCCCTTAACTCGGTTGGCATTGTCAATCCCTGCGGCAATTGACGCTTGTACCTCTGAAACATCGCCTCGAACGATAACGGTCACACGACCACTACCAATTTTTTCATAACCTACCAGGGTAACACGAGCAGCTTTCACCATAGAATCGGCGGCTTCGACGACAGCTGGAAAGCCTAGTGTTTCTAACATTCCTACGGCAATTGACATCAGTGTTACTCCAAGATGTTAACAAAAGTAGTTGCTATGATAATTCCTGAGGGCAACCGGGCTCAGTTCAAGGTTATGCTTGCTAGCTAGTAAGAACGAAATTGCTCAACAGCTTCGGTATAACGAATTGGTAGCACGTACTCCAAGTTCTCATGGGGACGAGCAATAATGTGGTGGGATAAAACCTGACCTCCCTCCACTCGCTTCGCATTCTCAATCCCAGCGGCTATTGAGGCTTGCACTTCTGAGACATCGCCTCGGACGATAACAGTCACACGACCACTACCGATTTTTTCGTAACCCACAAGGGTAACACGAGCGGCTTTTACCATAGAATCGGCGGCTTCGACGACAGCTGGAAAGCCTAGTGTTTCTAACATTCCTACGGCAATTGACATTATGAGTTTCTCCAGTGTGGATTAGTCAGATACAACGACAACAAAGTCTATACTCAGCAAAAACTGGACAAAGATTCCCCGTTTTTGGCTTGAGAAATCTTGTCTGAAATTGACAGTCAAATTAAGCATAGAGAAGCTTGGTGTATTTGACAATATAAATTGTCATAATACTTCTTAATGAAAAACTTAAAAAAAATTAATATTAATAGCTGCTCCTCCATAATGTTTAACGAAAATTCACTATTTTTGAGAATGGTTACTTTATGTTTTATAATGTTTTTATAATTTTTTTATCAGTTAAACTGTGCCACTTCCCAGGAAACTGCGAAGTTTTCTGGCTATGACCTTGACTTGGTAACCAACAAGCATTAAGTCTAAGATGCTGAACTTTAATGTTATAAGTAACTCTGATTAGTTGTATCAAGATTACTTGTTGCAGCAGCCTGAATCTTGGATTGGTAATCCTTAAGCAAGGAAAAATTGCAGGGAATACCACAGTTTTTCATTGAAAATTATTGGTAACTCAGATCTGAAACTTGTCAATCAACAATAAAAAACAAATTATTAGTTTGCAACAGAAAACTAATTTCGTTCTTGGGACAACTATTCTGGAGTTGTTATGAACGAGTTTTAAGTAATTAGAAGAAATAGTGAGGTCAATGAGTGATGACTGAGTTTCTTACTCAGAATGTTTGGTTGCTGCCTTGTTATGGTTTATTGGGTGCCATTGTAACCCTACCCTGGGCAACAGGGTTGATTCGTCGCACTGGTCCGAGACCAGCTGCTTACTTTAACTTATTGATGACTATTGTGGCATCTGTGCACGGGTGGTTTATTTTTTATCGAGCATGGCACCAACCAGCACATGAGTTAGCATTTCAATGGCTTGAGGTTGCTGATTTAGATTTATATTTGTCCCTGAATATTTCGTCTGGCAGTGCTGGAACTGTAGAAGCTGTTACGAGCTTAAGTCTGTTGGCTCAACTCTTTGCTTTGGGATATATGGAGAAGGATTGGGCCCTAGCTCGTTTCTTTGCCCTCCTGGGATTTTTTGAGGGAGCAATGGTTGGTCTTGCTTTGAGCAATTCCCTCTTCCTTACCTATGCTCTGCTGGAAATGCTCACAGTCTCTAGTTATCTGATTGTGGGTTTTTGGTATGCTCAGCCTTTAGTGGTGACAGCGGCACGAGATGCTTTTTTAACCAAGCGGGTAGGAGACATTCTACTGTTGATGGGAGTTGTAGCCTTGGCGGCTCTAGCAGGAAGCTTGCGCTTTCCGGACTTGTATGAATGGGCAGCTAATGCTGATTTACCGCCTTGGCAAGCAAATTTGTTGGGTTTTGCCTTAATTGCTGGTCCAATTGGTAAATGTGCCCAATTCCCCCTGCATTTGTGGCTAGATGAAGCAATGGAGGGACCTAATCCTGCGTCTGTATTGCGGAATTCTATGGTGGTAGGTATTGGTACTTATGTTTTGATTAAACTACTGCCAGTTCTAGCCATGTCCCCAGCCACTTTAACTACCTTAATGGTAATTGGTACAGTAACCGCAGTGGGAGCTTCTTTAGTTGCGATCGCCCAAATTGATATTAAGCGAGCCCTATCCCATTCCACCAGTGCTTTTCTTGGTCTCGTATTTATTGCCATTGGAGTTGGACGAGCTGATATTGCTGCGATTTTGCTCCTTACCCATGCAGTTGCTAAGGCACTACTGTTTATGAGCATTGGCTCGGTGATTTTAAATACTAATAGTCAAGATCTTACAGAAATGGGTGGTTTGTGGTCTCGAATGCCCGCTACTACTACTGCCTTTGTTGTCGGTGCTGCTGGTACAGTTGCCATGCTACCTTTGGGAAGCTTTTGGGCAATGGGAGAAGGAATTAAAGCTTTTTGGGTGAGTTACCCCTGGCTAGTGGTCACCTTTTTGTTAGTTAATGGTCTCACCGCCTTCGGTTTAACCCGCGTCTTTCGCCTAGTTTTCTTAGGAAGTAATCAACCAAAAACCAGACGGGCACCAGAGGTGCCTTGGGCAATGGCATTACCGATGGTTGCTTTAACTGTAGTAGTGCTAATCATGCCACTGTTGATGAAGCAACTTGGGTTGTTATCTCCCTTTCAGTATGCATACCTCAATAACCTCTTAGCGGAAGTGTTATTAATCTTGTCCGGCGCAGTAGGTTGCATTGTGGGTGCTCTAATTGATCTGTCCAGAACCGGCTCACGCTCGATTTTACTTCCTGTAAGATTTCTACAGGACTTACTTGCCTACGACTTTTACGTAGATCGACTTTACCGTTTAACAGTAGTGTTTGCAGTTGGTCTGTTAGCTCAAATTAGTGCTTGGATTGACCGTTATCTAGTTGATGGCTTCGTCAATCTCACTGGTTTGGTAACAGTTTTTGGTGGTCAGAGCTTAAAGTACAGCGCTTCAGGTAAATCTCAGTTTTACCTACTAACTATCCTCGTAGGAGTAAGCCTCTTCGCTCTGCTGATGACTTGGCCCTTGAATCAGTGGCCATTGAGTCACTGGTCTTTGCAACAATGGTCATTATTAACAGGTAAATAGTTATTGGTCATTGGTCATTAGTCATTGGTAAGAGTCTGACCCCTATCTACTTACTTATTGGTTAACCAACAAACAACAAACAATAAACAACAAATAACAAACTATGCTAAGTGCCTTAATTTTGGTACCAATACTAATTGCCGCACTTATAGCATTTTTGCCGGGAACCTTGACCCCCAAGGTGACACGTAAAGTGGCATTGGCAACTGCTATTGGTGCTTTTATCTGGTCGATTGTCTTGTTGATCGGATTTAACCCCACTGATGGAGGAATGCAGTACAGTGAGTATTTTCCTTGGATTGATGCTTTAGGTTTGACGTACAGTCTAGGAGTGGATGGTCTATCTGTACCATTGCTAGTGTTAAATGGTTTGCTCACTGCAATTGCCATTCATAGCAGCGATGAAAACCTACCCCGTCCTCGGTTTTATTACGCCTTAATTCTGTTATTGAATGCGGCTGTTGCTGGTGCATTCCTAGCTCAGGATTTGCTACTGTTTTTCATCTTCTATGAGCTAGAACTGATTCCCTTATATTTGTTGATTGCCATTTGGGGAGGCAAACGGCGGGGTTACGCAGCAACCAAGTTTCTCCTTTATACAGCAGTTTCCGGAGCACTAATTCTAGCGGCATTCCTAGGTTTAGGATTTTTGAGTGGTGCTTCTAGCTTTGCTTACCTAGAAACTCAGCAACTAGCATCTTTACTACCTATAGGTCAGCAGTTGTTGCTACTAGGTGCAATTCTAGTTGGCTTTGGTATTAAGATTCCCTTAGTACCCTTCCATACCTGGTTACCAGATGCCCACGTTGAAGCATCAACCCCTATTTCTGTTCTGTTAGCAGGGGTATTGCTAAAATTAGGCGCTTATGGTCTATTGCGGTTTGGCTTAGGCTTATTCCCTGATAGTTGGTCATTGCTAGCTCCTGCACTAGCAATTTGGGCAGCAGTAAGTTCCCTCTACGGTGCTTTCAACGCCATCGCCCAAAGAGACATGAAAAAAATGGTGGCTTTTAGTTCCGTAGCTCACATGGGTTATATTCTACTTGCTGCTGCCGCCGCTACACCCATTGCCTTAGTTGCCGCAGTTCTCCAGATGGTGAGTCATGGTCTGATCTCTGGACTATTATTTTTGCTAGTAGGTATTGTTTATAAAAAGACCGGTTCACGGAATTTGGATGTTCTTGAGGGTCTTTTCAACTGGGAAAGAGGCTTGCCCATCACTGGTAGTTTAATGGTAGTAGGGGTAATGGCAAGTGCAGGAATACCTGGAATGGTAGGATTTATCTCAGAATTCCTCGTATTCCGGGGAAGTTTCTCCATCTTTCCTGTGCAAACTCTCCTCTGTATGATCGGTACTGGCTTAACTGCTGTTTACTATTTGATTCTAATGGAGAAAGCCTTTTTTGGTCGTTTGTCTGCATTGGTGAAGAATTTGCCCCCAGCCAACTGGAGTGAGCGTCTCCCAGCAATTGTGTTAGCCATTTTAATCGTTGTCTTAGGATTACAGCCGGGATGGCTAATCAATCTGAGTGAAACAACAACAGCAACAATGGTGATTGAGCAGTCTTCAGTAGTTTCCTACCAACCTCCCGGGTAGAGGGATGGGGAGATGGGGAAGAACACCCAATTCCCAATTCCCAATTCCCAATTCCCAATTCCCAATTCCCAATTCTCAAACAACAATGTTAGCCAACAAAAAAAAGTCCCGGAATCATCCCCTACAAGAATACATTGAGCGGCTGCAAGCTGGTGATGCTTTGCTGCCAGATTCACCAGAAAATGTTTTGGAGGTTGTGGGTATTCTCCATAGTTACGGTGTTGTGCTTGATGCCTACTCCCGCAATCTGATTTACATTGCTGATCATCAATTTCTGGTATTCTTCCCTTTCTTTAAATATTTCAATGGGGAAGTCTCCCTAAATAGGTTACTGCGTCACTGGTGGCATGACCGCATTAATTTTGAGTATGCAGAATACTGTATGAAAGCTATGCTCTGGCATGGTGGCGGTGGTTTGGATGCCTATCTGGATACACCGGAGTTTAAAGACAGATGTGCTGCCGCAGTTAAGGCAAAATTTAGAGGCAACCCTCTGATGGGGGGACTAAACAAGGTTTTTCCTGAGTTTTTGCCAGAACAAGTACGGCAAATGGCTTATTACAGTGGATTAGGGCAATTCTGGCGAGTGATGAGTGATATCTTCATGAGCCTGTCTGATAGTTATAATCAAGGGAAAATTACCTCGATTCCTCAAGTAGTAGAGCATATCCTGAATGGTTTAGTCGCAGACGCTAGCAAACCAATTACCTATGCACCTCAGATTGGCAATCAGAGGTATGACATTATTCCCGAATCTGTTGGCTTGACTTTCCTAATGGATACTGGGGTACCCTATGTGGAAGCAGTTTTCTTCCGAGGAACACCTTTCCTTGGTACAGTTTCTTACAATGCTCAGGCATATCAGATTCCCTATGAACAGGGCAGATTTGCTTATGGGGCACTGTATGCTGATCCTTTGCCAATTGGTGGTGCTGGCATTCCACCAACTCTGCTAATGCAAGATATGCTTCATTTTATTCCCGATTATCTCCAGGAAGTTTATAAGCGATCGCGTCGGGGAGAAAATGATGTACGGGTGCGTATTTGCCAAACTTTCCAGAAGTCAATGTTTTGCGTGACTACCGCAGCAATTGTAGGTTTAGCGCCTCATCCTCTCGATACTACGACTCCAGAGGAACAAGAGGCAAATCGAGTTTATTTGGAAACTTGGATGGATAGGTTTATTACTTCACGATTGGGTGAGGTTAATAAGGATTGAGAATGGTTGTTTGTTGTTGGAGAATTGGGAATTGGGAATCGGGAATTGGGAATTGGGAGTACAGCGACTGACAAGCCAATAAACTAAACCTGCCCCGGTTGTACCATAGGTGTATCATCAGCCGGGGCGGGTTTAGGTCAAATTATCGTTGAAAGGGTTAAGTTTCCAGTGAACCCGCCCCTACGATAGGTTGTATCTTGGAACAAGAATTGCGATCGCTTTCTCTACAAAATGCGACACCTGTTTCTTAGTCAGCAAAATTTTTATCTCATTTTTAATTTAAGTCTCGCTAATTGGGGCTTGCTGTATAAGTGTGGAAGCAATACCAGACAAGGCTTTTAATCATTTTTTTGCCCCAAAAAGTCCAAGGTTTTTGAGCCCATCGATACAATTTCCTTGCACCATCGTAGGGAAACACCCGCT
>JAAHGL010000305.1 GCA_010692635.1 Symploca sp. SIO2C1 | reverse complement strand
CCAAAGCAAGTACAAGGTTTTTCGACGATTTGTAGTAAAAATCCTTTCATTTAGCGATTGCCTGAGCAGTTTCTAATGTCCGGGAAATCCTGACACCACAAAAAAATGTATTTGTCAAAAATCTCTTGAACCTTTACTGAATAACCTTCTTCCTTATTTCTTCCTTCTGCCCTCTGCCCTCTGCCTTCTGCCTTTTCGTCGCCATTTGACTTGATGAGGCAAGCCCTAATTAGGGTTTGCTATTACCGCTGCGCGGAATGAAGAATTAAGAATGCTGATAGAGTAAGGATTCTATCGATCTCAAACTGGTTAGTTACTTCTGCGGCGCTGCACTAGTCGTGAATGAAGTGGCGTTAATGTGGGAAGAAAGGTGATTTTTGAGAGGTTAAAGTACCAGCAAATCTAAGGGATGGTGCGTTACGCTATCGCTAACAGCACCCTACGACTTTGCCAATTATAAATTCTAAATTCTAAATTCTCCATGCTGAAATTTCTTACTAAAACCTAACACCTAAAACCTAACACCTATGGCAACCCGAAAATTACGACTTATTCAGCAAGCCCTACTTACGCCAGATGGTGTCAGCAACCAAGCAAACATCCCGCATTTCTGACACATCGTGAACTCGGAGGATATCTGCACCAACAGCAATGGCACTACAGCAGGCAGCAGCAGTGCCCCAGACTCTAGCTTTAGGGTTCGGTTGATTGAGAATGTGACCAATGAAACTTTTTCGTGACACTCCAACTAAAATCGGAACATCCAGAGAATGAAAGGTTGATAGTTGTCTGAGAATTGACAAATTTTGCTCAAAGTTTTTGGCGAAACCAATACCAGGATCAATTATCAAATGCGATCGCTCAATTCCGGCAGCTAGAGCAGCAGCAATTTGAGCTTCCAGAAACTGGTAAATTTCACCAATTAAGTCTTGATAGTCTGTAAGTTGTTGCATAGTTTGGGGTGTTCCCCGCATATGCATCAATATAATGGGGACATGCAATTGAGCAACTATTGGTAACATTTCCGAGTCAAAAGTCCCCCCAGAAATATCATTTACCAGATCCACACCTGCTTCCACTGCTCTTTGTGCTACAGATGCCCTAGTAGTATCAACAGAAATCGGCACATTCAATGATGAGCGCACCGCTTCCACCACCGGTAGCACACGTTTGAGTTCTTCAGCTTCAGAAATTGTTTGAGCACCCGGTCGAGTCGATTGACCACCAATATCAATAATATCAGCACCAGCATCTACCAACCGTTGAGCTTGCTCCAAGGCAGCCGCTGGTGTATTAAATTCCCCTCCGTCACTAAAACTATCTGGCGTCACATTTAAGACACCCATAAGATAAGTTCGTTCTCCCCAGTGGAAATATCTTTCTCCAATGGTTATGGGTTGTTTGTTGTTTGTCATTAGTTAAGTAAGCAGAGAGCTTGCACTAGTCGCATTACCCGCCAGGGGTTCAAACCCCTGGCTAATAGCCAAAGTCCTCTTCAGAGGACTAAATGATTGAGCTGCAAGGATTTCAGTCTGATATCTCTCTCAATAATTAGGGTTTGCTGAATAAGTAGTCAGGAGTCAGGAGTCAGGAGTCAGGAGAATAGGAGTTTAGGAGTTTAGGAGTTTAGAATAGTCTTTAAAGGGGATTATGGGTTAAGAAGATGCAAGGTTTTTGCATTGATGAGCTCAATTTTCTTGCACTTTTCAAGGAAAATAAAAGCTTGAAAGCTATACCAGACAGCGCTTTCAGACTCTTGCAGCAAGCCCTAATTAAGAAAATTGGTATTACTGGGCAACAATTTCAGTCCATTTTAATGGACTTAAGCTATTAGCCGTGGACTTAAGTCCACGGCGGTTTTGCCACTTCTTGAGAATGGTGCAAAATCTAAACCCGCCCTGCACATGGGCATTTATTTATGTTCACCTACTTATTTGTTGTTGGTTAAAAAATTACAAGGCAATAGAAAAAAACCAACAACGAACAACGAACAACAGCTACTGGTAATTCACAATCCGCGCAAAGCTATCAGGTTCCAGACTGGCTCCCCCAACGAGAGCACCATCAATTTCTGGTTGAGCCATAATTTCATCTATATTGTTTGGCTTAACTGAACCGCCATATTGAATGGGAACATCTGCTACCTGAAGCTGGCTGCGAATAATACCAATCACCCGATTGGCTTCCGATGTCTCGCAGGTGTCGCCAGTGCCAATTGCCCAGATTGGCTCGTAGGCAATCACCAACTTCTTTTGCTCAACACCTACTAGATCTTTTTTCAATTGGTTAATAATAATCGATTCAGTCTCACCAGCATCCCGCTGTTGCTTAGTTTCCCCCACACAAAGAATTGGAACCAAGTCATGACGCTGCGCAGCTAGCAAGCGCTTATTGACCGTTTCATCAGTTTCTCCAAAATATTGACGCCGTTCACTATGGCCAACAATCACGTAACGGACATTGAGCTCTTTGAGCATAGCACCAGCGATTTCACCAGTGTAGGCTCCACTGTCTTCCCAGTGAATATTTTGAGCCCCCAGTTGCACACGGCTATTATGAAGACTCTTGGACATCACATCTAAAGATGTAAATGGAGCACACAGCACAACTCCCCGCCCTTCAGGGGTTTGCTCCAGTTGAGGTAGAAACCCTTGCAAAAACTCAGAGGACTCCTCTTGAGTTTTGTACATTTTCCAGTTACCAGCAATAACAATTTTTCGCACAGCTTAACAAGTTGATCTCCAAACCTTAATGCACCCTTTAGTTTAAAGCTTTAGGGGGCAATTTATGCTAAATCAGCTCAGCTGATTCGGGTACCGCCTTATAAAGAATTCATAATATTGCCGTTCTTTTTCGATAGAATAGCGCTTGCTGCCTCATTCAGGAAAATCTCCCAAGCGAGGGCAACCATGAATCAGCTCAACAACGCCTTCACTATTTTTTTGAGTTTGCTGGTGGAGGCAATGCCTTTTTTATTACTGGGGGTTTTACTCTCCAGTTTGCTGCTGTTTTTTGTCGATGAGCGTAAGCTGTTGGCTGCTATGCCGCGCAACCCTTTGTTAGCATCCATTTTTGGTAGCTGTATCGGCTTTTTATTCCCAGTGTGTGAATGCGGCAATGTGCCAGTAGCACGGCGGTTGCTCCTTCAGGGGGCACCAGCTTCGATGGCAGTTGGGTTTTTGCTAGCAGCACCAACAATCAATCCGGTGGTAATTTGGTCCACCTGGGTAGCATTTCGAGATCAACCAGAAATCGTCGTACTGCGAGTGTTGTTTTCCTTCAGCATTGCGGTGGTAATCGGTTGGGTTTTCAGCTTTCAGAAAGATTTGCGCCCTTTGCTACAACAGAGGATGACTCGCTTGATGCCGCAATCTCACTCAAGTAAACCAAGAGATTGGGTTGCCGACCCTAACCAGAAAGAGAAAGAATCAATCTTACTACAATCTGGTTCATTTTTACTTGGTCAATCAGGAGCACCTCTGCGACTAGATAGTGATACTGTACAAAAATCCGTCGCTGCCACCAAACTAACCAAGCCGGTATCCGATAAACTGCGCCTGTTCCTAGATAATACGGTACAGGAATTTTTAGAATTAGGAGGAGTACTAGTTTTAGGCAGTGCGATCGCAGCAGTAATTCAAGTCGGCATACCTCGCGACATTATTCTCAGCTTAGGTCAAGGACCAGTAACTTCAATTTTAGCAATGATGTTGTTGGGAGCAGTTGTATCTATTTGTTCTACTGTAGATGCTTTCTTTGCCCTCGCCTTTGCCTCCACTTTCACCAGTGGCTCTTTGTTGGCCTTTTTGGTATTTGGTCCGATGATTGATATCAAAGCCATTGGCTTGATGTTATCTGTATTTAAATGGAGGGCAATATTGTACTTGTTTGCGTTAGCAGCTCAGTTGACCTTTTTATTGACTTTGTTTGTTAATTTAAAAATTAGTTAGTGATTCTTATTAGACAAATAACAAACAACTAACAACCAATAACCATGAGTGCACCTCAAAATGTAAATAAAGTAAAGAAGAAGTTTCAGTTTGCTGGGAAGTTTATCTTACCCCTATTAGACATTTTTACCCTAGCCATCTGGGGAATTGTACTGCTGAAATACTGGCGCTCTGGTGAATTAAATTTGCTGATTCACCCCAATTACTTTGGACTGGTTGTGGTTACAGGCTTAGCTCTATTGAGTATCGCCGCTTGGAAAATGCTATTGCTACTCAAAAAATGGCGTCAACAATCACCAGGTAAATCAGCTACCATGCCCTTAGTGCAACATGTCAGCTTGTTTCCTCCTGGTTGGAGTAGTAGCTTGCTCTTGGCTATTGCCATTCTAGGGTTAATCGTCAAGCCGAAAGTATTTGCCAGTGATACAGCAGTACAGCGAGGTATCAGCGAATCGGCGACGGTGACTAGATTACAGCCTCAGGCTTTTAAACCTGTGAGCAAACCGGAAGAGCGATCGCTTATTGATTGGGCAAGGACTCTCAATATTTATCCTGAACCGGACACTTACACTGGTCAAGCGGTCAAAGTCAAAGGCTTTGTTGTCCATCCACCAGAATTACCACCAAAATACTTATTAGTTTCCCGTTTTGTGATTACTTGCTGTGCTGCTGATGCCTATCCGGTGGGACTACCGGTTAAACTGAAGGTAAATAAGGATAAATATCCAGTTGATAGCTGGATAGAAGTCGAAGGTAAGATGATTACTGAAAACCTGGAAGGAAAACGTCAGCTGACTATTGAGGCGAGTTCTATCGAAAAAATTGACGAACCAGATAATCCCTACAATTATTAGTGTTTGGCTAATTAGCAATTAAAGAGTCAAGGACAGTTAAAATCCTTAAAGGGGAAAAAAACTTAACCACGCCAATCGGGAAAATTTCCCTGGAGACAAGCGAAAACCTCTTCTAGCCAACATTCTTCTATGCTCATCAGCCATGTCTCAAACTTTTCTTCTGTTCCCGTTTTAAAAGTCTTGTATTGTGACTTAAGAGAGGATTTATATTGATAATTTAATTCGTTATCTGCTAATGTTGATGTATTCATTACTAACCTCCAAGTAGTTATCTTGAATCACAGATGTTATTTTGAATTGATTATTGATATAATCCCGTATTTTTCAGAAGCTGTCGGTGATTTACTTACTAAATAAATTTGATAATTATCGGCTTGATGAGTGAGGTTTTATTCTTTTATGAGTAACCCAGGAGCTGGAAATTGGGTGACTTAAAGAAACTTCATATGAGATCGATATCACAACAACTAAGCTAATCCCACGTACTTTAGTCGTGGGATGCAAGTATCCTTTGTTATTAGTCAGAAAGCTATATCGCACATTGTAGAGACGCGCCATGGCTCGTCTCTACAGGGTTTTCGCTTGCCCGTTAGGGTTAGCACCGGGTAGTTCACTAATCAATCTGGCTCTAATCCAAATCGCCAACCCGATTTAAAGGCCAGAAGCGCACTATCGCCCTACCAATAATCTTATCTTGAGGTACATAGCCCCAGTAGTGAGAATCGTAGCTATTGTTGCGATTATCTCCCAGTACGAGGTAATTATCAGGCGGTACTGTCTGCTCTTCTATCCCTAGTTTCTCATTAAATTCCTTAGTACTAAAGTGGTAGTTAGGTTCTTCCTCTATGTACTTTTCCCGGAGGGGTTGATCATTAACATATACTCGTCCCCCTTGAACCTCTACCTTATCGCCAGGAAGACCAATTACCCGTTTGATAAAGGCATCTTTGAAATTTTGCTCCTTGAGGGTATCAGTAGGACCAAAGACAACAATATCTCCCCGCTCAGGGTTGCGAAGCTTGTAAGTCACCTTGTCAATAATCAGGCGATCGTTAACCTGTAGGGTTGGTAGCATTGATTCTGAAGGAATGTAGCGTGCTTCCGCTACAAAATGGCGAATCCCTAAAGCGAGAATGCCGCTCAATGCAATAGTCTTGAGTCCTTCTATCCAGGGATTTTCTGCACGAGTCATAGCCGGTTAATTACGATCAAGTCACGAATTTGAGTAAAGAAAGCAAGTAAATGAGGAGCTCCCCAGGAGCGCTTCGCGCACCCAATTGAATGGGAAAAACACTTTGGGGAGCAGTAGGGGCGAAGCATTTGGGCGATAATTTAAGCACATAAACCCGGTGTATACCTGTCCCAATGCTTCGCCCAACCCCCTTGCGGCTGAGTGTGTTTCTCGAGAGTTAATTACCCCAAATCTCAACCAATGGGAAGTTTTTTAGTTGTAACTGTACAAATTTAAATATAAGTATAGGATCACCATTGTACTTTAACATTCTCTTCTGTCTTCTAACCGTTGCCTGTTAATCCGTCATGCCCATATTCTCTTACCCACCGGAGAATTTTTAGTAGGAGATGTCGAGCTCCGTGGAAGAGAAATTGTGCAGGTTGCCCCAGAAATTACCCTCTCGACAAGAGTGGATAAAGAGATAGACGCGAATGGTTTAACTTTGTTGCCAGGGGTGATTGATCCTCACGTACATTTTCGGGAACCAGGGCTGGAACATAAAGAAGACCTCTTTAGTGCGAGTTGTGCTTGTGCTAAGGGGGGGGGTGACATCTTTTATGGAAATGCCTAACACTCGTCCTCCTACGATTACACAAGCAGCCCTAGATGACAAGTTACAACGTTCGGCAGACCATTGTTTATTGACATCCTCCCTCCGCTAACCTCTAACGAGGTATAGCGGGGGATTCCCAAGAGTTCTTGGTTCGCAGTTCATCGAGCCGACTTAGAACAAGAGCGTCTCCATTCTTGAGCCAGAGGCCAGTTTCTCCCTGCGC
>JAAHGL010000304.1 GCA_010692635.1 Symploca sp. SIO2C1 | reverse complement strand
CTGCTACTAAGACACCAAGAGCTACAGAAGGAGAAGCAGATCCAGGGGAACTGGCACTACCAGAAAAGCTGAAACTGAAGGAAGTCAAGGGAGTTGCTCAACAGGCTGGGGTTACTCAAGTTTTTGTAGTGAGTCATTGTGGGTTTTAACTGTCCGAAGAACTGCTGATGCGATCGCAGGTTTAACTTTCTGATCATGGGTTGCGTCCTTCATTCCTAACCTTGCCAACAGAGGAATCATATCTTCTAAATACATCTCTACTTCATCTGCAAGGCTTTTGACTGTGTAACTTGCCATTTTTACTCCTGTAAATCGTTTGGATGGACAAAGAATTGATTAAGTTGATGCCGGACTAAATATTGGTCTTGAAGAGAGTCAAATAGTTTGCTGATAATGACTAGTATTTCCGCCTGACGCTGAGTGAGTGGTGGCTTGTCTGGTAGTCGGGTTTCCCCTAATATGTAACCTGGGTTGGTATCTAGACAGATTAACCAGTACTCAGCAATCTCTTCAAAGGCAATCTTGCGATATCGAGCCAGAGTGCGATCGCTTTTCCCTAAAACCCGACTCAGCCAGTCAATCCTTACCCTGGCAGGAAACCTCCCCTCTTCTGGTTTGGGAGTTGATTTTTGCAGCAAATTATCACTTTCTTCTGGTGTTAGTCTTCTGATGGTTGCTTCCATACATTTCGGTTTTTGTTTCTGATATCACTTCGCCTTGATTTCGGTTCAATTCCATTAAAAAACCCCTCGCATTGAGGGGCTATGCCTTTTGGTCATAACATTGGACTAGTCGTAAAGCACGTCCAAATTAGCGATAGTTTTAACGACTTCTGGATGTTTATCAATTACAGCTGCCAATATCTGAGCTGTCCTGGAAGGATTGCGTCGTGTTTTCTTTGTCTGGCAGTTCCACCGTCTTACTTCAGTTTCCGATACTCCCAAAAAGAAGGATAACCTAGAGTATGACCATTGTGGCTTGCCTAGTAATTCAATAGGATTCATTATCTTAATAGCCTCTAAGTAAGGTTTAGGGGTTAGCCGCTTGGCGGTGACATGGGACGAGCTTTAGCCGGAACGTCCCATGTTCGATCACGCTGGCTATGCTGATGATAGCATGATGGGTATAGTCACGGGATACTCATCTAATCATGGATTTTGACAAATTAATTGATTGCTTAAGCGAAAAAGGAATACTAAAGGAGCTGGATGGCAAGCGGATGACAACCAATGAAATGCCAGCCTTACTGTACTTAAGGCTGATCATTGCTGGCTTGGCAACCAATAAATCAAGAACCAATTGCATGATGACTGCTCTGGAGACGTATACAATGAGAAATGCTGAAAAGCATCTGTCAGAATGCAAGCTCAAAGCAAAGATTGATGGCATGGAACTAGAGGAATGGTTGTGCGATCGCATCTCAAAGCAGCTGGGAGGCGAATAAGGGTTAGCGTCGGGAGTATGTCAAAGGGTTACTGGATGGACTAATTGAGTGAAGGAGGGTAACCCCAGGGATACAACCCTCTAACCTCACTTCGGTTATAGGCAAGTACCTCTTCTAGTTCCTCATGAGTCCACTTACTGTAGTGGACTATCTTCTCCAGTAGAAATTCTATAGAGCGCCCCGCAAAGGCATCTTCTATAGTTCGCTCTAACCCGACCTCAGCAAAAGCAGCTAAAAGAACAACAGCTTTCTTGTTACGCTTTTTGATAGCCTCAAAAGTAACAAGCTTCACAAAGTCTCGCAGGCTGACCGTCTTGGCTAAGCTAGACCCTCTCTTATCTTCTCCTTGCCTAATAATCTTTACCCAAATTTGTTCGCCGGAAAAACCCATATCCTGTAAGTCTTTCAGCGTTTTAGACTGGCGTTTTGTTCGCTGGAAAAAGAAGCGCTTAGAATACCCCAAAGCTACCCCAGTGTTTTCAATACCCAAACGCTTCTCACCACTGGGTAACATATAAGCATCTAGAATTGCTGACCCAAGATCAATTTCAACTGAAATAGCCTTTATCGCCCCAGACTCATCCGGTTCATTAAACATAGGCGTAAAACAAATTTTATCTGTTAATACAATAAATCGCTGAAACGAAAATGTCTCGCTTGATGCACACTCCGGGCTAGCGCTGCCTCGCACAAACAGCAAAAGGTCAGCTTTTTGCATTAGTAACCTTCCTCCTCACTATTTGGTAACGCCCAAGGGTCAATGCTATTTTCTCTTAGCAGCCTCTCGAAGTAATCCCGTTCTCGTTTGATTTGGTCATCTAGAGCAAAATCTTCACCCAGTTGGGTTAGGTCACGCTCAAGCTGCTGGATGCGACTGGTCAGCTGTTCTTGACGCTCCTCTTCTGTGCGAGTAATGCCGAAAGCAACATCGAACCGACGCTCTAGGGATTCAGAACCTAACGCCAAGACTAGAGAAAATGCTTGCTTATTGCCTTTAAAGCACCGATACACTCAGCCACCTGAGTTTGAGACATCCGGTATGACCCATCCGGCAGCATGAAACCATCTACTTCCAGAGAGCCAATTTGTACTGATGCACGGGTAGCTCTGATTGATTCAGTCATTGTTTTGTTCTCCAATTAATTCCAGATATTTACCTTCCCCTAGCAAGGTATCGGTCACCAATTGTCGAATTAATTCAGATGCTGAGATGCCTTTTTCCGCTGCAATTGCACCCAATCTTTGCTCAACTGATTGATGTAGCCTAACACTGATTCTTTTCCCCAAAGGTTCCGCACCCTTGGGAGCAAATTTCCCTTTATTCCTTGGTTGTTTATCCATTCTTCAACCATACCACTTACCGTGTCCGCATGGTATCAGAATAACTTATTATCCCCGTGTCCGCACGATTAGTATTACAAATAACAAAAGCATTGTTATTCCGTGTCCGCACGGATAAAATAGAAGCATAAAGCAAAAACCCACCCCTATCAATTGGAACCTGGCAGAGGTGGGTGCGACGTAACAAGTACATCTGAAAAAATTATGACATACACAGCAACTCGCACACGAGAAACTCTCTCGTATGCTGACCGCGTAACCATTGCCTCTGTACTAACCTGGGACGCGATTAACAAAACCTTCAGCCCTGATGATATCGAAGCCATCCGAATAGAAGGCGACATGGTATGGGTAAAGCTAACCCAAGGCTCATGGCCCATCAGCCGTTATATGTTCCGCAGCATTCTGGAGGCTCAACGGGCTTCAATCAACAAGCAGATGGAGCAGATTATTGAAGTTGAAGCCCAAGAAGTAGCAGAAGCAGAGCGTGAAATGAGCGAAATCATCCACGCTACTGCCACTCAAGAATTCTATTCCGAACACCTAGGAATTGATAATTGGTCTGAGTAAACCGGATTTAGTATAAGAACTGCATAGTGGTGTGTGGGGTGTAGTTTGCAAATCTTTAAGAGATACACGAATCTATCAAAAACTAACCTTCCAAGGAGGTGAAGGGCTGACTCGACTGCGTACTGTACCTACAACAGTGACAACTGTCCAGGAGAGACATTAGACAAACCGCCTTGATGATAAGCCAGGTGACACCCGGTACAGAGTGCGACTAAATTCTCAGGACGATTATCCTCCGGAATCCGATTGTAATGATGCACTGTGAGAGTTTTTGCCATCCTCTCTGAGTGCGATAGATGCGATGTATCTTCCCCAGGACGGATGCACTGCCACCCACACTTACTACAGCGCCATTTAGCTGATTCTTTGATTGCTGTGGCGATTTCTGACCAATTATCAGGGTAACGGTTGTTCGACATTACTTATTCATTGCACACCATTTAACGCTTGTGTTAGGTATTAGGTATTTTGAGAATACCTGGAGAAATAACCTCATTAAAACTTCCAGTTCAGTCTGCCAAGTCATCTTTCACCTCAGCCCAACTTAACAATGACAACCTGAGTATAAACCTCCCCCATTCCCGTCCCCACCTCAGCACCTAAACTGCGGTCAATAATAGTATCGTAGATTCTATGTTCAATCTGAAACGTTTTTGTAGATGCGATCGCAAAAGTAGCAAACACCCAGCTATCGGTAGTAATACTCTGCCCCGATACAGCAGCGGCGGTTAGTGTCTGAGTTGAACTGCCCTTATAGTAAATAGTGTCGGTAGTATTTGCGACGCGACACTGATGCTTATCTACCATTGTCCCTGGCACTCTAGCCCAAACTAAATAACTCCCAGCTGGCAAGCTGAAGGTACTGTCACCGTTCAAAGTACAGAAACTTGTACCGGTTTCCTGTTTATCATTCAAGTCACGCTTCAACCACCCGGTAGTATTTCCCTGTCCCCCAAAGGCAGTTTTGAAATCTTGTAAAATGGCTATTGATATTGTCGGAACAGATTTTAAAGCGATCGTTCCAGCACTATTGGTTCCAATGAATTTATCAGCAATCAGGTTTAACCCTGTGATCGCATCTAGTGTACCAGAGTGTGCCTGGACCTCTTCTCCAATAGTCAATCCGTTAATCGCAGCTGTAAGAGCATCAACTTGAGCCTTCAGAAATGCTGTCCGACTAGCCAAAGCAAGCAGCTGCTCATTTGGGGGTTTAGTAGTATCTCCCCCTACTGCAAATTCCCCAGAATCAATTTGGCGTACAGCGGCGGGGTAGGTTGCTGAATTTTCAGGAAGGTCAGGCACGGATCGTATTAGTAGCTCCAAGTGCCATCATACTGTGAGATGCTATCGTATCTGAGAATTTTCTCTATATCTGCGGAGGAAATAATCTCCACCTTATACTCCTCACGCTCAAAGGTCACAGCGGTCACCCTCAACCTAGCATCCGACTCTACCACTCTCCTTATTTCCTCAACTACCTCCCCTCCTTGGAGGAGTTGGGGGTGGGTACTCCCTAAATACTGAGCCAAAGCATATTCCACTAATTTATCCGCAGCTTCTTGTGGGGGTAGTGATGAGTAGTTTGGGTAAGTGTCACTCATAATATTATGAGTGAGAGGTTGCCACAGTACCTCCAACCCGTCGGAAAACTCTACCGCCATTACTTCAGCGCGAGGTTCGTACTTTGCGATCGCACTCCGTACCATCCGCTCAGCTTCTATCTGGTAATCAATAGAAGAAAGTCCCAGCAAGCTATAGAGTGGTGTTTTTGTTTGGTCAGCCAGTATTGAAGCGATACTGGCTTGAATTTCAGCATTTGTCAAAATCTTTTGGCAATTATTTCAGCTAGTTTAAGCAAAATTTCTGGCTCTTTCTCTGCCATTTTATCAAGCAACTCTAACAATACTTCTGGATTAAAAATATTGAGACTGATATTTCCTCCTACTGGCTGAATCCCCCCTAATGAAAAGGATTGAGATACTGTTTCTGGTATCTCAATCCCTAAAAATTTTTGATTAAGCGTTGTGCATATCTGGGTTTTCTCATCTGGGCTTAAAGCCCCAACTTCAATGGTCTCTATAAATTTGAGCAAGTCTTCTGCGTTCACTTTGTCTCTCCTGCAAGGGAGGTGATTATTATCCATAGTGGTAAATGCTTTTTTTGAGACATACCACTTAAACTTTAGAGCTATCAACGATTTCGCTCACCATCCGAAAGAGTATACTTTTTTTCGCCTCACTACTGAGCCTGTTAATATCCCCTATCCCAAACATTACTGATAGATACTCCTCTCTTGCCCTCGGTGGTAGAGCTTGTAAGAGTTTTAGCCATCTGGATAACGATAAGTCCTGCTCCCCCTTTAGGAAACGGTACAGGCTGTTGTGATGAATATCTGTAGTACTGCTCAGGCTGGCTACATTGAGGTCATAATCTTGAATGATACGCTTCAGCTGCTCTCTCGCTAACTCAATATCCATAATGGCTCCCCATATAATGTATTTATTCCCAAATTTGGGAATGTGATTTTTTCAATCAATCTTCTCAGTAATACTACGTAGATTATGCCACTAGAACTAATTGGAACAGTAGACATACCGCACCCCATCGAAATAAGAGAGTTCACGCTTAACGCCAAAGAACTCAAAAAACTACGGAGAGCCAAAACTATCAACCTTGAGGCTTACGTGTATCTTGAGGGCAAGATACAGTACGGGAAAAAATCCCATATGCGCATCCACTCTGAATCTTTCTGTGAAGACTGGGGGCTATTGCCCCATGAAGTGGGAGCCGAAGAGTGCCAAACTTCAGAAGAAAGAATTGATTGGCTGTACAAGCCCAGAGTTTATCCAGCTTGAGCTGTTTGAGCTTGACGAGGATTAGCCTTCTGAGAACGCATTATGAGGATTCCTGCTAACACCTCCATAGGATTTAAATCCGAAAGTAACGGGCTGTGTTTTGAGAGTGAGTCAGCAACTTGTTCCAAAACTACTATTGACGGCTGTTGGTTCCCATTCATCCAACGAGTCCATGTAGCTTCACTAAAACCAGAAGTTTGGACTTTATCCTTAAAACGCATCGATAAAAATAAATCAACGCGCTTTCTTGAAAATTGCAATGTATCTAAGGTGTACATTTTATTTTATTCTTTTATGCTTGCACATAACGCAAGTATAAGTCATAATAGAGGGAAGGCGCAAGAGCTAGCCCTAAAAACGGCAAAGCTCCCCGGTGCGAACGGGAAGCCTCTAATGCTCGATATTGACACCTTTGTGAGGGGTGTCGATTCACAGTCAAACCACAAAACCAATCGAGGACTTATGACATTTACCGTGAACTAAACGTAACCAACGGAGGATTACGACTGAATTTATGATATCTAAAAATCAACAGAGTCGGCAAGGGGTGGACACTAGCTCAGCCATTGCTCTTTACAAAGCGCTGCATCGAAAGCGCTCGTACACCAAGCTTTACTGGGATGTAGCCAATA
>JAAHGL010000303.1 GCA_010692635.1 Symploca sp. SIO2C1 | reverse complement strand
GGGAACCTGGCTTGAAAACCCTCTGGCGAGGGCTTTCTACCTTCTACTATTTGTTGGAAGGTTCACAACTTGTTTCTACATCGTAGTCTCTATCACCGTTTCGACTACTTTTGCCTAATGGATAGCTTACTAAGGGGGGAATAAGGGGGGTAGCAAGATCTTGAGCTATTAGCAAGGAACTTAAGTTCCTTGTGGGGCAATGATTTCACCACTTTTTACTTCCTTAAAGGCTCCCATTTGAATCATGCAACAAGCTCTATTTAACCCTCTTGAGTCAATAAATCTTCTGTAATTTCATCGTAAATAGGCGCTTTTACCATAATTAATTCATCACCTTCATTTCCTATTTCCCTGTTGCTTTGCTGTGGCAGCACAGTTTGCCCTAAAAAATCATTATCCTCAGTAACTAATCCCATCCTACCTTCATTGGTAATAGATGCTTCTTGAATAATTAATTTGCCTGTAATCTCGTCATAAATAGGAGCTTTCACCACAAGTGAGTCATGACCCTCAGTTACTAGTCTCTTAGTGTCTTGCTGTTGAATAATAGTTTGCACTACAGGCTCATTATCTTTAGTGATTAGTTCGTTTATACCTTGATTGTCAATCGGTAATTCTTCAGTAATTAAGTTATCTGTAATTTCATCGTAAATAGATGCATTGATTACAACTGAGTCATTATCATTAGTTTTAATCATAGCTGTTTCTGAAATACAGTAAAAGAGTATAAAACTATCCTAGCGCAGGACAGCGAAATTCAACAATTGATAATGAACAATGGATAATGGATAATTACCTCTCCTTGAAAGAAGAGGATTGACAATCAGGAAAATATTTTCTTTTTATTTTCTTCATAAATGAAGAGGTCAAAGACCAAATTAACCAATTATCCATTATCCATTATCCATTGATAACTGACTAGTTTGAGAGCGATATAATCCTTACTCTATAAGCATTCTTAATTCTTAATTCTGCGCAGCGGTACTAGCTTATTATATGATTTACACCACCGATTTTAAGTAATTGATAAGATCTTTAACTTTATGACTAAACGGCTGCTGGCTATTCATAAAAACCCTAGCACAATTACGTCCTGGCATTCCAGAAATTGACCCCCCCGGATGTGTACCAGCTCCTGTAAGGAATAACCCTTTAATTGGTGTGGTATAGTTAGCAATTTCCGGTAAAGGACGCAAGAAAATCATCTGATCTAAAGTCATATCTATGTGATAATAATTTCCTTTATCAGCTCCCAACCTTGCTCCTAATTCCGCTGGACTTTCCACTCGACGTGCTATGATTGCTTGCTTAATATTCGGTGCATAATCTGCTAATTTATCAATCACCCGGTCAGCAACTTTATTCTTCAACTCATCCGTCCAACCAGTACCGTTGAAACCCGTTCCCTCTGCTCCAGCAATCTGATAGGGGGCAAAAAACTCAATCCACAGGGTATGCTTACCGAATGGTGCCATGGATGGATCTAGCACTGTAGGTACATCCAGATACAGGGAAGGGTCGGAGTCAGGGATCTGTCCCATTTGTGCTAGGGCATGAGCTTGTTCTACATGGGCTACGGAATCAGCAATCAGCACTGTACCAATCAGATACTCATCTTGGTGATTAAAAGCTTCAAAGCGAGGTACTTCTGACAAGGCACAATCAATTTTAAGAATTGTTTCGTTATTGTTAACAATTCTTCTCTTTAGTCTCTCCTCCAAGTTGGGATCTGCTGAATCCAGAGCACTGGAGTCAACCATCTGAAGAAACAACCGCTGGGCGTCAATATTGGAAATTACTCCCTTATTGGCACGATACTCCTTGCCACCTAATACTTTTACTCCCACAGCCCGATGATTATCATCAATTAAAACTTGCTGAACCGGTTGATCACATAAAACTACGCCACCTTTACTTTTGACCAGCTTTAGTAGAGCTTGGGTAAGTGCCCCAGTACCTCCTTTCGGTCTTGCCATTCCAGGATTGTGGCGCAGGGACATCATCATCGCCCCAATAGCAGTAGTTTTTTGGGAAGGAGGCGTTCCTAATTCTGCGGCGAGTCTAGCGAGGGGTGCTTTGAGGAACTCAGAATCAAACCACTCGTTGAGGATATCTTCCGGACTGGTAATCATGTTACGCAACCAGTCGAGGGTCTTGTTAACACCACCAACTACAGACAAGGCATTTTGCAGATTCTCCAGACGATAGTTGCCCAAAATATCAACAATTGACTGAGGTGGTGCATTAAACAAAGGCGCGATCGCACTGGTGACCCGCTGCCAGTAATCAGTGAATTCAGCATATTTTTGGGCGTCGCGATCGCTATAGCGAGCAATCTCAGCACAGGTTTTCTCTATGGACTGGTGACCTAAGAAATACTTACCATCGGGATGGGGACAAAAGACTACAGGGTCACAGAACAGATATTCCAACCCATATTTTTGCAGTTCTAATTCTTCAACAACTGGTCCTAAGTGAATAAATTCGTGGTCGATGGCACAAAGATTAAACTTAAATCCTGGAGCCTCATCTCGCAAAGCTTCTTCAGTAGTTGCTGCACCGCCAGGGACAGAACGAGCTTCCAGAAGCAATACCGTATAACCAGCTTTTAGCAAGTAGGAGGCACAGACAAGTCCATTGTGACCCGCACCAATAATTACAACATCATAAGATTCCATAGTTAAATTCTAAGTTGCTCTCAAAAATACTACCCTGATTAATGAATGCTTGCGCCTTCAATACTTGCGCCCTTAATACTCAGATGCAATCGGGAATACTCCAGATGCCCGACTTCTTGAACAAGTCGGGCATCTCCCCAGCTCTAGAACACCGATTCAGTATTCGTATGTACCCCAAAATCGACATCTCAGGGCGAAGCATTCGGACTGAAAAACTAGGGTTTGAGAGGTAAATTATCGCCCGAATGCTTCGCCCCTACATCTAGTTCTGGTTAGTGAATCGGTGCTCTAGACAACAAAAATGTCACTGTTGGTGAGAACTAATCCAGTGGAGATTTGAGCAAACTGCACTTGTCCAAGAGCTCCTGTGCCATCAGGGTCAAAGAACAAAGCACCTGTGGCATCGTTATAGATAATGCGATCGCTTCCATTGGTAGCAGCTGAACCAATGGTAAACTGATCAGCATCCAGCGTACCTACGGTGAGTCCACCACCAAAGCCACTAGCAGAGACTTGAATTAGGTCTGCTTGGGCTAAATTAAAGTCGGTGATGGTATCAATTCCTTGGTTGGGGGAGGAGAAGGCGAAGGTATCTGCACCAGCATTACCGTGTAGGTAGTCATTGGCAGTACCGCCAAGAAGTGTATCATTGCCATCCCATCCATAGAGATAGTTACTCTCCTGATTACCAATAAGCTGATCATCAAAAGCTGTCCCATAAACTCGCTCAATGTCGCGGATAGTTTCGATGATGGTGTTACCTTGGTCATCAGTTTGGGTAACGGTTTCTTGATTCAAATCAGCTATGATGGCAAAATTTTCATGAGTAAAGAAAGCAGTATCAAAACCGTCGCCACCGTCGAGGATATCAGTACCAGCTCCCCCTCGTAGGTTATCATTACCAGCACCACCAATAAGGGTATCATTGCCTTGTAGACCATATAAATAGTTTCGACCCTCATCACCAATAAAATGGTCATCAAAGGCAGTACCCTGTAAGTTTTCAATATCAATCAAGGTTTCGACTATTTCTACTCCTGCCTCATCAACATAGGTAGCACGACCTTGACTCAAGTTAGCAGTGATAGCAAAGTTCTCTCGAAAGTAAACAGTGTCATTGCCTTCACCACCATCGTAGAAATCGGCGCCACCAGCGCCAAACAGGAGATCATCTCCCTCACCCCCAATGAGGGTATCATTTCCTTGTAGACCATATAAGAAATTGCGACCCTTATCACCAATCAACTGGTCATCAAAGGCAGTGCCTCCTAGGTTTTCAATGTCAATGAAGGTTTCGACTATTTCTACTCCCACCTCATTAACATAAGTAGCATAACCTTGAGTTAAGTCAGCAGTAATAGCAAAGTTGTCACCAAAGTAAACAGCGTCATTGCCTTCGCCACCATCGTAGAAATCGACACCAGTTCCGCCAACAAGAACATCATTACCAGCACCAGCAATGAGGGTATCATTACCTTGTAGACCATATAAGAAATTGCGACCCTCATCACCAATAAAGTGGTCATTAAAGGCAGTACCCTGTAAGTTTTCAATATCAATCAAGGTTTCGACTACTTCTACTCCTACCTCATTAATATAGGTAGCACGACCTTGATTCAGGTCAGCAGTGATAGCAAAGTTCTCTCGAAAGTAAACAGTGTCATTGCCTTCACCACCATCGTAGAAATCGGCCCCAGCAGCGCCAAACAGGAGATCATCTCCCTCACCCCCAATGAGGGTATCATTACCCTGTAGACCATATAAGAAATTGCGACCTGCATCGCCAATCAACTGGTCATCAAAAGCAGTCCCTCCTAAGTTTTCAATGTCAATAAAGGTTTCGACTATTTCTACTCCCGCCTCATTAACATAAGTAGCATAACCTTGAGTTAAGTCAGCAGTAATAGCAAAGTTGTCACCAAAGTAAACAGTGTCATTGCCTTCGCCACCGTCGAAGAAATCGACACCAGTTCCACCAACAAGAACATCATTGCCAGCACCAGCAATGAGGGTATCATTGCCTTGTAGACCATATAAATAGTTTCGACCCTCATCACCAATAAAATGGTCATCAAAGGCAGTACCCTGTAAGTTTTCAATATCAATCAAGGTTTCGACTACTTCTACTCCTGCCTCATTAATATAGGTAGCACGACCTTGATTCAGGTCAGCAGTGATAGCAAAGTTCTCTCGAAAGTAAACAGTGTCATTGCCTTCACCACCATCGTAGAAATCGGCGCCAGCAGCGCCAAACAGGAGATCATTACCATCATTACCAAGAAGTAAATCACTGCCAGTTCCCCCATAAAGACGATCATTTCCTTCACCCCCAAGGAGGATATCACTGCCTTCACCTCCATAGAGGCTGTCATCTCCAGTACCTCCTAACAGATAATCATGTCCCTCACCTCCGTAGAGGGTATCATTACCAGCATGTCCAAATAGAAAATCGTGTCCCTCATTCCCTTGGAGTAGATCATTACCATCAAAACCTAGGAGTAAGTCAATTCCTAGAGTTCCTTCCAAGGTGTCATCTCCAGCAGTACCGTTGATAATGGTGGGTAAATTCTGATTCATCTCGATTCTCCTGAAAGTCGAAATTGTTGAACTTGGTTAGAGGCTCAGCTTTGACCCCTACATACGAGTAAATAGCGGTGCAAAAATTGACTTATGCAGTTGGCGCAGGAAAATCGAGGAAATTTCGTAACATATCTCAACAAAAAACAGGAATAATCAGTAGATTTAGTAAGCAATCAGCTTCGCTGGTGTCGAAGGCAATCGCGAATGCTATTGGCAAAATAAATAATGGATTACTGTAGGGGCGCACCAACGTGCATTCGTGTCAGCTTAAGCTAGAGATAGCATAACGCTTGGCTCCCACACCCACCCAGAACTCAAGGATGTTGTTGGCGAATTGGCTGGGGGTTGACCCCCCTGACAAGGGTAGGTTTTTAATATTTCGCTGAAGATGAGACAAGGGAGGAAAGTAGGAAAGTAGACAAGGAAGATTTTTCACGAAAAACTGGGCTTTTGGTGCGTCTTGGATTTTTGATAACCGAACAGAAATTGGTACGGTTTTCCTCCCTTGTCACCTTGTCTGCCTTGTCCACATTGTCTTGTCCCAACCCGACAGTAAAAAACCTACCCTTGTGAGAGGGGCGGGGGTGGGTTGGGTTAGGTGTGGGTTCTGCCTCGGAGCCTTATTTATTGAAAGCCACTGTAAATTTCACCTCACCCCTAACTAAGGTACACCAAAAAAAATAAGCAAATAGATCGCTTACAAGCAAAATAGATGACAGAGAAACTATTGCAGCATCAGGAGGAGGAGATTCCCATAGAGATGCACTCATCTAAATCGAAGTTTCCATTCTCCTGGCAGGGAATTGTTTCCCTACTAATGTACTTTTATATGTACCTGCCCATATTGGTGCTGACGTTTTATAGCTTCAATGATTCTGCTTATAGTGCTAATTGGCAGGGATTTACCTTGAAGTGGTATATGAGGTTGTTAAAGGATTCCCGTATAGGCAGTTCATTGTTGAATAGCCTGCAAGTGGCTTTTTTCGCAGTCCTAATTTCTGCAGTAATTGGTACGATGATGGCTGTAGGTTTAGCCCGTTACCGATTTAGAGGCAAAACCTTGTATAAAGGTATTTCTTACCTGCCGCTGATTGTACCCGACATTGCGATCGCAGTATCGACCTTAGTTTTTTTGGCAGTCATCGGTACTCCCCTGAGTCTGTGGACGATTGTGGCAGCTCATGTGGTTTTTTGTCTTGCCTATATTGCTATTGTCGTCTCCTCACGAATTTCTAGTCTTGACTCTCACTTGGAAGAAGCTGCTCTCGATTTAGGAGCAACTCCAGTTCAAGCTTTCATCAAAGTCTTGCTACCAGAATTGATGCCAGCCATTATCGCTGGTTGTCTGTTATCTTTTGTCCTGAGTATGGATGATTTTCTGATTGCCAGTTTTACTGCTGGTACTGGTGCAACAACTTTACCAATGGAAATCTTTAGTCGTATTCGCACTGGTGTTAAACCGGATATCAACGCCTTGAGTGTGATGCTAATTTTGGGCTCTGGGTTGGTTGCCTTCGTCGCTGAATCCCTCCGTCATCGTAGTGAGCAAAAACGCTTTGAATAGTCTACGATTAATGTAAAAAACCTACCCTTGTGAGGGTTGACCCCCTCTAGCTCCCCCTTAGTAAGGGGGAGGACAAGATTCCCCCCTTAGTAAGGGGGGAAATCTTGTCA
>JAAHGL010000302.1 GCA_010692635.1 Symploca sp. SIO2C1 | reverse complement strand
CTCCAACTACTACCTCCATGATTGATAAAATCATTGCAGTTGCCATCGACTTAATGAATCCTCAACACTTAAGAAACTGGTTTGCCAATTGTTGTTACTGTACCTCGTAACAGCGGGAACCGCTGTATTCTTTCGTTAGGTGTCGTTGGCTGTAATGACGGAATTTCGTCAGAATTTCGGAAAGTGACAGAAGAGGGATAAACACCGAGTCTCCGAGTCAGGCAACAGGGAAGAGAATTGTTTCTCAATTTCAATTGGGGGCGCGAAGCGCTCCTCAGGAGCTCTTCAGAAAAAAGGCAGAGGGCAGAAGTCTCCATGGGAAGCTGACTTGTTTCTCATCTTCATCTATTCTCCAAAAACCGTGGGTTAATGCGTAATATCAAGTTCGGATAAATAGTTATAATTCCTTTCTACCTTGCAACCTTCTTCCTTCCCTTGGAGCCCTCTGCCCTCTGCCTTCTGCCTTGTTGCAACGATAATGTAAGTATTCAACCGAACTTGATATAAGTCCTATTAACTTCTAAAATATCACTGTTGAGCAGGTAGGTTGATAGTAAATACACTACCTTGGTTCAATTGAGATTTGACATTAATTGTTCCCTGGTGAGCATCCACAATTGTTCGAGATAGATGTAATCCTAAACCACTACCAGAACGCTTGTGGCTTCCCTGACGAAATCGTTTGAACAGCGTCTTTTGATCTTCTAGGGATATCCCTTGTCCACTATCTTGAACTTCAACTGTTACCCAATAAACTTTAGGTTGAGTATCATTATAAGTGTTACTCAAACCAACTTTGATTGAACCTTTGTCAGTAAATTTGATAGCATTGCCGAGTAAGTTAGTGACAACTCGGTGGAGTTCTAGACGATCGCCAACCACTTTAGTAGTAATATTTTCTGCAATTTTGTATGTTAAAGATAATCCTTTCTCTTTGGCTAAAGGAGAAAGCTCTTGAACGACTTCCTCAATTACCCCTTTAATATCAACAGTCGAAAAGTTGAGAGTCTTACGACCAGCTTCATAGCGATAAACTTCTAGTAAAGTGTTTACCATTTCTAGTAAGTTGCGGTTGCTGCGAGCCATAGTAACCATTGCTTCTTCCATTGCTGGCGAAAGTTCTCCTAGGGCTCCCTGCAGAAGTAGGTCAAGCATCCGATCAGCTGCAACTAAAGGTGTTCGCAAGTCATGGGTAAGTCGTGAAACAAAGTCTTCTCTTTGGCGAGCAATTTGATCCCTCTCATCTACACTCTGCTTTAGACGTAAAAGCGATCGCACCCTTGCTAACAATTCTTCCACTTCTACTGGCTTGCGAATAAAATCATCCGCACCCATGTCAAGTCCTTTGACGGCACTAGGTTGATCGTAAGCAGTAATCAGCAGAATTGGTATAAAAGGTAACTTAGGATTTTCACGGATGCGCTTAGTGACTTCAAAGCCATCCATTTGGGGCATCATCACATCTAGTAGCACTAAGTCAGGTAGAGTCTGTTCAATTTTCTCTAAGGCAGCAAGTCCATCTGCTGCCAAACTAATTTCATATCCCTCCTCTACCAAGATTGTTTGCACGAGGAACAAGTTATCTGGAGAATCATCGACAATTAGAATCTGTTTATTGTTAGAGGAGTAAGGTAGCTCAGAAAAATTCATAAAGGCAGCAGGATAAAAATAAATCTTGTTAAAGGAACCCCGCAATTGATCTCATACCTGGGTTTGGTTGGAATCAACTGCGGGGCAAATATTAAACTGCTCTCATGGCAATAGAGACTAGAGGGAGAGCAAGAAAGATGGTTAAATTGGTTAGTTATTGGTAGCAACTAGCCTTAGGTGTAACTTTTAAGTTAATTCATTTTAGCTCTAATGGTTTCGATGCGTTTACGGTTCATCCCCAAGTCTGATTTTCCCAGACGGGAGGCAGAACGAACGTGGATCACCTTTTTGCTGTCATCAAGTAAAAATTCCACATCATCAACAAACCTCATCAGGTCACTAGTAAACTCGGCATAGAGGTAATTTTCAGTTTCATTGATAATTTTTGTTTTTTGTTGATTCTCAATCACAGTTTTGAGTTTAGCCATTGCCTCTGCTGGTGTAGAACTGTAGCTCAAAGGTTCGATCTGATATTTTGGATCTTGACTTTGGCTGTTTACACAATTGGGTGTATTAGGGCAAGGGGCTAGTTTCCCTGACTGTACACCAATATTCGTGGGTCTTTTTCCGGTAAACATTGTTTCTCCTGGTTTGAGAATTGCTAATTGCTAATTGCTAATTGGAAATGTCTCCCTCATCTCCCGATCTCCCCGTCTCCCCAGACTCCCTCAGATTCAGTTTACATTTTTCGATTAGTGCTCACTAACCACCAAAGCCTCTGGTGGATCATCCTGTAACAACCCTGTCAACAGGGAAGCCGGACGCTGAGCGTGAGGCCAAGCAAAGGCATGGCGAAAAGCGGCATCTTGACAGGCTTGCAACTGCTCAAAATTAATCACATCTTGAGTCAATAAATTCTCGTACTCAAATGGCAGACGGACATTATGTAAACCGGCATTATCCGTACAAATAGCAATGTCCACGCCTGCCTCAAAACAGCGATCAAACACTAACTTCAGTTGCTTCATATTATCCAGAGTGCCAGTTTTCAAGTAAGTAGTTGGGCAAACTTCCAAACACTGCCCTCGTTGTGACACCTCCTTTAACAATTCTGGATATTGTAAGGGAATCTGAATTCCATGACCAATGCGCATCAGATAAGGCAGCAATTCGGGGTAACAACCATCAGTAGTTTCGTAGAGATGACCTGTCGTATTGAGACCAAGCGATCGCGCATACTGGTACAAACCAACGAATTCCTCCAAACGCTCAGCAAGTGGAATATCTCCCCCTGCCAAATCTACTGCACAGATGTACTCTTTCTTCCGAGCAGCTAGGTCAATAATCCCCTTATTCACCTCATAAGGCAACCTCGAATGCATACACAGAATTTGGGTAGTAACAATGGGATACTCCTTCACCTGACTAGCCTTACCGACAATTTCCACAATTTGTCCCATCTGGTCAATCCTCTCAGACTGACTTAACTCCTCAGAAGTTCGCAGATAAGGAGTGTAGCGCAACTCCAAATAAGCCAAATTCTCAAAAATATAAGCACCACGAATTAGCCGATAGAGGAAATATGGTAGAGTGGGAGCTGTTTGTACACTTTCTACCAAGGTGTGCAATTCCAAATACTCATCAAGAGTATTGCGCGATCGCGTATAAAATTCTTCAAATTCTGGATATTTGGGAAAACGATGGGCTAAATCAGCATCTTGACGTTGGAAATATCGCCAAAGAATGCGAGGCACAACAGAACCGCCAAGATGGCGGTGCAACTCAGCATATAATGTCATAAAACCTATGGTGTGAGCAATTAACCTTCAAGAGTAAGGACTCGGTTGACAGGGGTGACAAAAGCTGTCGATAATTGAGATTTGTGTAAACTTTAACGCTTTTAATAAACCCTTGGCTAATGTTGTTGTAATCGGTGCCCAGTGGGGTGATGAAGGAAAAGGTAAAATCACTGACTTACTCAGTCGGTCGGCAGATGTAGTTGTCCGTTACCAAGGAGGAGTCAATGCTGGGCATACCGTTGTTGTTCAGGGTCAAACCTTTAAACTACATTTAATTCCCTCTGGGATTTTATATCCTAAAACTCAGTGCATTATTGGTTCTGGGACAGTTATTGATCCACAAGTCCTGATCGATGAAATTGAGCAATTAGAAGCACTGGGTATTTCCACTAAAAATTTGCTCATTTCCGAAACTGCCCATATCACGATGCCTTATCATCGCCTGATAGATAAGGCAGCGGAAGAGCGCCGGGGAACCCACAAAATTGGCACAACTGGTCGTGGTATTGGACCAACTTATGCGGATAAATCAGAGCGAACTGGTATTCGGGTAGTAGATCTGATCGACCCAGAAGCTCTACGTAAACAACTAAACTGGACGATTAACTATAAAAACACCATTTTAGAAAAACTGTACAATTTACCTCCATTAGACCCACAGGAGGTAATTAAACAGTATCTAGAGTATGCAGAAAGGTTAAGACCTCACGTCGTTGATAGCTCTCTGACAATTTATCAGGCAGTTCAGAAAAGACGCAACATTTTATTTGAAGGTGCTCAAGGAACACTACTAGATTTAGACCACGGTACCTATCCCTACGTTACCTCTTCCAACCCGGTTGCTGGTGGAGCTTGTGTGGGAGCAGGAGTTGGTCCAACCATGATTGACCGGGTAATTGGCGTAGCAAAAGCCTATACAACCCGTGTTGGCGAAGGTCCCTTTCCCACAGAAATAGAAGGTAAACTGGGGGAGGTTTTGTGCGATCGCGGTGCTGAATTCGGCACTACCACTGGTCGCCGCCGTCGCTGTGGCTGGTTCGATGCTGTTATTGGTCGCTACGCAGTCCGCATTAATGGACTTGATTGTCTGGCCATTACCAAACTAGATGTTCTCGACACCCTCGAAGAAATCCAAGTTTGTGTTGCTTATGAAATTGATGGTCAACGCTGTCAAGAGTTCCCTAGCAACGCTCGCCTATTTTCTCACTGTCAGCCGATCTACAAAACTCTAGCCGGTTGGCAAAAATCCACTGCCAATTGCCGGTCTTTAGATGACTTACCTAAGCAGGCTCTTGATTATCTTAAATTTCTAGCTGAGCTAATGGAGGTTCCTATTGCGCTAGTATCTTTAGGTGCTAGTCGTGACCAAACAATTATCGTCGAGGATCCAATTCACGGTCCCAAACGAGCATTATTGGACGCTAACGGGACTCCCGTAACTTCGGTAGTCTAATTTTTGTTGTTTTGTCATCTATATGAGTGACAATTAATAATCAATAACTAATAACCAACAACCAAGAGTTGCTGAAATGGAAGTTACAGTTGAATGTCAAAAGCGACCAGAAGATAGTAAACCAAGAGCTCTCCGTCGCTCTGGTATTATCCCAGCTGTCCTTTACGGTCACACCGGTACAGAATCGGTTTCTCTGACTATAGAAGCAAAAGTTGCAGAAACATTGCTCAAGGAAGCCAATGTTAATAACACCCTAGTACAGTTGAAAGTTCCTGACCTTCCCTGGGAAGGTAAAGCTCTATTACGAGAAGTACAGACTCATCCTTGGAAAAATGAGCTCTATCACCTTAGTTTTTTCTCTGTTGCCTCTCAAGATACTATTGACGTGGTAGTGCCGCTGCAATTTCTGGGAGAAGCGGTAGGAGTCAAGCAAGGAGGTATCCTTGAAACTGAACTCACGGAATTGGCGATGCAATGTGCTCCCTCTCAAATCCCAGAATCAATTGATATTGATGTCTCTGGGATGGAGATAGGATCAAGTTTGCATATTCATGAACTAGTTTTACCAGAAGGTGTTGCTCTTCTAGACGATCCTGATAGAACAGTGGTCAAAATCATTACTCCATCTGTAGGTGCAGCAGAGACAGTTGAAGAATCAGAAGAAGCAACCGCTGAGCAAGTTTAAGCTTGATTAAGCCATTGTGCATCTAGATTACCTATTCTCCAGTTTTACCGAAAATTGGCTGAACTCTTTTCCCCTCGATCCCATTACTAACAACAGGTTTGTATGACAGAACACATTCAACAATCCAGACCAATCGATGTATTTGGTGTGGGTAATGCGATGGTGGACATTCTCACCTTTGTGGAAGATGATTTTATCCGAGAACATGCCCTAAATCGGGGCTCAATGACCCTGGTAGATTCTGAAAAACAAGGTGGACTGTTACATAATCTGGAGCATCATTCCCTGGAAATGAGTTCAGGAGGCTCCGCTGCCAATACAATGATTGCTTTGGCTCAGAGTGGTGGTAATGGTTTCTATTCTGGCAAGATTGCCAAAGACACCAATGGTGAATTCTATCGACAGGATATGCTTGAGGCAGGGATTCACTTTGATGTGCATCCAGCTCCTGAGTCGAGTGAACCGACTGGCACTTGCTTGGTTCTGACTACTCCCGATGCAGAGCGTACTATGTGTACCCATTTGGGAGTTTCGACAACTCTAGCTCCCACAGATATTGATGTGGAGCGGCTTAGTCGCTGCCAATACAGCTATATTGAGGGCTACCTTTGGGATGCTCCCGATCCAAGGCAAGCTTGCGTCGAGACGATGGAGCAATCCAAGCGCAACGGAGTAAAAGTTGCCTTTACTTTTTCCGATTCCTTCCTCGTAAACCGTTTTACTGACGATTTTCACAAGCTAGTCTCAGATTACTGTGATGTACTCTTCTGCAATGCTGATGAAGTGCGCCATTTTTGCGGACTCGAATCTCTAGAAGAGAGTGCTTGTAAAATTAGCAAACTGGTTGATTTAGCGTTTATTACTGATGGTGCTAATGGCTGTCTGGTAGTGGAAAATCAACAAATAACCGAAGTCCCTGGATTTTCTGTCAAGGCCATTGATACGGTTGGAGCGGGAGACGCCTTTGCTGGTGGTGTACTGTTCGGACTTACCAATGGACTCAGTAACGAAAAAGCTGCTCGGTGGGGTAACTACCTGGCTTCTTGTGTAGTGCAGATTCAAGGTGCTCGTTTGGCTAAATCTATGGCTGAGAAGATTCAGGAGGTAATTGGGAGCTGAGCTGAGATGGGGAGCAGGGCATGGGAGACAACGAACGGAGGAAAACAGTTTTTCATCCCGAGAATTAGAAGTTGAACCTATAGGTTAATATTAACGTTGTAATAGATAAGTCATTAAAGACTTTCAAACAACAAGGCAGGAGACAGGAAAAAAGAGAATTTTAGCCTGTTCTCTGTTCCCTGTTCCCTGCGTCATCAGACGCTTATTAGAGAAATATAGTATGAACCTGGTTACTCTCCAGAGCCAATTGGATAATAGTTCATTTTTTGTCCTGTTGGTGACAATGTTGCTCTACTGGCTAGGAGCAGCTTTTCCTGCTATTCCCTACA
>JAAHGL010000301.1 GCA_010692635.1 Symploca sp. SIO2C1 | reverse complement strand
ATAATTGATAATTGATAATTGATAATTGGTTAATTTGGTCTAAGACCTCTTCATTTATGAAGAAAATAAAAAGAAAATATTTTCCTGATTGTCAATCCTCTTCTTTCAAGGAGAGGTAATTATCCATTATCCATTGTTCATTATCAATTTTTGAACAGTATTGGCAAAAACTCCTAGTTTGTAGAGACTTTGGAAACCCAAGCACTATTAATTTAAGCTACAAATCGATTTGTCAATTTTCGGGGCATTGAACCCCTCAATTAACCTGCCTATTATCCCGAAGCTTACCTATCGGTAGATCTTGATGCTTCTCTGTGGCGGAATAGCTAAATTTTGTCAAGCAAATTATTCTTGACTTGTCATATTTTGAAATTACTTCAAACATTTGAAGTCTACCAATTCATCTCAACAAAATCAAGTTTTTAAAAAATATTTTTGATATAAATTAACAAATTAAAATCATTAAAAAATACAGAATAATGATAATAATAATCATTCTATTAAATAAATTTAAACTAGTCAGCAAGCCCTAATTATTAATTATTTAGTTAGCCCAAATTTTTGATAAGGCGAAAACCAATGTGAGTAGTTCCCGTATCCGGTGACTGGGACTCTCGTGCAGCCGGACGGTATCGACTGCAATAGTTGGGCGCACAGAGGTGAGAACCACCTTTAATGACGTGTACTGCACCCTCGGTGGGTTTTTTGGGGTCAAAACTTTCGGCTTGGCTGGGGCCTTCTGGATTAACGCTATGGGCCATACCCTTTCGTTCAACCCGATACCAATCGGCTGTCCATTCCCATAATCACCAGGATGTTGGGAGGCTGAGTTGTTTCAGCCCAAGCCCGGGCTGTTGGGAACCAAGGTAACATCCCTGACAACCAAAGCGTCAAGGACATCACCATCGCAAGGCCCATTTTCATGACTCGTTGCATGAATAAAAAACTCCTTGTTAAGTACTGGAGTTTAGACTATGACTTTCATAGCCCAGTCTTCTTTTTGGGCCCAGAGTTGAGTATTGGAGTAAGCGAGTAACTGAGGTTTCCCAAGAATGCGATCGCAAATCCAGAAACGCGATCGCTCACCCCAAGCAAGAGCGTGCTCACTATAAGGGTCACCTGAGCCCCCTATGCTGGAGTGAGTCACGACTATCGGAGCCATTACCGTTACAAATATTCACAAAAACAGAAGAGTAAAAAGGGTGTCTTACAAAAACCTTTGTGGTTGGTGTTTATTGGCAAAAAAGTATTATTTGATACAGAAAAAAGATTTTAATTATAATTAGTTTTGTTAAGTTCTTTTCTTTAATGTTAAGAGAGTCCTGGTGTAGTGGATGGTAAATATCTCAATATTGCTCAAGCTTGGCCTTGCAGGTCATTTTCACCACAAAGACACAAAGTACACAAAGGATTGACAAAGCTGGGAATAAAATTGAGCTCTTAGATATCTTTAATCGAGAAATGGTTGATTACTACTTTGGGAAAGAGCAAAAACTACAGCAGCATGCAGTTCGATGAAGAAGTTTTCCCAGATTGCTTTCGAGCCAAATCTCTGTAAAGAACAGGTTTCTGAATTCCAACAGCTGCTAAAAAGCGATCGCTTTTTACCTGAGCGAGATAAAATATTACCAATGGACAATTGATAATTGATAATTGATAATTGGTAATTAGTAGGGATGAATCGCTAAAATACTGATTTATGCCTGAAAACCCTGATATGATTAGTTTCTAACCTTTTTTTCAGCGATTCAATCAATGAATTCTTAATTATTAATTATTAATTCTTCATTGCCTCAGTTTTGCAGTCCCTTGCAAAGTTTGTGAAGGCAACTCCCCAAACATCGCTTTGTAATCTCTGGCAAAATGACCTGCACTCCAGAACCCAAATTGATTGGCTAGGATAGCTACATTGCTTCTGTCTGAATCAGTAGCCTTTAGGCATCGCCGCAACGCATTAAGCCGTCGTACCTTGAGATAGCGCATAGGACTCATGCCAAAAAAATCTTGAAAACCATAGGATAAAGCAGAACTGCTAGAGCCCAATCGCTTGGCTAGTTCTTTTAAAGTTAAGGGTTTTTCCAAATGGGCTAACATTTCTTGTTCAGCTTTGGCAATCAACTTAGTCCGCCGAGAAGGTTTGAGGGTAGGGGTAGAACTGCCTTTGATGGGAATTGCTTTAATCACCAAGGGAACGAGATCATTTGCAACCAGCTGGGCAATATGGGGCTGTTTTAACCAGTTAGGTTTATGTTTTGCCAACCAAAATAATTCCTTAAAGATAAATCACCAATCTGGATAGCCAAAAACTCACTTTGGAACGAACCGCAAGAAAGCTGAATGCTTTGCATTTGGCGATAGCTCAAGAAATCACTGAACTGATCCACATCTGTAAAACGACAGGACATAACCTGGGAACTCCTTGCCCTAGATTGGTTCAAATCTTGAGCAGAACTTGCTGCTTTCACACTCATGACTGTTTCAAATAAGCTCCTTTTCTAATACTTCAATGGAAAAAATAAGAATTAAGAATTAAGAATTAAGAATTAAGGGTGTACTCTCAATGCACCTTCTGGTAGATGAATAGGTATTTCACGACTGACATTACGTGGATTCACTGAACAGTGATTAATCTTATCATCTACGTGTATTCACTGAATATTCAAAGTAGTATGATGGCACTGAAGACGCGATCGCAGAACAGACAGGGATTTGCAGTGAGCGCCTCTTACCTCTTTTTTACCACCCAAATGGGTGTAGGACTTACACACCGTTACGGAATTATGTCATCCTGAGCGATAGCGAAGGATCTCCAAACAACTGAGATGCTTCACGATCACCTCAACATAACAGTTGAGTGCGTAAGTCCTAGAACACCGATTCACTAACCAGAATTAGATGTAGGGGCGAAGCATTCGGGCGATATTTTATCCCTCAAACCCTAGTTTTTCTGTCCGAATGCTTCGCCCTGAGATGTCGATTTTGGCGTAAATATGAATACTGAATCGATGTTCTAGGGTAGTGAAGGTAAGCGAAATTAGGGAAAGAATTTCTAGCGAAGTATCCTTTCAAATCATTAGTTCTCCTTTGTTTCCTCATCTCCCCATCTCCCCATCTCCCTATCTCCCCACCTTTTTTTCCCTCACCCGGGTGGTGAGTTACTTCTGCCGGAATGTATAGTTTCCCAGCTCCTCAACGACTCTCAGACTCTTCTCTTGTAGCTGAGGGAGTTCTTTGAGCAGAAAACTGCTGTATGTACAAGTTAACTTCTCTTACCTTCTCCCTATTGTCCTCAGCTGCGAATAAAGCCTTTGCTCTCTGCAAAACTGCGATCGCTAGCCGGTTCTTTCCAGACTGCCCTAACAATATACCCAGATTGTAAAACCCTTCCGACATTTTAGGGTTAAGACGAACTGCTTTGCGATATTGGGCGATCGCTTCCTCATTCCGCTCTAACCGTTGTAGACCTACTCCCAGATTATAGTGACTCAAAGCATTACCACTTTCAAGAGCGACTGCTGATTGGAGAGCGGTTACTGCCTCCTCGTACTGTTCATCCTTGAGCTTGGCTGCTCCGAGTTGTCGGTAAGCCTCCACATTATTGGGTTGGAGCTTTGTTACCCAATCAAAGCGATTACTCGCTTCCCCAAAATCCTCTTCTTCAATAAAAATTAGACCTAATTGGTAATGAGCTGGCGCAAACTCATCGTTAACCCTTGTCGCCTGAAAAAAGGACTCCTTCGCTTCCTCCTGTCTACCTTGCTCTGCTAGTAGTAGTCCCAACTGGTAGTGAGCTTGTACTAGTTCTGGATTAAGAACCACCACCTGTTGAAGAGCCGGAATTGCTTCTTCTGACTTGCCTTGCTTTACCAAAAGTCGTGCCAAATTATACTGAGCTGTGGCATTGTTAGGGTTGAGGCGAACTACTTCTTGATACTGAGCACTAGCTTGCTCATTATTACCCTCTGCTTCAAAGGCTAAACCCAAATTATAGCGAGCTGTTTCAAAATCAGGATTGAGGGAAACTGCTCGTTCATAAGCTCTAATTGCCTCTCCTGGTCGGTCTTGCTGGTACAATGCCAAACCAAGGTTGTAGTAAGCCTCTGGTAAATTCGGGTCAAGCTTAATAGCCAGTTGATATTGTTGAACTGCCAGCTGTGTTTCACCTTGTCCCAGGAAAGAATTCCCCAACATATAGTGAGCCATAGCCATAGAAGAGTCAAATTCAATAGCTTTACCAAAAGCTAGCTCTGCTCTTTTAAATTCGCTGCGATTATACAGCCTGACTCCCTGTTGAAAGTACCTAGCAGCATCAAGATTCTCTGTGTATAAACCATCAATCCGCTGCTTAGTTAGTTGACGTTCTCCCAGCTCACCGGCATTAGCATAACCGACAGTAGTCAAACTAAAACTGATCAGGGCAGCTGCTAAGAAGGACAATTTTTTGTATTGTTTTAACATAAATTTGTTGTTTGTTATTTGTTGTTTGTTATTTGGGAATTGGGAATTGGGAATTGGGAATCGGTGATGTCTTCCTTATCTCCCCCAGCTCCCTCAGCTGGGAGCATCCCATTTTGGAAAAAACATTACCAAAAGAACGACGGGGCAAGGGTTTCAGCTATATTGAATGAGACAACTCGCCAAAATGGGATGCTCCCCCTCAGCTCCCCACACTCCCTATCTCCCCACACTCCCTATCTCCTTACCCTCTAGCTTGTGGCAAAATCAGCATGGCATCACCAAAGGAGTAAAAGCGATATTGATGAGCGATCGCTTCTTGGTATAAATCCAGCAAGCGCTGACGCCCGATCATCGCACTGACTAGCATCAATAAACTAGAGCGGGGCAAGTGGAAATTGGTAATTAACCCTTCTACCACCCGCCACTGGTAACCTGGATAGATGAACAACTCTGTTTTCCCCGAATAGGGTTGCAATTCTCCTCCAGCAGCAGCTCCTTCTAAAGCTCGTACCACTGTTGTACCCACAGCAATTATACGACCTCCTGCCTTTTTCGTTTCCCTAATTTTATCTACTGTTAACTGGGGTACTTCTAACCATTCTCCATGCATTTGGTGCTCTGTAACTTTGTTGACTTCCACTGGCCTAAAAGTACCTACGCCAACGTGAAGAGTGACATTTGCTTGCCTAATTTCTCTGGCACTGCACTCTTCTAATAGCTCATCAGTGAAATGTAGTCCAGCCGTAGGAGCTGCGATCGCACCAGGGGTTTGAGCATAAACTGTCTGATATTGTTCTGGTGTGGCTTGGGTATCTGTGATATAGGGTGGTAGGGGTATTTGACCATATTGACTCAACAATGTCTTTAATGATCCCCCTGCTGGGAGTTCAAACTGCAAGAGACGCCCACTAGTAGCCTCATCTCTTGCCATAACGGTTGCCTTGAGATTAGGTATGGGGGATTTCCCCCTATCCCTCTCTTTCTCAGGGTAGGGCTCATCACTAGAGGAGTAGGAGCTAGGAGTGAGGTTTTGCTCCTGTTGACTGTAAGCCTCGAACCAAATTTCTGCCCCTGGTTTGAGACGCCTTCCTGGTTTAACTAGAGCCAACCAACAGTTATGCTCTCGCTCTTCCAACAGCAATACTTCTACTGGCGCACCCGTTGATTTACGCCCGTAGAGTCGAGCTGGGATAACACGAGTATCATTAAGCACCAATAGATCTCCCGGTTGCAACAGCTGGGGTAAATCACGGAAGATATGGTGGGTGTGGTTAGTTACTGACTCTACTACTAATAGCCGTGAACCATCTCTTTGGGAGAGGGGTGTTTGGGCAATTTGCTCTGGCGGTAGTTCATAGTCATAGCTAGAGAGCAATTGGTCTAGCTCCCTGTTATAGGCTTCTGGAGGTGCAAGAGAGTGAAAACTCATGTAAGGCACTAGTACCGCTGCGCGGAATGAAGAATTAAGAATGAAGAATTAAGAATGCTTATAGAGTAAGGATTCTATCGATCTCCAACTGGTGGGTTATTTCCATGCCCGCTGCACCAGTCAATGAAACAGAAATCTAAGTTGTGAGTCTTAGATTTATCCTGTTAAGCTGACGGCGATAACAGCAAGAGGATCTCAATCACTTATTCTACTGACAACTCATGGGTAACTAATCGGTAAATTGGGTAGAATCCCCTATGATACATCGGGTACTTTTCCCCTAGCCAGAGGTGGTACTGCTTAGGGAGAATAAAGTTATAGCGATGCCTTGGACTTATTAGCCAAGAACTTCTATGGATTACCTTTACTTCCTAGCAAATGCCAGCCTTACTCTAAGAGTGGTTGAATATTTAAAATCGACGCCACAATTGCCCGTACAATTTATGACGGTGATTCATCAGATTGACGGCTGGGTAATTAAGGTCAAAATGAACCGTCCTTTAAGTCCTCACCAACATGGAGATTTTAGGGCATTTATGAGTGAATTGGGAATACCCTACGACCCAGAAATTCGCTTACAAATGGCTTTGTGGAGCCTGGAAACAGGCCAGTCACCTATTGAGGTTATGCGTCGTTATCAAGTAGCTGTGGTTTCTCATGGCACTCCAGATAAGAGCGATATCGAAGCGTTTCGCCAACAGTTCACAATGGGGTTAGGATACTGTCCAGAAACTTTGGCTTAGGAGGTAAAGCTAAATTTTCTATTTTCCTAAAGAAAGGGTATTAAACTCTTAGGTAGGCTTAGGCTAGCCTAGCTTAATCTCCCTTGTTTTCCTACTAAAATGTTAGTGAAGTTCTTCAAGAATATAGTATTACCTCTGCAGAAGAAAACTACATAATAGAAACTGCGATTAATTATATATTTCAACAGTGTGAATTAGAGCTTTGAAGAAATAAGGCACAAGGCAGAAGGAAAGAAGGTGGAACTGGCATCTTGCCAGTTATCCTCTAGCCTGAGATCTGGAGATCTCAGAAGTCCGACTTCTTCAAGGATACTGCTGGCGAATAGGGGGTATGACCCCTCACCTCAAGATTTTTGGTTATTCCGCTAGATGTAGAGACGAGCCTGCCGTAGGATACCCGTAGTGCTGTTGGTGCGTCTCTACAAACCAATTA
>JAAHGL010000300.1 GCA_010692635.1 Symploca sp. SIO2C1 | reverse complement strand
GTTAATAGAATTCAAGACAGTTGGACTATCATCAATACAAGCAATCTTGTAAACCTTTTTAGGAGGATTTTTTTTATTATAATCCTCCATTTTTATAACATTATTTGTATTTACAGGTTGCTCTAGTTGTTGCTGTGTAGTATTTGGGACAGAAGTATTACCAGGAGTAGTGGTAGTTACACTTTTTGACTCTATAGGCTGTTTGTGGCGTAGTTGTTCATAAGATCGCTCAACTAGAGTTCGCAGATCAAGTCTACAAAATTTAGTAAATTCTTCTAATGGGTCTTGGTTAACTAAGTGGTAAGTTCCTTCTTTAACCTCCAAAAGTGACTCCATTACCTCTTCAGATAAGGCTTCGATTAGAGCTGCTGCTTGATTAAAGTTGAGATACTGTTGCTCTACTAGCCAGGAAATTGCTTGGTAATCAGCATTTTGACTGGAGTTAGTTTCCCATTGTGATTCAAAGAGGAGACGAACTTGAACCCTAACTTGACTGACGAGGGTAGGAATGTCACGGCTGAGGCGACGTAAGTGACTGTCGAGTCGATCAAAAGGTTCAACAGAATTGGAGGCGTAAACGAGTTTTCCTTGCTCTAAATAAATTGACCAAACAACCAAATCACTAGATACAGTTAGGCATCCATCAGTATGACGACTAGATAATTGCGCTAATAATGAAAGTGGGTTAAGTCTTTGGGTAGATTTATACTGATTTAAAGTAGCGGTACTCATTGCTATTTATTGGTAAGATACTACTTAAGTGTTGCGATTTACCTGGATTAAATTTGCAACACTAACTATCGTTTGTAGAAAATTGAGCACCCTGACTGAAAAATTGCAATTACGCTCATTGTTTTAGTTGTTAAACAAAATGAGCTAAACAAAGCCAACACGCGATCACTGATATTGTCGCTACTAGTACTTGAGGTATCGGAAACAAAACGAATTTGTTCCTACCTCAAGATTGGCAACCCTTTATGAGCCATTCATGAATCTTTTATGAGAAAAAATTCATAGTTATATCGCTCTTTTGTTACTCTGGGAAAAGTAAAATCATAGCCAAATCCTCAACCTCAGTCAGAACATTATATTTAGGGCTTGCCTCATAAAGTCGATTGATTTGGGTTTTGAAGTAATGAGTAATGAGTAATGAGTAATGAGTAATGGGTAATGAGTAATGAGTCAAGAATTCATTAGGGATTTCTCGGTTAAAGTGCAAGGTTGTTGTATCGATGGGCTCAAGTCTTGTCTTCATGGATACTTTGCTCCATTGATAGTCTTCAAAAAGGAAGACGAGGCAGAAGCTCGAAGTGTGACAGCTTGAGAAAGGATTGTTGCAATTTATTGTTTATTAGCTCTCGCAAGAGTTTCAATAATTGCGATCGCATCTTTGATACCATCTTCTACTCGAATCTTTTCACCTAGCACTTTAGCTTTTTGTCCCATGCTCGAATTTGAAGTAACTTCTCGGATCGCCTGCGCTAACTTCTTTGCTGTCAATTGCTTTTGTGGAATAGGTTTCGGTCCCACGCCTAATGAATGAATCCGTTGTCCCCAAAACGGTTGATCCCCAAAAAATGGACAGATGATAGTCGGACAACCTGCCCGTAATCCCGCCGCAGTCGTCCCTGCACCTCCATGATGTACCACTGCAGAAACTCGAGGAAACAGCCAGTCGTGAGGAGCTTGATTGAGTTTAAAGATGGTTTCAGGTAAGTGCTTAGCTTGTAATCCACCCCATCCTGTGGCTAGGATACCCCGTTGATTGGTTACTTGTAATGCCTCAATTGCCATCTTCGCTAACCGCTGTGGATGGCGCCCTGCCATACTGCCAAACCCAATATAGATTGGTGCATCTCCTGCTGCTAAAAACTCACCCAACTCAGCCGGGGGTTGCCAGTCATCCAGCTGATCCAAAAACCAATATCCGTTAACGTAAGCTGAGTCAGGCCAATCTGTTGGACGAGGTGCAACCTGCTTGCTATAACAGTGCAGTTGGGGAATGGGACTCCCATCGGTTCGGCACAGCATTCCTAAATGCTTGGGTTTGGGAGGCAACTGTAGCACCTTGTGCCGAAATTCGTTAGGCACACTACTGTACAACTTTACCGCCCAATGGACGATCCGATAGGTAAATCGGTTATACCAAGCCCCAATTTTCAGATCAGGGAAGCCCAAAGAAGGTATTTGAGCTGACGGCACGAATTGGGGAAAGGGCATCGACATCAGCAAGGGGATTTCTAGTTTGTCAGCAATGGACTCCGCTAAAACAGCAGCTTTGGAGGCAAGAATCATCACATCGGGATCAATAACCTGGGCTGCATTCCAAACATCATACAAAGTCTGCCGCAACATCGGCTTAACCCGCTTAAATAGTTTCATAGTAGTCCTGATCGTGCCCCACAAATTATTCGTATTCTCAATCGCCTCCCTACCCGCATCGGAATCAATCAGTTGAATCAGCTCATTATTCATGTAGCTGTAATCCAAACCATGATTGGTAATGAACTGTTGAAAAACTCCACTGGTACAAATTGTGACTTGATGCCCTGCTTCTTTTAAACCTTTGCCTAGGGCAACATAGGGCTGAACATCCCCTCGGGAACCTAGTGTGACAATTAAAACATTCATCAGTTCAATAACCTCACTGTGAGCTAAGGAATGTTAAGGTGACAGAATTGTGTAAATCCCCTTCTTCTTAAGGATACTGCTGACGAATTTAAGATTGGGAAAAATTGGCAACGAGAAAAAAGAAGCGTATAGGAAACAATCAGTCATTGATGGAGCAAACTGAACAGGAGATCGAGCAGCCTCCTCAGGCAACCAATAAACTACTAGCCTTGCTGCCAAATCTCAAACGAGAAATTTGGATCCTAGCCGCAGGTCAACTGTTGTTGTTTATCGGTCAAGGATTTACCCTAGTCTACGCATCGATTTACTTTGTCAATCAATTGGGCTTTTCTCCAACTCAAGTAGGACTGGCACTGAGTAGCGGCGGCATTTCTGGCACTCTAGGGCGGTTTTGGGCAGGCAATGCTATTGACTCTGAGCGAATTGGGCGACGAGGTACTCTTTTACTCGCTGCTGTCATCTGTGCCTTGGCCTGCTTTTGTCTGGCATTTGCCAATACTTTCTCTTGGTTGATAGCTGGTAACTTATTGCTCGGGTTAGGTATTAGCCTGTATTGGCCTGCAACTCTGGCTGTTACTACCGATCTAACTACCGCTGAGAATCGTGCTGAAGCCTTTGCCGTGACTCGACTGGTAGATAATCTTGGACTAGGCCTCGGGGCGCTGCTAGCAGGGCAGTATATTGCCATGTCGGGAAGTTATAGTGCCTTGTTTATCAGCAAAGGGGTCGCTTATCTGTTATTTAGTATCGTAATTTATCTAGCGATCGCTGAAACCAGACAGCAGACGACCGAATCCCGCAATCTGGCTAAGGACTGGTGGCAAGCTCTGAGCGATCGCACTTTCATTGTCTATCTCATCGGCAACTTATTTTTCACCACTTATGCCGCTCAGCTTAGTAGCACCCTGCCACTGTATCTGGCGAACTTTGTGCCAGGTGGTAACACCCAAACTGGATTTTCAGAACAATGGATTAGCTATTTTTTCGTGTGGCACGCTCTGCTGAAAATTTTGTTTCAGCTTCCTATCACTCGCAAGCTCAAGTTCCTGAGCCATGTTGCTATCTTACTGATTGCTGTTGTCCTATGGAGTGGAGGATTTTTGTTTATTTGGCTGACTGGCATTACGCCTAGTAACCCATTGCTTTTCGCTGTTGGTGCTTTTTCCTTAATTGCCATTGCAGAGATTCTTTATGCCCCTGCTACGTCTTCACTGGTTGGAGAAATGGCTCCCATTCACTTGAGAGGAATCTATTTTGCCCTAGAATCTGAATGTTGGGCAGTTGGGTTCTTGATTGGTCCGGCTTTAGGAGGTTGGGCGTTGGATCATCCCCACACAGTAGGAACCAATTTTTGGTTAATTCTGATTTTAAGTGCTGGGGTAGCCGGAGTTATGCTCATGTTTCTCAAGCATCGGTTGACAGCTACTACAGATACCAACGAATCCTTTGCAGTGGGAAAATTTTAAACTCATCTGCGTGAACGGGTAACAAGCCCTCCGAAACGCTTTTAGATAAACCTTTGACCCACATTGACATCCCACAAAATGAGGTCTTATATTATTAACACCGGGTGAACGAAATATGAAGTGGGATTTATAGCAAAGTATCCTCCCAAATCATTAGTTTTCCTTTGTTTCCCTATCTCCCCATCTCCCCATCTCCCCATCTCCCCACCCTTTTTTTCGCTCACCCATTAACATCCCCTGTGAAGACAGCAACAGGAATTCTAAGTTCTTCTACTGCTCCCACTCTACTCGAACAAGTTTTATCTCCTGTTCGTTGTATGCGTCGACGCAAGCCCGCATCTGTCCGTCGTACTGACGCACGGCTCTGACATGATACTTGTAGCCCTCTCCGTACTCTGTTCGAGCTACTTCCACTGCTTGAGCTTCAGCCACACTATCTGGTGTAAAGTAAAAGTAGCGGATGCTTAGCGGTACTACTACGAGCGCTATCCCCAGGATAAATGCCAGCTTCGGCGGAGTGGTGGTACAATGACCAGCTCTAACACATGCTGATACTAGAGGTGCAGCACGTAGTTGTGTGTAGATCCACAAAGCAACAGCAATCCCTATAATCTTCACTAGGGTCGGCATAAAATAGCGAATCGGATCAATGCGAAATGCAATTCCCCAAAATTCTCCCGGAAACAAAAAGGGAAGCCTTACCAAACCGATGACTAAGGAAGGAAGAGAGAAAGCAGCAAACCAGGTAAGTGGACTAACGATTTGCAGGTTGCCCCGGAGGAAAAATACACCCAATGCCACCAAAAATGTGGAGCTAGATGATGAAAAAGAAGAGTTTGGACTCGGATTTGATAATATACACTTCGGATCATCAAGGGTACTATTATACAAAAAATACACGAATTCGAGAATCCCAACCGCGATCAACACAATACCTACCCGTGTCAAAATAGAGCGATAATTATACATTTGTTTTAAGTAAAAGCTGAAGTATTCATATACGAAATTCCCCCCATCTACCTGAGTAATATCAAGTTCGGTAGAATACTTACACTATGCTAGAAACAAGGCAGAAGGCAGAAGGCTCCAGGGCAGAAGGAAAGGAGGAGGGTTGCAAGGTAGAAGGGAATAATAACTGTTTATCCGAACTTGATATAACAGACGGTTTTTTTCTTCATTAGCCTCAATAAAGATTGCACTATTTTAAGCTTGTCACGTCATTAGGCCGTTTCCCATCACACTTATCTGCTGGTATTTTCCTCGTGGTGTATACCATCAATTAACGACTTGGTTGCCAGCTCTGCAACCGAAACGATATCCTGCTCATCTGTAATAGGTAACTGATGATCAATCAAAAGCATGGCAAGTCCGTGAACGAATGACCAAGTTACCCAAGCTAAGTGCAGAGGTTCACCCACTTGAATTTTGCTAGCCTTCTGTCCCCTAACGATCGTATCCATCATAACGGCAAATGCTTCTTGTCCTGCTGCATTCAGTGGTGGATCACAGAGATTGTCTGCTCGGAAAGCACTGAACATGAGTCGATAGTGGGAGGGATGGGAGATGGCAAATTTTATATAGGCAACGCCACTTGCTTGCAGTTGCTGTAGGGGATCGTCAGAAGTCTTTTCGATACTACTTTGCAAACAGCCTGTGAGTATGTGGAAACCTTCTTCGGCTACAGCAGCTAAAAGGGCATTTTTATCAGCAAAGTGACGATAGGGTGCTGCATTGGATACCCCAACCTGACGAGCAACTTCCCGTAAAGACAAAGTGCTTGCATCTTGTTTCTGTGCAATTAATTCCAATGCTGCCTTAATCAGAGATTGACGGAGATCTTTGTGATGATAGCTAGTTTCACTGGATTTGGTCATAGATAGGGCTTGCCTTATTGAGTAATGAGTAATGAGTAATGAGCGTTAGAAGGCAGGAGGCAGAGGGCAGGAGGCAGGAGGAACAAGAGTTTTCCCTACTCTCTTACCTATTGCCAGACTCGGAGACTCGGTGTTTATTCAGAGATTAGCAATTAGCCATTAGCAATTAGCCATTAGCCATTAGCAATTAGCCATTAGCATGTTTCTCAAGAGTAATGAATATTTTGGTATTGTATGTTGACAGTGTTAACATAAGGAATTATAGTAATGTTAACACTGATAACATACCAGAAATTACTAAACCTGGAGGTTTGTAATGAATTATCCCATTTACCAAATCAATCTCCCAGAAAATACACAGGCAGTTGCTTTTGTCAACGGTATGGAAGCACGAGATTTTGCAGGCTTTCTCTGGATGTGGAAAAATATCAATTGGATTAAGATGGTAACAATTCAGGCTGAAGACTGTGTGCAGGTTAAAGCAGGTATTTGTAGCCCCAAAGAACTTATAATGGTTAGTTACTGGCGCTCAGAAAATAGCCTCAAACAATTTTTTAAGGGTAAAGCACATCAACAAATGATGCAGTTTGTTGTCAAAAATCCTCTGAGTTTGTGTCTTTATAACGAAATTTATCAACCTCCAAAAGTCGGTAAGTATATCCATGAGCCGCAAGGTATGGCAAGCTTAGTACCGCTGCGCGGAATTAAGAATTAAGAATGAGGAGTCGCTGAGAAGCCCACACCATAATCTATGATTTGGTGTGGGAGTATGATAGGGAGCATCCCATCTTCCTTCTATTTTTTGTGGAAAAAAAGACCCTCATGAAAGGCTACTGAGGCCACAGAACGTAGCCACGCTCACATAATTTGGTTATTGGCTACGGGACAAACTCCTTGCATTCATTGGCAGTGCCTTGCAGTCTTTGCACTGGTGGTGTTAATATTTAGGGCTTGCTCTATAAGTGTGGAAGCTATACCAGACAAGGCTTTTAATCATTTTTTTGCCCCAAAAAGTCCAAGGTTTTTGAGCCCATCGATACAATTTCCTTGCACCATCGTAGGGAAACACCCGCTTAAATTCCGAATATGAGGTAAAAGTAAGCAGATTTTTAAGAGCTACTTTCACTTCAATTAATTGCCTCA
>JAAHGL010000030.1 GCA_010692635.1 Symploca sp. SIO2C1 | reverse complement strand
TGTATAATCTTTTGAATTTATTCAGTAAGCCATAAATATGAATCAAATAACCAAACAGATGTTGAATTATTTCAGAACCAATGTTCAACAAGCGATCCAGATGTTTGATCTCAATCGAGATGGAATGGTTAACAGGAACGAAGTTATTCAAGTCTTACAGCAATCAGGTTTAGACATAAATAGTGCCAGACAAATCACTGATAGCCTGTTCGAGCAATTAGATATTGATCACGATGGGTATCTCACCCTAAAAGATTTTCAAACCGAAGTTAATCCACAACAAAGTACTGGACACTCCTCTCAGCTTGAACAACAGATGTTGAATTATTTCAAAACCAATGTTCAACAGGCGATCCAGACGTTTGATCTCAATCGAGATGGAATGGTTGATAAAAATGAAGCTATCCAAATTTTCCAGCAATCAGGTTTAGACATAAATAGTGCTAGACAAATCACAGAAAGTCTGTTCCATCAATTGGATGTTGATCGAAATGGGTATCTCACTCTGAAAGATTTTCAAGCCTAAGTCGATCAATAGGTAAGGTGATTTCCACCAAAAGTTTGTACCAAGATGGATGTGCCGTAGGGTGCTGTTAGCGATAGCGTAACGCACCATCCCTTAGATTTGCTGGTACTTTCACCTCTGAAAAATCACCTAAGGGAGCAGGGAGCGATGTTAAAGAAGGCAGAAGTACGAAGGCAGAGGGCAGAAGGTTCCCCACGCTTGAAAGCGGGGGATTTAATAAAGTTGCTACGCATTTATTTGTCTCCATAAATAAATAATGGGGCTTTAAACCATCTGGCAGAACACAGAGGACTTACTTTTGTATTAAAAACTACATTCTTTCCTTCTGCCTTCTGCCCTCTGCCCTCTGCCTTTCTTCTGGTAAATCCCTTATTATGGGGATAATTTCGCCTTTTTAGCCCTGTTTTCCTGATACCAGAGAGCTACAGCCGGTGACCACTGTTCAAAATGAACATAGAGCAGTTGACATAACTTCTGTGCTTCTAACTGGGCATCTTTTTTCCATCTTAAGTCCAACAAATGCATAAGCGATCGCATATTGCAACTGAGAACAAAATGCTGTCGAGCGTCGAAAGGAATCAATCCTCTAGCATGTTCTTCTGATAAACCTTCGTTGATGCGTTTTTTGTAATGTTGGCAAGCCTTCAAGCACCATTCTAGATCTTCGGCTCGTTGTGCTTCAGAATAAAAGTAACGCTTGCCTTGACGATTAGTGTATTTGCCAACAGGACGGAGATAGAAAACTTCTTCTACATTTTGCTTACCTTCTGCAACATTAATGATTCTTTGACCTGTATAGCGAAATGATTGGACATCAAAACTCACCCCCACCCGATGGGTACGTACTTGTTGCATCATTGAGTGGGGAAAGTAGCCAACATTGAATGTAATCTGTGGATGTTCTAGAGGACCATAATGTCCGCGATCGCCTGATAACAAGTGCTTCAGAATTAGTTCACCAGCACGTTGTTCCTCTGGCCAGCTATCCTGACTATCCCAAACAAAATTCTCCGAATAATCCTGGTGCATTGCTGCCCAAACAACTTGTTGTGGTTTGGCTGTGGCAGCAATTACTTCAACACAAAATCGTTCCACTTTACTTTATCTTTTTTGCTTCAAACTTTAGAGAAAACCACTGTTTCTGGTTGGTCTTGATATTTACCTCGCCGTTTTTCATAACTTACAGAGCAAGGATTTCCAGATAAAAACAGCAACTGAACTACTCCCTCATTGGCATAAATACGACAGTCAGCACTCGAAGAGTTGGAAAATTCCAAGGTCAAGTGTCCACGCCATCCTGCTTCAGCTGGAGTTAAATTAGCAATTAAACCCACACGAGCATATGTGCTTTTTCCAATGCACAAAACCGAGATATCTTCAGGAACTTCTAGCCGCTCTAAAGCTACTCCTAGTCCATAGGAATGAGCAGGCAAAATAAAGTAGCTGCCATTAACATCTGTATGTAGTTGAACTGGTTCTAGATTGTTAGGATTGAAGTTTTTCGGGTCAACGACAGTACCAGGAATGTGCCGAAAGACTCGAAATTCTAATGGTGATAATCTAACATCATAGCCATAGCTGCTCAGACCGTAGGAAATAACTGCCAGTCCCTCTAGGTGACGAACTAGCCTGGGTTCAAAGGGATAAATCATTCCCTGAGCTGCCATTTCGGTAATCCAGACATCGTTCTTGATCATAGTAAGCTGTCGTGCAAATAAAGCTATTATTGCAGAAGATATCAAGTGCAATTCATCCGCGTGGGGTGAAATTTACAGTGACTCTGAAAAAACACTGAGTCAGGAGTCTCCGAGTCTCCGAGTCAGGAGTAAAGAGATTTGACAAAAGGTTTCTTCACTCATTACTCATTACTCATTACTCAAAAAAGCTCTCCCACACCTTTTTTGACCTTACCCCATTCATCCCATCTCCAACCTGACAGGTATGGAGTGGTGCTTCTGGCAGTTGAAGCTAAAGTTGGTGGCTGCGACGAATTTCGGTAATTTGGTCAGCGACATCAAGGATAGCTTGAGGCATCTGTGGACCTGTCAGAATAATATCAACATGACTAGGACGTCTTTCCAGAAAAGCCAATACCTCCTCTTGGGGGATTAAGCCAAAGTTGATTGCTAAGCTCAATTCATCTAAAACTACTAAGGAGTATTTTTCCTGGTAGACTACATCTTGAGTATAGTGCCACAACTGCATTAAAGCTTGAGATTCTGATTCATCCAACTCCGGTGTGTCAATGTAACGGGGCAGGTCACAACGAATCCAATCTAAATGCTGCCCTAGACGAATAGGATGATCATAGCCTTGTCCAATTCCTCCTTTAAGGAACTGAACTACTAGTACTTTTGTTCCTTGACCAGCAATTCTTAGAGCTTGAGCAATAACATTCGTAAAAAAGCTGCGGTGGGAGCTGGTAAATACTTGTAGTAGTCCTTCAACGCGATAAGTCAATTGACGAGGAGAATCAAGGCTGGGAGCTTCTAACTGGGAAATCATAGCTAAAAAATAACAGGCAACGAGCTTCTGTAGCTAATGAAAGATTTGTTACATCTTCAATTATGTAACCTATATATATATAGCGTATTTTCTTAGTTCCCTACCTAGTCACACACTACATCTATCGTGCCGTTACGGAATTATGTCATCCTGAGCGATAGCCAAGGATCTCCAAACGACCCAGATGCTGAACTATTTCAGCTTAATTTTGGGTTCCTACCAAATTCACCATACATAATCCTGTTATGCTCCATTAGTAACAAGTCAAGTCTACATTAGCAAGCAAAAAAGTAAAGTAGGAGTTTTCTAATCGTGAGACTGGTGATTCTAGGAGGTCCAGGTGCAGGGAAAGGAACACAGGCAAAAAAGTTGTGCCAGCAGCAGAGTATCCCTTTAGTTTCCACCGGTGATATCTTGCGAGAGGCGATCGCTTCTCAATCTGATTTAGGACGCCAAGTTCAGCCCTATGTTGCTCAGGGAGAGTTAGTGCCAGATACACTGCTCATCGAATTTATGGCCCAGCGTCTTGTGCAGTCTGATGCTGCCAAGGGTTGGTTGTTAGAAGGCTATCCTCGTACTGCTTTCCAGGCAGAGGAATTGGATTTTTTACTAGAGAAATTGCAGCAAAAGCTGGATTGGGCAATTTACTTGGAGGTACCAGAATCGGTAATGAGCGATCGCTGTATTGGGAAATTGAATAATCTAGGAAGTAATACCTCTCAGAAAAATTTACGCTCAGACAATCACCCTGATATTGTACAGCGCCGCATTGATCTATTCCATGAATGTACCATTCCTATTCTAGAATATTACGGATATTGTCACCGACTATTGACTATCAATGGAAACCAGTCACCAGAGGAAGTACATCAGGAAATATTAGAAAAACTTAAGCTTTGAAAGTTTATAGACTTACTTCGTGTTCCAACAAGTAAAAAACAACAAACAACAAATAACAAATAACAAACATATGTCTTGGCAGCGTCCGGATCACCGACAACCTGATCAATTACGTCCTATCAGCTTTGAGCGCGAATTCACTAGATTTGCTCCTGGTTCCGTTTTAGTCAAGTGTGGTAACACCGAGGTGCTTTGTACTGTGACAGTACAAGAAGGAGTGCCCAGGTTTCTCGAAAACACTGGCAGCGGCTGGTTAACTGCTGAATATAGAATGCTGCCAGGAGCGACACCTGAGCGACAAAAACGGGAATTTCTCAAGCTTTCAGGGCGTACTCAAGAAATTCAGCGGTTGATTGGACGCAGTTTAAGAGCTTCTCTGGATCTCAAGGCTTTGGGAGAATTGACATTAACTGTCGATGCAGATGTCTTACAGGCTGATGCTGGAACTCGCACTGCCTCCATTACCGGAGGGTATGTTGCTCTTGCCGATGCTCTCGATAAGTTAGTAAAAACTGGTAAGTTGGTGCGATCGCCTCTACGTCACCAAATTGCTGCTGTTTCTGTAGGGTTATTAGAGGAAGAGGCATTTTTGGATTTGAACTACATTGAAGATGTCGCAGCTCAAGTGGACTGCAATATCGTCATGAATGACCAGATGGAGATTATTGAAATTCAAGGAACTGCTGAGGAGGGAAGCTTTAGCCGCAACCAGCTTAATCAGATATTGAATGTAGGAGAAAAAGGCATTAAGGAGTTGTTCGAGGCACAGCGCCTTACTCTTGGTACTGTAACTGGTGACGGGTAAATTCAACAATTAATAATGACTAATGAATAATGAATAATTACCTCTCCTTAAAAGAAGAGGATTGAACTTCAGGAAAATATTTTCTTTTTATTTTCTTCATAAATGAAGAGGTCTTAGACCAAATTAATCAATTATCAATTATCAATTATCCATTATCAATTATCCATTATCCATTGATAACTTTCAGATTAGAGCAACTGTTGGCATTGTTTCATATAGAATATAGCCGCTTTATCTTGATTGTTGATCTGTATCACCTCTTGGAAGATTTTAGCTGCTAAGTCAAATTTTTGTTGATAATAAAGTACTATTGCTTCTTCAAATCTCGTCTTGGTGTACCATTTTAGTTCTTGCAGCTTAGTTGGTTCAGCATCTAACACTTCAAATACCGAAACTAATTTATTTTTACCTTTGATTTGCACTCTACCGAGAAATCTATAATGGTAATTGATAGCTTCTGCCAGATCGATTAAAGTATCCCCACTGATCAAAATTGAAGCTCCATAAATTTTAGTCAAACTTTCCAAGCGAGAAGCTAAGTTGACAGCATCAGCAATTACCGTACTTTCCATCCGCTCCGATTCACCAATAGTACCTAACATTAAACTTCCTGTATGCAAACCAACTCCAATGGCAATCGCTCCATCTCCGTTCTGTTGACGCTCGAAGTTGTAAAAAGAGACTTGTTTTTGCAGAGCAATGGCAGCTTGCAGGGCATCATCAGCAGTGTTAGGAAATAGAGCCATGACAGCATCACCAATATATTTATCGATAAAACCGTGGTGAGCGCGGATAACTGGGCCGACTCTACTCAAATAATCATTAATAAAGTCGAAATTTTCCTTGGGGGACATCCTTTCAGAAAGGGTAGCAAAATTACGGATGTCGGCAAACATAATTGACATTTCCTGCTGTACTTGATCCCCTAACTGAACATCCACAATACTTTTATGTCCCAGAAAATTGAGAAACTCATGGGGGACAAAGCGTTTGGCAGCATCAGTTAATTCTGATTCAGCATTGAGGGCAAGTTCCAAATTGCAATTAACTTCAAAGAGTTCCTCGATAAATTTTTGCCGCTCTTCTTCTGCCTGTTTGCGTTGTGTGATATCTTGAAAAGCAGCGATCGCATAAACAATTTGACCTTTGTCATCAAAAATTGGAGTTGCCCACACCTCCAACGGCACGATTTTGTCTCCTTGGTGAAGCTCCAGATTATCAACTGTAGCTTTTTCTCCGCCCAACGCTAGTATGATGGGTTGGTGTTCACTAGGGTACAATTCCTCTGTACCCGCTACATAGGCTTGATAAATATCTGGAAATTGTTCAGCGGTAGCTTCCGGAACAATCTCCTGAAAAAGTAATTGCTTTGCTGTCTGATTTACATAATAGGTTTTGCCCCCCGCATCAACGATAAATACACCTACTGGCATAGCTTCTAAGAATTGAGTTAGTCGTGTTTGGCTTACCTGTAGCGCCTCTTCCACCCGCTGCCGTTGACTTACTTCTTGCTTTAGATGAATTAATAATTCTGCTTGAGCCTCCTGAGCCCAACGTTCCTTTGCCAAAGCTGCTCTTGTTTGCTGTACGTACTGTAGAGTTTTGTTAGTAGTAATTTCTAAATCCTGAAAATCTATAGGCTTGGTGAGGAAGTCAAAAGCCCCATAATTCATCGCCTTTCTGATATTTGCTAAGTCTCCATAGGCAGAAAGAATTACTGTTTTAGTGGTAGGATAGCTCTCAGAAATCCTCGTTAGCAAAGTTAACCCGTCCATGTAGGGCATATTGATATCGGTTAATACCATATCCATATCTGGTTGGGCTTGCAGCACTTCTAGGGCTCTCAAACCGTTATCCGCAAAAAATAACTGGAGTTCTTTTTGCCTGATTTTTCTTCTAAATTTTTGGCGGATTAGGGCTTCTAAATCAGGCTCATCATCCACAACCAGTACTTTTGCTGGCATAGCTTTAGCAATTCAAATTCAAGATTAAACTTAGGAAAAAACTCTTCAGCTGGAGGTAATCAGCTACTTTGGGTAGCCTTTCACGAATATAACCTTCCCTGGAAAAGTAGGATTAGCTACAATTCAGGGAGACTTAGTTTTTTACTCACCAAAATAACGCCGCACGTCGTCAATGATAACCTGCCTGATTTCACCCAACAACACTCACCGAAAGCGGCAGGAAGCAGATTCCTTCTAGGGATGGGAGGGATAGCTGCCCGCCGCTTGGTTATTTGTTATTTGTTATTTGATTTCTTTACAAATTTTGTCATTGCTTGCACTGTTAAACCGAGCCAGTCTAACTAGAGTTTGCGGTAGCCTTATTTTATTAGGAGGCTTAATTTATCCTTGGTATCAACTACCATCCCTGACTGGTTCCTCCTTTGGTATTAATTTCCTCTTGATCAACTTACCAAGGTTAATAGTTGCTCCATTGATCCTAGCTTTTTTGCTGGCAATTGTTTGGGGAGGCAAAAAGTTTGCTCGTTTGTTGCTGTGGAGTAGCTTGCTCATTCCCTTGCTATTCCCCTATTTTGTCCATACCTGGCTACCTGATGTTAATTATTTAACCACTGCCTACTATCAGCAGGGAAGACAGGCAGCAGCTTTTAGCGAAAATCATTTGCCTGAAGTTCAAGCTCACTGGAAACAGAATATTATCTTAGAACCAGTTAGTCCCATCCGTTCCCTGGCTAATTTATCCCTCTCGGATAGTCGCTTCTTTCAGCTTTCAGCTTGGGATCGTATTGTTCAAGAAGGTTTGGGATATAAGCCGAGTTTTTTGGCTTTTACCCTTAAAGGATGGGAGCTAACTATGATTGGCATTGTCATTGCTCTAATGGGATTTTATCTAGGGGATGGTATAGAGGCGTTGATAGCAGATTTGAAGTGGATTGTTCCGATCGCTGCTTTACTCCTCAGTTGTCTTGTATTCTCGATCATTGGTGCGAATATCGTCAATTATCACTTAGATACTTGGTTCGCTCAAGGGCAATACCATCACGTAGTAGAAACCAGTCAAAGGTTGCAAACTTGGTATCCTCCCCTAAAAACTGACGAAGCTTTTCTCAAGCGTCTTGGTGAAGCTCAATTCTATGGAGATGAGGAGATATCACCATTGAGCTACTTTATCAAAGGACTCGAACAGTATCGAGGGGGAAATTTATGGCAAGCACAAATATATTTTCAAACAGCTTGGGAACTTCAGCCAGATTTCATTGCAGTTAGAGGTTATCTTGCCTCTATCTTAATTAACCAAGGGGTTGAGGCTTTGCACCAGTTTCCCTCCATCAGACTCTCACCCCTTTCTAATAAACGTCGGGTTCCTTATAAGCGCAGTTTTCTGGATACATCTGAGTCCTTAGAAAATAGTCCCGCTTATCGAGCCGCGATCGCAACAGAGTTTTTTGAGGAAGCTTTAACCGTTTTTCCAGGGCATCTCACTGCCCTCAATTATCTCATGTTAGCTAGAGCCATTAACAATCAATGGCACGAATCTGCCCAACTTGCCAAAGAAATCATTGATATCGAGCAATATTTCCATCCCCCTCACCTGAGTCTTCTAGGACAAGCTTACCTACATTTAACCTGGAACGACTATCATAATGGGGATCTCGAAACAGCTTGGAAACGTTACCGCCAAACTATTGATCCCAAAACCTGGAAGCAGCCTCTGTATTAAGCTCATCCCACGACTAAAGTACGTGGGATTTCGCGTTATTTGTTGTTGGTTGTTGGTTGTTTGTTAAGAAAGACAAATAACAAATAACTTGCCAACTAAGCGGTGGGCAGCTATCCCTCCCATTCCTTCTAGAGATGGGCTGCCCGCCGTTTTCTCTGAAAATAACTAGGGTCTGCTGAATAAGTAGTCAGGAGTCAGGAGTCAGGAGTCAGGAGTCATTGAGGAATGTTTTCGAGTCACTCAACCAGGGCGAGCCTTGGTGATTTGTGATTCGATACAAGCAGTGGATTATCCAGAATTGACACCAATGATGGAAAACTTTTCAATCATGTTCCATGAACCTTACTACAGAAACTACATCAATGACAATTTCGTAGAACGTTTAGAGCAAGCTGGCTTTGTCAATATTGCTACGGAAAACCACTTTGTGAGCAAGTACTGGATTGCTCACAAGCCTCAGCAATAAAAAGGCACAAATTCTGTAAGGATGAAGTATGAAAGGATTATTAATCCATTATTCCTATTTTATCCTTTATCGTTTTAGCGAGTTTTCAAGATGAATACCCAACAGCCTAATCCAACAACAGTTTCCACCGAAAGTTTGTCAACACCAGATATAGCTGCTACTGAGTTAATTGAAGAGAGCACTACCGTCAACTATGTAGATACGATTGAAACCGTGATCTCCAGCTTAGATCAAGAAGACACTGCTATGGTGAGCCATAGCGAAGGAGGCTTTTTATGGAAGTTTAAGTACGGTAGTGTCGAAGTGTTTGTCCAACTGACTGGCGTCACCGATGATGACACTTTTACAGTTTGGTCTTCAGTACTGCAACTCCCTGCTAATAATCAACCAGAGTTAATGCACAAGCTGCTGGAAATGAATTGGTCTGACACTTTTGAAGCCTGTTTCGGCATTGTTGAGAACCAAGTAGTTGTGCTCTCTACACGAACTGTAGCAGAACTGTCTCCTGGAGAAATTTCTCGTGCGATTACTGTAGTAGCAACTATTGCAGATGATAATGATGACGCCTTACAGGCTGAGTATGGTGCTTCGTGAAACAGTAGATAAATAGAGGAATGGAGAGGAGGGGATTGGGAATGGGGGATGGGGAAGGGAAATTTTCAACTTGGCGTTTGATTCCTTTACTACAAACGTCAGGACAAATTCAAATGGCAATTGATCAGTGGTTACTTGAGCAGCATCGACTAGGAAAGCATCCTCCAGCTTTACGGTTTTATACCTGGGAATTACCAACTATCTCACTAGGCTATCATCAACGTCGGTGGCCAGCCTCTTGGTCGCAGTTAACTTGGCGAGAAATGCCAATAGAACTAGTGCGGCGTCCGAGTGGTGGACGAGCGGTACTACATCAGGGAGATTTGACTTATATGGTAGTCACATCAGGACTGATGGGCAAACGTCTTGATGTCTACCAAACAATTTGTAAGTTTTTGATTGAGGGTTGGCGATCGCTTGGTATTAATCTGCACTATGGTACAGCTGGACGGGGCTATATTCACAATCCCAATTGTTTTGGCACCGCTACTGGTGCTGATTTAGTTACTGCTGAAGGCTATAAATTAATTGGTAGCGCTCAGTTGCGACGAGGCAAGGCAATTTTGCAGCACGGTTCCATTCGCTTAGAACCGGATGCTCAACTATTTACTCAAGTATTTGGTGAAGCAGTAGCGCCAATTAATTTACCACTGACTCAACAAGGCAACAGTTTAATTCAAACGGTGGTTGATGTTCTGACTAAGACTGCTGCGAATTGTTTTGGCGTAGAGTTGGAGCAGCAACCTTTGTCTGATGAGGAATGGCAAGCAATTCTGGCACAACAGAACTCAGAAATCGGTGAATCAGTTTAACCAGGGGTGAACGAAAAAAGGTGTGGGAGAGCTTTTTTGAGTAATGAGTAATGAGCGTTAGAAGGGCAATGCTCCAAAAAGAAGACATAAACTAGTCATATCAAGGGATTCAGCCATCCCTTTTCATTTTTAGTTTCTCAAGAGTAATGAGTAATGAGGGTCGAAACTTTTGTCAAATCCTCTTTCCTTCTACCTCCTGCCTCCTGCCTTGTTTCTTAAGAGCCGCCCCACGGGCGGCGATTGCCACCCCCTACGAAGGGAAGAAACAAGCCAAATCCTCTTTCCTTCTGCCTTGGAGCCCTCTGCCTTCTGCCTTGTTTCTTGAAAGCCACTGTAAATTTCACCTCACCCTTTAACCAGATTAAAATCCCCGTGCCTTGAGGCCGGGGAGTTTCAACATTCTTCGCAAATACTTAGAGCATAGCGGGGTGAAGGAGGGTGCAACCCCAGGTACTTTAAATAATCATGCTCTGTAATTCATTGAGCGTGAATTCCTGCCCATTGAAATCAAATAGCTCCACGTCTGTAAACGACATTCTGTTGGAACCAATTTGAATGGTAATTTCATTTGCGGCGCTACTGCCCAAAAAGACTGGGTTTACGTCAAAGCCAAATATGGCGATATCTTCACCCGTGCCACCATCAACAGTTTGCTGACCACCAAAACCAATGAGTGTATCATTACCTGCACCAAGGTCGATAAACCCATTGCCACGAAATCCGGAGGATTGATTAGAGCCTTCGCCAACTATGGTGTCATTGCCACCGCCCAACAAAATATCACCATTATTTTCAATACCCCAACGTCCCATTCCGGTGAGTGTATCGTTGCCTGTTCCTAAATCTATAGTGTCGTTGTTGTCGATACCACTACTGCCATCTCCTTCGCCAACTATGGTGTCATTGCCACGACCCAAGAAAATATCACCATCATTGTCAATGCCCCGAAATCCCATACCAATGAGTGTATCATTGCCTCTGCCTAAATCTATAGTGCCGTCGTTGTCGATGCCAGCACCACCGCCATCGCCGCCATCGCCGCCATCGCCGCCATCACCGCCATCACCGCCATCGCCGCCGTCGCGGCCATCGCCGCTATCGCTGATGCCACCGTCGCCGCCTTCGCCACCGTCACCACCATCACCGCCTTCGCCACCGTCACCACCGTCGCCACCAATCCCGATACCTTTCATCAGGTCATTGCCACGCCCAGTATTGATAGTCCCCAGGTTCCGGATCCCAATACCATCGCCACCATTACCAGCATGTCCAGCATTGCCACCATCGCCACCATCGCCAGCCCAACCAGCATTGCCAGCAGGAACGCCAGTAGCATCACCACCGTCACCACCGTCGCCACCGTCGCCACCATCGCCACCGTCGCCACCGTCGCCACCGTCGCCACCGATACCAGTACCCATGATGATGTCGCGGCCATTTCCGGTATTGATGGTTCCAGAGTTATCGATACCTATACCATCGCCAGCATCACCGCCATCGCCGCCATCGCCACCATCACCAGCATCGCCGCCATCGCCACCATCGCCACCGTTGACACCATTACTACCATCGCCGGCATCTCCGCCACCGCCGCCACCGGCGCCGCCGCCGCCATTGCCACCAATACCAATAGCTTTGATGACGTCCCTACGATTGCCAAGATCAATTAGTCCAGAAGCAGAGTTACTCAGGCCAGTAGCATCACCAGCATCACCACCATCGCCACCGCTGCCACCACTACCACCGTTACCAGCATCACCAGCATCGTCACCGTCAGCGCCGCCGCCACCGCCGCCACCGCCGCCACCGCCGCCACCGTGACCCCCAAGAGCTTTAGCCTTAATCAGGTCTTTCTGAGAACTGCCGTAGAGATTGGTTTCATTTAGGAAGGTGATAAGATCTTGTCCATCACCGGCATCACCACCATCGCCGCCATCGCCGCCGCTACCACTGGGGAAGAGACCCCCACTGCCCCCGCTACCACCATCGCCGTGAGAACCATCGTGACCGAAAATTTTTTTCACAAAGCGGATTCTAGAATTCATAGTTTTAAGCTCCTTGATTTGTGCAGAAAAAATCTACTTGTTTCGAGTCTGTATCTGGATACCACTGTTTAAAAGTCATGGCACAGATGTACCACCAAAAACCCTATTTTGTGGCATGGGTGTGTCACAACCAAATAAAATTGGTATGACTAAATACGAACTAATCTAAGTACTTGTGCAAAATTGGTTGGGGATTTTGGACTTGCCAGAATTACTCTACAAGCTACTGAGAAAGCCAAGTATAACTAGATAGTAAATAAACAAATAATTTGTTTACTTACTTATTTGGTGATAAAAAAGTTTTGAGCTTTGAGCTGCATAGCCTAAAGTAAGCCATCAAGCCCAGCAGCCCAACCATAAAGCTGAGTTAGAACTAATCCATATTTATAAGTTGATATTGGCGTTGCTCATCTAAGAGATGAACTACGCAAATTCAGGCATTTGCCTGAGAGAAATAGTTACATTTCTGAATTTGAGATAATCAATAAACAATAAAATTGAATGTTGCAGCATTACTACTGACTTTCAATAAGACGAGGTTTTTTATTTTTATTCCTCTAGCTCTTGATGTTAATTATGCAACACTATGTTCAAACTTAAGACTGATCTTTATATTTCTTAATATAACTTCCCACAACTTTTTTCGCTCACCCCTGGCGTTGGGTTACGCTATAGCTAACCCAACCTACATCTAAGGATTGATATACAGTATTCACTGAATCAGTTTCTAAGTCACAATCAGAGTCTTGGACATCTCAATCGGCACAGTGAAGTGAAACTGACTACCTTGATTTTTGCCAGCAGACTCAGCCCAAATTTCTCCTCCTAAACCTTCAACAAGACGGCGACAAATAGCTAAACCAAGTCCCGTACCACCGGCAGTACGTCGCAGTGCTCCTTCCTCTTGATAAAAGCGATCAAAAATTGCTTCTAGTTGACTACCTTCAATACCGCGTCCTGTATCAGCAACAATAATTTCTAACATAAAATCGCGGCGAGAATTATCTTTTTCAAGACTATCTATCGATACTATGGGCAATGATTGTTGAAAATTCCGATTATTACCTGTGAAAAACTTCTGCCTTCTTCTCTCTGCCCTCTCCTTTTTGTTAACTTCTGTGCTAAATGTTTGAACCTGTATCTTAACCTCACCACTAGGATTAGTGAACTTACAAGCATTGTCCAAGAGTTTGTTCAAAACTTCTACTAGTTCTTCTCCATCAGCTAGAACTGGAGGTAAATTAGAAGGTAGCTCAACAGTAATTTGAGGTAATGTTTCTTGTTGCTGCCTCTCTTGGAGGGCACTAAGAGATAAATCTATAGTTTCCTGAAGCTCGATTGATTCTGGGTTACGGTATAGTTGACCACTTTCTAGCCTAGATAAGGTAAGGAAATCCTGAATAAGTTTGCGCAATCGCTCTGCGTCTGTTAAAGCTGTCTCCAGCATCGCTCGCTGAAACTCAGAAGGCATCTCTGGTTCCTCAGCTAAACTTTCCAAGCAAACTTGGATAGTAGACAAGGGAGTCCGCAGTTCATGACCGACAATAGCAATTAAGTTACTTTGGGTACGTTCTAGAGCTTCTAGTTGGCGGTTAAGTGCTTCTGATTGAGCATAGGTTTGAGCTTGAGTCAGAGCAGCTCCCACTTGAGTAGCGATCGCTTGTACTATAGAGATATCATCTTCTTGCCACTTATAAGACTCTGAGCCTCCATAGTGTAGCTCGATCATCCCTAGCAGAGTGTCTTGATGGCGTATTGGTACTAAGAGCCAAGAGCTAATTTGTCCACGCTGAACACAAGTCTGAAAAACTGGATTGTTTTGCAAATTCGAGGTATCAGTGTTAGCGATCGCAATTGCTTGTTCTTGCGCCAAGGCTACTTGAATGAGGGGATTATCTGCCAAATACCAAGTTTGTCCCCTTAGAGAAGGTATAGCAACCGCCACAACGGTTAGGACAGTAGGTTTAGCTCGAAATAATAAACGACGTTAATCTGATGTCCTAATGACCCTGGCGGTTGCTATAAATCATGAGGAATGGCTTCATACTCAATTGTTATCTGCTTTTCCAAAGGAGTACAGCGGTAAAGTATGCAGCGGCAATGAGAAAAAGTCTGTCCTAGCTCCCGTACAGCTATCGCCAAAACTGTTTGGGGATCTAAAGAGTATCGAACCGCAGTGGTAATGGCATTGATCAAGTTTTCCTTGCGTTCTTGAGTAGCAAGTGTTTGATAGGCTTCGAGGAGCTGATGCTGATTGTTCTGTAGATAGGTTATTAGCCGTTGGACAAAAACTTCAGACTCAATGGCTTGGGGAGTCAGGATTAGCCCCTGAGCTGGAACTTCTGTTGTCAGGTGATAACGCTGCCATGCCTCTTCTACTTTCGGAACAAGCTCCGGACGATTAGCTGCAATCCGCCCTAGTAACATCCCTGCTGCCTGATTACAAAGATGACGGTCAAATGTCCAAATTCCCTCAAACTGTCGCCCCTGATCAATAGGCGTGGGTACAGAAGTGATTTGTTCTTGACATACTATACAGGCTGCATACTGCTGTCCGATAACTATTAAATGCCATTCTTGAGCAAGACCCTCCCTTGCCTCCAAGGGAATAATTTCATAAGCTTGCGAGTCTACTGCCAAACTAGATTCTGCTTCTGGTACAGCTAATACATAAACTTGCTCTGTAAGTTGAGCAATTTGTTGATAGCGCTGCTCCTCTTGGCGAAAAAAGCGCTCCTGCTGGAAATTAGCAATTACTAGAGGAGAGTCTGTCCTTGCTAAGATTAAATCCTCAATAGCGTGTGAAAGCGCTGTCAGAGAAGACTTAAAATAGCTCTGAGGGTGCAGATCTGGTAGAGCCTGGAGTAGCTCCTGCAGCAGTGAACTTGGGGTACTCATCAGATGAATTTGGTCTTAAACTCTATTTGTTAATGCGCAGGCGGTTGCAGGGAATCCGATCCGAGAGGATAGCACTAGGAGCCTTAGCTGTGTGGACTTCTAGTTGAGCTTCCGGGTTAGCTTCAAACAACAAAGGTTCTCCTGGAAAGACAACCCGCTCAAAGTACCAACCTGGCACATTGGCAATTCGAGCTATTTGGATCTGCCTTGTGGCATTAACATAACAGCAGGGAATTTGACTAGAACAATTAGTAGATGGTCGTTCAAGGGTTTGAATCATAACAAAACAAAAAGTTTTTTATCGCAACGCGATTTAGCTGAAATGGCAAGAAGCCTGAGCTATAAAAATAAGAGTTTAACAACGGGAACTGTCACTTAAGAGTCGCCCCACGGGAGGCGTACCACCCCTGATGAGGGGAAGAAACAAGCTTAAATTCTCTTCCATCCTGACTCGGAGACTCGGTGTTTCTTCAGAGGTTAGCCATTAGCCATTAACTATTAGCCATTACCCATTAGCCATTAGCTTTTCAGTGCTTCTTCAGAGAGTTGACTAGCTCATAATCAGCTGTCTTTGACAATGCTGCCTCAAGTTCCCTATTTAAGCGTGTACCCCCCAGAATTGCCTTACTTAGGTCTACCTGACTCAGTATTACTTCGGTGAGAACTGCGTCAGTCAAGTTAGTATCAGATAAGTTAGCTCCGGTTAGGTCTGCACGATGTAGAAAAGCTCCTGTCAAGTCGGCTCCCTGTAAGTTTGTATACCGTAAGTCTGTTCCACTCAAGTCAGCTCCCCGTAAGTCGGCCAACGATAGCTCAGCCAGTCTCAAATCTGCTTTTGCGAGAAAGGCTCCCCTTAAATCCACCTTCCTTAGATTTGCCCGAATGAGAATTGCTCTCCTCAGATTGGTTCTCACCAAATTGGCATCAGCAAAGTTAGCTCTCCACAGAGTTGCATTAGCCAGGTTGACTTGACAAAGGTCTACCCCACTAAAATCCCTTTCTCCCCTTGCATAGCGTTCTAAAAGCTCACTCGTGTCCATCGAGTTCAAAATCTAATCTTGCTGGAGGTTACTTGAACATTGGCTAAATGCAGAGCATCAGATTACCAGGAGAATCAGCAACTTGATTAGTTTGCTAACTTCCGGTTAAATCTTGCACTTGCAATTAATATTTGCCTTTGTTACAAGTTATTTTAACAAAAATTAACTATTTATGTAAAATATTGTTAAGATTTTTACAATAAATGTAAAATTTAGGTGGGCATTGCCCACCTAGTAACTGAATCTATAGAAAAAGTAATAGCGATGCTCTAGAGAACACCAGCATTGGCAAGACCCAAAATCAAGCCAGCACCAAGAATGTGACCAAAGCTAGTAGTCGCTAATAGTTCAGCAAAACCAAAGTTCTTCAAAATGTCAGGCTTGCTCTCGCCAGCAGGTAAATCTGGTCCAACGCCAGCATTCTTGATCGCGAAGCGACCAACGACAATAGCAAATAGGTTACATAAAATCATCACCAGTCCTACTGTGGGACTCCATTCTAGAGTTGTTGGAGTAGTGGCTAGTAAAATTGAGTGAATCAAGTGATGTTCTCCTTTATTGGTTAATTTTGCATAGATAATAAAGGAATCATAAAGAACTATTGGTAAAAAATTCTCAACTTGTTTTAAGAATTAACAATTACGAAACAAGGGAATAGGGAGTAGGAAGTAGGGAGTGTTTCTTTCATTGCGAGTCAAAATTTGTGGCATTACGAAACCAGAACAAGGTCAAGCGATCGCCAATTTAGGAGCAACTGCTCTAGGATTCATCTGTGTCAGTGCATCTCCCCGTTACGTGACACCAGAGCAAATCCGGACAATAGTAGAGCAGCTTACGGTAACTGTTGACCGGGTTGGAGTATTTGTTGATGCTGCTGTTGAGGCAATTTGCCAGATTGTGAATGAAGCTAATTTAAATGTCGTGCAGTTGCATGGTAATGAATCACCGGAATTTTGCACTCAGCTAAGTCAGTTTCTCCCAGGGGTAGAAATTATCAAAGCCTTCAGAGTAAGGACACCAGATTGTTTAAATCAGGTACTTACTTATACTGATTACATTGATACGCTCCTCTTGGATGCCTACCATCCCCAAATGTTGGGGGGCACTGGCAAAACTTTAGATTGGTCCACCCTACAACAATTTAGCCCCAACTGCCCTTGGTTACTAGCTGGTGGTTTAACCCCAGATAATGTCTTAGATGCCCTCAATCTGCTACAACCGAATGGTATTGACTTATCCAGTGGTGTAGAGCGATCGCCTGGAGATAAAGATTTAGACAAAGTTGCTCAGTTGTTCAACAATCTATCAGGAAAGTCCTAAGTTAACTCATCCCCCGGAAGACAGCACGGGGGATGCAAGTGTTATTTGTTGTTAGTTGTTTGTAAAAAAACAAACAACCAAGCGATCGGCAGCTATCCCTCCCATCCCTTTTTGAAGTAGGCAATCGTTCAGCTGAAACGGGTGAACGAAATTTTGGGTGGGATTTCCTAGCTAAGTATCCAAAAATTATAAGTTCTCTCTTCTCCCTCAGTTCCCTCAGCTCCCCCAGCTCCCCACCCTTTTTTTCGCTCACCCAGCTGAAACCCTATGTTTCTCCTTGAGTGGTATTGTCAATTATCAATTGTTCATTGATAAATATGGACTTGCCCATCATTTACCACCCTGATTATGTTGCACCTCTCCCTGAAGAGCATCGCTTTCCCATGCCTAAATTCGGGAAACTCTACGAATTACTTCTACAGGATTGCCTAGCTACTCCCCAACAATTTCACACTCCCAATCCTCCTCCAACAGAGTTGATCGAACTAGTCCATACCCCTGAATATGTCCAAGCTTACTGCCAAGGAACCCTCAACCCCAAAGCTCAGCGACGTATCGGGCTACCTTGGAGTCCAGCGTTAGCAAAGCGTACCTGCACAGCTTTAGGGGGTACCATCCTCACAGCCCAACTGGCATTAACTCACGGTTTAGCCTGTAACACTGCTGGAGGAACCCATCATGCTTTTCCCAGTTATGGTTCTGGTTTTTGTATTTTTAATGATTTAGCAGTTGCTGCCCGGGTTCTGCAAAAATTAGGAGTTGCTCAAAAAATTCTGATCCTTGACCTTGATGTTCACCAAGGAGACGGTACTGCCTTTATTTTCCAAAATGACCCAAGCGTATTCACTTTTTCCATGCACTGCGAAGTTAATTTTCCTGGAACTAAACAAAAAAGTGACTTAGATGTACCCCTACCAGAAGGATTGGATGATGATGCCTACCTACAAACTTTAGCCAAGTATCTCCCTGACTTACTCTCTAGAGTCCAGCCAGATTTAGTCATCTACGATGCCGGAGTTGACCCCCACATAAGCGATCGCTTAGGCAAATTAGCTCTCACTGACACAGGTATTTACCGCCGCGAGATGCAGGTTCTAAGTACTTGTCTAGCCGCTGGTTATCCTGTTGCCAGCGTGATCGGTGGTGGCTACGCCTACGACCTTGATAGCTTAGTTTACCGACACTCGCTTCTCCATCGTGCTGCCAATGAGGTTTATCGTCAGTATCGACTTTAGGTGTTAGGGTTTGCTGAATAACTCAAATGGGAGCATTTTAGGAAGTAAAAAGTAACGACTCACCGTTTTTGCAGCTTAATGAGATACATCTTACTTCTGCCTTCTGCCTTCTGCCTTCTGCCTCCTAGCTTCAAGCGACAAATTCTGTACTTCACTTAGATGAAAACCGCTGTATATTGTTTTAGCCAAGAGAGTTACCAACTTTCCGAAGTTTGATCTGCATCCCCAATTAACCAAAATGTGCAGAACTTACGCAGCGACACCACATATAGGTCAAAGGTGCGTTACGCTACGCTAACACACCCTACTAATAGAGCCTTTGCGTAAGTCCTAATGTGATTACAATAGTAATCACATTTATATAAAAAATATGAATAATTTTGTTTTAATCGATACAATATACTTCTAGATAAGCTAGCAGCAGAAGATTAACTTCATTCGACGACTTGCAGTGGAATTGGACCCTCCTTCCCAGCGCTGCGCTCTAAGCGGAGCATCCCGAAAGGTATACGCGCTGTTAGCTCTGAGTGAAGCATCCCGAAGGGTATACACGTCTTTTGTCAAGTGTCAGAGAGCCTTTGTGCTAATAACTAATGACTAATGACTAGTGACCAATAACCAATTCCCATCCAGGAGAAACAAAGGTGCTATCCAAAGGCTTTGAAATAGAGATGTACACCGGCACACCCCAAGGGGATATTGTCGGTCTTTCCGATCAGATTGTGGCTGCCCTGGACGGATTTGTAAGGGAGCCAGACAGCCGCAATGTGGAATATACTACCGCCCCTTTATGCTGTTATGACCGTCTCCTATGTGCTTTAGTACGCCCTCGTAGGCAATTGCGGCAGTATTTAGAACGTCTAGGAAATTACACAATAATTCCGGGGAGTACTTTGTCTTCGGGGGGAAGCGATCGCTTTTACTGTTCCGACCCGCATAACCCTTACTACAGGTACATTGAGCAAACCTACGGCACTAAAGTAGTCACCGCTAGTGTCCATATTAACGTGGGTATCTCTGACCCAGAACTTTTGATGCGCGCTTGTCGTCTCATTCGTCTGGAAGCCCCTCTCTATCTTGCCTTAAGCGCTTCTTCTCCCTTTCTGGATGGACAGTCTACTGGTTATCACTCCACCCGATGGGCAATTTTTCCCCAAACTCCCGTTGATGTTCCCCTATTTGAGAGTCACTCCCACTTTATTAAGTGGACTGAAGAGCAACTAGCAGCTGGAACCATGCGCAATGTTCGTCACCTCTGGTCATCTGTCAGGCCTAATGGTAATCGACGCCCCTATAACTTAAATCGCTTGGAACTGAGAATTTGTGACTTGGTGATCGACCCCATTGCCCTATTATCAGTGATGGCATTGTTGGAAGCACGTCTGACTCAGATGTTAGAAGAACCAGCACTTGACCCTCTCGCAACCAGTAAATTACCTGCCTCAGGACGTTCAGATGACCTGATTGCCCTGACTGCTGCCAATGAAGCTGCTGTTGCTAAATCCAGCTTAGATGCCCAACTTAGACATTGGCAGGATGGTAGAAAAATATTGGCACGGGATTGGATTGAGGAAATTTATCAACAGGTTTGGCCCGTTGCCAAAAAACAGGGTTTCAGTTGTTTCCTGTCCCCAGTTAAGAAAATTCTCCGAGAAGGCAATACTGCCCAGCAATGGTTACAACTTGAGGCAATTGGTCTTGACAGCCGCCAGATTTTGGTTCAAGGCATTCAAGCAATGGCTCAGCAGGAGCAGGAACTCGAAGATAAATTGTGCCAGTTAATGGTTGCCTGATTTAGGTTATAGCAGCCTGATTTACTGATTAAAATATCTAATCAAATTTTTCAGACTGCCGGATATTAAGAAAACCTATAATATAGCTATCTATGGACAGATAAATGCATACAGCGTAATTTGTTAATACCGAAATTCAATAGACAGCTCATGGTAAGAGTTGTTTTGGTTCATCCTCAAATTCCACCCAATACCGGCAATATTGCCAGAACCTGTGCTGCGACAAGAACAGAGTTGCACTTGGTAGGCCCTCTGGGTTTTGAACTTAGCGATCGCTACCTGAAACGAGCAGGGCTAGATTACTGGCCTTACGTTAGTCTTCATTATCATGATTCCCTCAATCAATTTAAACAGGTTTACCAACAGCTAGGTGGACGTTGGATTGGTTTCAGCGCTAGAGGAAAATGTAGTTATGTTAAGTTTGAGTTTCAGAACAATGACTGGTTGTTGTTTGGTAGTGAAACAACTGGTTTGCCATCTCCAGTCTTAAATGCGTGTGATGCTGTTGTTTATATCCCGATGAGCCAACCAGGGGTTCGTAGCTTAAATCTTTCTGTCAGCGCCGCTATTGGTTTATTGGAAGCTAGGCGTCAGTTAGGCTATTTGGAATAAGCATTATTCTTAATCCCTAATAGCCAGTTTACTCAGAACTTACGCCGCAACACCAGATTTAGTAGGAATGTGCTAGCACTATAAGATTTGCGAATCCTGATAGTTTAGATCTTATATCTGGGTGATAAAGATGGTCACTGCTCAGCCTACATTTACATATGTAGATAAATTTATCCGCATATGTAGATAAATGTATCTAATATGAAATAAATTTTAGTTAAATACACGTATAAGTTGACTGTTTGAGACAATCTTGCATCCTGTTAACAAGAGATTAACGAGTGATTCAGTCACATACAATACTAAAGTGTGCAGCTACCATAAGAAATTCCTATTAAAAAGTCGAGAAAAAGCTGGAAATTGACTGATAGATTTTGATCATCCTCAATAAGTCACTTTTGAAGCTTACAATCCCCTACTGGCAAGGAAAAGTAAGCATTTTTAACTATTAAAAGACTTAGAGTGGTTGGCAATATAATGGTTTAAGCTGTAATATTCTACGGTTGTTTACTTGCCAGGAATGGCGTAGAGTTCCGTCTGTGAGTAATCAGCTGTTAGGCTATGGTCTTGCAGATTTGGAAAACTACTTTCCACTCCTTCCAAAAGGAGTTTTGTTTCAACCTATAAACTTCTTCCGGAGGAAAGCCTAACAGGCGAGTAAATCCTAAAAAGCAAGGCTTGCCACAAGCCTTAACTGTTACTGGTTGTGTCTCTGGTGAATGAACATACTTTACCGAGTCGCCCAGTTATTGCTCCTTTAAGGGTGGATCTAAAATAATTGCCGTCAAAGATAGAAATCTTTACTCAGTCATGTAAACTTGTCTAAATCAAAAAAGCAGGTTACTCTTGCCTAGGCATGATTATTAAGTGTGATCTAAATCACATTTATGGGTGAGTTGCTTCATTGACTGGTAAAACACTCAATCAGGAATTGTTAAGCACTCTTCACACACCAGGAGGTCGTTGTTGAAACGAACACTTACACAGAAGCTAAAACATGTTCCAACCGGTGCATCAGTTACCGCTGATGCATTATTGCAGCTCTCTGTAGAGAAGAATTCGGTTGAGACACCAATGTCAACCGAAGTTAACCGTAAAGCTCGCACCTCTGCCGCCATGATTGGATTGGCAATTTCTATGGGTGCTTCTAGCTTGTTGCTGCCTCAAAAGGGTGATGAAGCAATGGCTGTTGAGCCCATTGCTGCTGAACCAACTATCACAAATCTTCCAGTTGAGAAGGCTACAAGCGTTTCCAGTCCACCAGCAGTACAACCAAAAGTTGTAACTGCCTCTAAGCCGTCGGTTCCCGTGAAACCACAAGCGGTAGTGGAATCGTTACCTAACCCAAGTCCTGTAATTAAACCTCAGGTAAAGCAAGGGGAAACTCTTCGGGAAGTATCCAAGACTTATGAGATTCAGCCACAAGCGATTGCTACTTCTAATAGAGTCCAACCCGATGCTAGGCTCTCGGTTGGTGAGAAGCTGAAAATTCCGACGAAGAACAGTATTGTTCAGGAAGCCCAAACCGGTGAAACTGTCGAAACCATTTCTGAGTCCTATAGAGTGGAGCCGACAAAGTCAAAGGTATCTACAGCGATTTCAGAATCTAGTCAGGTATCAGCAGGTGAACCTGTCAAAGTCTCTGGGAATGTTGATGAGCAATTAAAGGCTAGGCAAGAAGTTGCGCTGAACCGATTAAAGGAACAGCAGAACCGCTTAAGTGAAAGTCTGGCGGAGTTGAGGTCTGAGGAGTATAACAATTTAGCTGAACAGGTAACAGTACCTAGTTCACCCGTAGGTTTTCAACCAGAGGAGAATATCCCTAACTCACCCAAGCCAGCGGTTATTCCAGTACCGACGCCGAAAGTGGCTGTTTCACCTACCACAGTGAGACGGGAAGTCAATTCCTCCCAGCCAGCGGTGAGAGTACTTAATGAACCAGTGGTTATTCCAGTACCAACACCGGAAGTAGCTGTTTCACCTACCACAGTGAGACGGGAAGTCAATTCCTCCCAGCCAGTGGTAAGAGTGCCTAATGGTCCAGTGGTTATTCCAGTACCAACACCGGAAGTAGCTGTTTCACCTACCACAGTAGAACAGGAAGTCAATTCTCCCAAGCCAGTGGTGAGAGTACTTAATGAACAAGCAGTTATTCCAGTACCAACACCGGAAGTAGCTGTTTCACCTACCACAGTAGAACGGGAAGCTAGAGAAGCCACAAATCCGGCAATTGAGCCAGTAACAATCCCAGAAATCGCTACTGAGGAAGGTGCTACCCAACCAGTGGTAGTAGAGACCCTGGTTAGAGAAAATACCGCTAGTGTCTACCAGGTTAAGCCTGGAGATACAATAGAAGAGATTGCCCGTAATTACGATTTGACTCCCTCGGAACTCATCGAGGTTAATGAACTCGACAATCCCCATGTGATTCAAATCGATCAAAAGCTGAAAATTCCTCAAATTCAGCCAGTTGATGCCCCTTCTGAAACCGTAACGCTACTACCCGGAATCAGAACCAACTCAAACTCTGACAGTACCAGACAACAGCAACAAAAAGTTGGGACACCTGTTGTACCAACCGTACCACAATCATTAACCAGCCCAGTTTTGGCTCAATCTATCTCTGTAGATGCTGAGCCGACAAACTCTACAGAGAAGGTTAAGACGGAGCAGAATCAATCTGATGAATCTGAGTATCCGCCTCATCTTCAGCGATTAATGGCTGAGATTGAGAAAATGCGGGAAGAATACAGAAATCAGAGCACAAGTAGCCAAGTTACTGCACAGACGATTCAAGTGCCAGTTGCTGAGAGCTTGAACAATCAGTCTAAACCTTCCAGAATCAATCCAGAGTTCAATCCCAACGCTTACAACGAAAGCATACAGATCAATCAGCCAAGGCAGCAGCAAGAGTCGAATGCTATCACCATCGCTGTGCCTCCTCCTGAGCTAAACCAGCCAAGGCAGCAGCAACGGCCGATTCCTGAGCTAAAACAGCCAAGGCAGCAGCAACGGCCGATTCCTGTGCAAAGGCAAGCTTCTGGTTCTATTCCCATCGTTGTACCTCCACCAGAGAGAGGAAATTCTAGCCCACAAGAAGGACTTTTTGCCACAGCCCCTGTACCAGGACAAATCTATAATGGCAACCTTCAACCCCAACCAGGAGAAACCGTTTCTCCTCAACTACCACCTCTATCGCCACCAGGAACATACCTACCGGATAGTCCTACCCGATTTAATGGTTATATCTGGCCAAGCAAAGGTGTGATTACTTCAGGCTATGGTATGCGTTGGGGACGGATGCACAAAGGACTTGACATTGCCGCCCCAACTGGTACACCAATCGTTGCAGCGGCACCTGGTGTAGTTGTTACTGCTGGTTGGAATAGTGGTGGCTATGGCAAATTAGTGGAAATTCAACATCCAGATGGCAGCCAAACACTCTATGCCCACAACAACCGAATTTTAGTACAGCGCGGGCAACAAGTTGCTCAAGGTCAACAAATTTCGGAGATGGGCAGTACTGGCTACAGCACCGGGCCTCACTTACATTTTGAGGTACATCCGAGCGGACGTGGAGCTGTAAACCCTATGGCATATCTGCCGAAACGTTAATCGATGTTGTAATACTAATTCACGACATAACAGCGGGGAAGCTTAATCCTTCTAAGGAGAAAACTTCCCCGTCTTTGTCTTTGTTATGAGTTATTAGCTAAACCGCCATTGCTCCCGACTCCATTCCTTAAGGGATGAGTTAAAATGACAAAGATCTTATAATATGATAATGATTATCATTGTCTCTACACCATAGGGCTGGTTGTTATTTTATGTCAATTCACTCATGACCTTATCTATTTCACCTGAAGAGATTCGCAAGCAAACCATTAGCACTCAAGCGAAGTCTCCTGTTTCTGAAGAAGAAATGCGGCAAGCGGTTCGCACATTGCTATTGGGCATGGGTGAAGACCCTGATCGCGAAGGGCTTCGTGATACCCCCAAGCGGGTAGTCAAAGCCCTGAAGTTCCTTACCTCTGGTTACCAGCAATCCCTAGACGAGTTGCTCAATGGGGCTGTTTTCCATGAAAATGCCAACGAAATGGTATTAGTGCGCGACATTGATTTGTTTAGCTCCTGTGAGCATCACATTCTACCGATTTTGGGACGTGCTCATGTGGCTTATATTCCCAATGGGAAAGTGATTGGGTTATCCAAAATTGCCCGAATTTGTGAAATGTATGCCCGTCGCTTGCAAGTACAGGAACGACTCACTGCACAAATTGCCGATGCTATTCAGGGATTGCTTAAACCGCAAGGGGTTGCCGTAGTCATTGAAGCTACTCACATGTGTATGGTAATGCGGGGCGTGCAAAAACCCGGTTCTTGGACAGTGACCAGTTCGATGCAAGGTCTATTTGCCGACGATGCCAAAACCCGTCAGGAATTTATGGACTTGATTCGTCACAGACCATCCTTCCATTAATCTTTTTCCTCACAAGCGAGGTAATGGTTTTTTATTCCACCATTGCCTCTTTTTTTCAGTTCAATTGCTCAGTTCCGAGCTGAATTTATGTTAGACACTCTTACCAATGGATAATTGATAATTGATAATTGATAATTGATCAATCCGGTTTAAAGCCTCTCCTTTTAATGAGAAAAAAGTGCTAGAAGATTTCTTTATATTCAATCCTCTCAGTTTTAATCAGAGGTAATTATCGATTATTTATTATCTATTATTGATTGTCCATTATTAATTAATGAACACTTCATCTGATAAACTACCTGTAACTATCATTACAGGCTTTCTAGGCAGTGGTAAAACAACATTATTGAATTACATCCTGCAAAATTTTGACAATTATCAAGTTGCTGTTTTAGTCAATGAGTTTGGCGATATCAACATTGACAGTCAGTTCTTGACTGCTGTTGAAGAGGACATGATTGAACTGACGAATGGCTGTATCTGCTGTACTATTAACGACAATCTAACAGATGCAGTTTATCAAGTAATAGAAGGGCACAAACAGATTGACTATCTGATTGTTGAAACCACAGGTGTGGCTGACCCGTTACCGATTGCAATAACCTTTTTAGGAACAGACTTGCGATATCTGACTCAGTTGGATGCAATTTTAACGGTTGTGGATGCAGAAACATTTATATCTGAAGCATTCAATAGTGAAGTGGCTAATCGGCAACTCATGTATGGAGACATGATTTTGCTCAATAAAATTGATTTGGTTGCTGAGGCAGATCTCAACACTATAGAAACTCATGCTCGTACTATTAAACAAGGAGCAAGAATTCTGCGATGTGAGTACGGTAGAGTTCCACTATCGCTAATTTTAGATGTTAATTTTTCTGAGTCAGGTTCCTCCCAGAAAGTGCTGAGCGCTCCCCAGTCCGGAGCATCAGCTCATTTAGCAAACGATGGGTTTATGTCGATGTCCTTTCAGAGCGATCGCCCGTTTGCCATGAAAAAATTTCAACAGTTCCTTGACTACCGACTGCCGGATAATGTGTTTCGAGCCAAGGGCGTTCTTTGGTTTGCTGAAAGCCCAAAACGTCACTTATTTCAACTTAGTGGCAAGCGATTCACAATTGATGACAGTGAGTGGACAAAAACTCCTAAAAATCAACTGGTGTTGATTGGACGTAAGCTTGACCTACTTTTTTTGCAACAAACACTGAATAACTGTCTGTCTAGAAAATAAAGCAGAGGGCAAAAGGAATAAGAATTTTTATAACTCACTACTTCCTGCTCCCAATGCTTCTTTACTCAACACTCGATTCAATTTTCCACTACGATAACCTTCCAAATCCAGGGTTACATAAACAAAACCTAACTCCTGAAAAGCTGACACTAGCTTTGGTAAATCAGTAGTCAAAATAAACTCCTTAATTTGCTCCGGCGGTAACTCAATCTTTGCCGTGTCTCCTTCTGAACGAACACGGAGATTAGAAACACTTAGCCGACGCAAATAAATTTCAGCACGCCCTACCCGTTCTAGCTTTCTGACTGTAATCTCTTCACCATAAGGGAAGCGAGAACTCAAACAAGGTTGTGCCGGTTTATCCCACCAAGGAAGCTCTAACTGTTTCGAGAGTTGGCGTACTTCTGCTTTCGTAACTCCTACTTCGGCTAAAGGAGATCGTGCTCCTCTTTCCTTTGCTGCCTGAATTCCTGGACGATAGTCTCTTAAATCATCAGCATTTACTCCATCAACCACATAAGGATAACCTCTTTGCTGTGCCAGAGGTTTGAGGGTGTCGTGAAGTTCACTTTTGCAAAAATAGCAACGGTTAATGGGATTGGAAGTGTAATTGGGATTGTCCATTTCGTAGGTTTCTACTACCTCATGGGTAATACCAATAGCAGCAGCTTGGATACAAGCATCCTCTAACTCTTCTGGTAATAAGGAGGGAGATTTAGCAGTAACTGCTAAAGCGCGATCGCCTAAAGCATCATAGGCTATCTTCGCTATCAAGGTACTATCGACTCCTCCAGAATAGGCAATTAACGCCTGTTCCATCTCAGCAAATATGGTTTTTAATTGCTCTAGTTTCTGCTCTAGCATAAGAGTTAGGTGTTAGGTGTTAGGTGTTAGGTGTTAGGCATTGGTGAGAAGTTAAACGGTTGTGCATTTTGTCAACTCCCATATATGGCGCTTGAGGGCTCAAAAAACACTATATATGGAAATACTCAAGAGGTTAGAAAAATTGTATTCTTCTTCCTCAGCTTCCCCAGCTCCCTTAGCTTCCCCAGCTCCCCCAGCTCCCTTGACAACGACACTTTTACCTTAACTTGTCACCAATGGGTGTTAGGTTTTTTCCTCTTCCCTGCTCCCAGCTCCCTGCTCCCTTCTTTCTTAAAACTGACGTCGGGAGAAGAGCAAAATCGCGATCGCTAAAAGTATCGTAGTGTAGAACAAAGCATATACCCCATTACTCAAAAGTGTCATTGGTGAGGGCAAGATGCTATAAACTGCCTCGTTCTTTAAATTAAGGCGGGATAAATCTGGTAAAACCAGGTAAAGTCCCTCAGTCATTGCTTGAATACTAGAGTTTTGGCTCAAGTTCCCCAACTCTACTAAATCCCTACTCAAATTTCCCATCAAGTAAACTCCAAAGCTGAGCATTGTTGCCAGGAGTGAACTGGTAAAGACACCAAAGACCAAAGCTACTGCTGTAATTAAACATAGCTCTAAGAAGAGGAAAAGGTTGGAAACCAGGATACTAGGAAGAGGATAATCAATTCTACCGAAACTCAGCAGAAACAGATAAGTTACCGCCATAGCGAATATTAGCACTCCTAGCACACCAGAAAGTCCCAAATGTTTGCCGAGGATAAATTCGCTGTGGGAAAGAGGTTTGGCAATTAAAACTAAGACAGTGCGCTTCTCAATTTCTTTGTTAATTAAACCAGTACCAACAAACACTGCTACAATCACGCCCAAAATTTCAATTGCCGCCAAACCAAAATCGATGACTATTTTATCTGATGTGGTGGTAGCAACTTCTGGCAATAGCCGCATAGCAATGATCAGTAACAGAGCAAAAAAGCCAATCAGATACAAAATGCGATCGCGAATTACTTCTCGAAATCCATTGGAGGCAACTGCCCAAATTCTGCCAACATTCATCTTCTCAAAAATCAACCCCTCGCTTCAAATCTACACCTTGATCACAGTAGTGCTTGTGGCAAATCATCTCTGAATGAACAGTAGCTAACTCAAAATATGCCGGTTGATTCAAACAACGACCTGTGATAATCACTTCTGTGTCCCGGGGTTTACGCAACAGCGCCTCCACAATCGACTCTACTGGTAATAATTCTAGGTCAACGGTGGGGTTAAGTTCGTCCATAATGATGGTTTTGTACAAACCAGAGGCTAAAGCTGCTCTAGCAATTTCCCAGCCCCGTTCTGCTTCCACATAATCAGCTATCTGTTGTTTCCCTCGCCATACGATCGCATTGCGACCACAGCGGTGATGATCGACTAAATTTGGATAAGACTGCTTGAGAGCTGCAATTGCTGCGTCTTCTGTATAGCCAGTACCTCCCTTGAGCCACTGCATAATTAGCACTCGGTGGGACATATCGGTACTAATTCCCCTACCAATTGCCTGTAGAGCCTTACCTAGAGCATTGGTAGATTTACCCTTACCTGCACCAGTATAGATTTCAATGCCTTCAATCCCTTGCTCTCTAGATACCGGATGATCATGGGGAACAGATTCCGTATGCAAATCTGCCAGATCCAGTAGTAACTGGGGTGTTCCCCGGCCTGTAACAATGATTTCTAGACTTTCAGGCTTATGTTTGAGGGTTTGCACCACTTCCTCTACTGGTAGCAACCCCAAATCTAGTAAAGGATTAAGCTCATCAAGGACAACTACAGAATAGAGGTTAGAAGCGATCGCTCCTTTGGCGACATCCCAACCTCGTTTTGCCTCAGCTTGATCAAACGGTATTACCTCATCTCTATCAAAAAATGAACTCCGTCCAGTGCGCACTTGATCGATTAAGTGAGGGAAACCTCGCTGCAAGGCTTCAATAGCCGCATCCTCATCATAAGAACGTCCAGGTCCTTTGAGAAAACGCAGCAACAAAACTCGGCTGCCAGTTGCTGAATTAATCCCAAGTCCAATCGAGCGCAAAACAACCCCTAAAGCTGCCTGCGATTTACCTTTTCCCGCACCATCGTAAACGTGAATCTGACCGGTTAAGCGCTCAGAACGCTCAACTGCTGTGCGAATACCAATACCAGTTCTGGTCATTATCAATTTTTGAAACTAACCCCAATGCCAACATTCTACTCATGCATTAGATCATAAAATGAAAGCCTGGTCATCCGAGCAATGGCAATAGTAGAAGGAAAATTGTAGTATTCTAGGAGGCTATAGCGATGGGTAAGGAGCATACCGCATGAAAGAAGCCGTTTTGCCGCTAGAGACGATCGTGTTTCAAACCTTATTACTATTGGTAGCGATCGCCCTAGAAGCCAGAGTTTTTTATCAAAGGTTAAATGTTGGTCGCCAAACCAGCATTAAGTATGCTATATCGATTAATCTGCTGGCTACGATTATTAGTTGGTTATTGTTTTTTCTAGTCCAGAACTGGCTTCCCCAAGAATTAGAAGAAGAAGTAATTAATTTCATCTTCTTTGATAGGATTTCTGATAATCAGACACAACAAATTACCTTACTTACGGTTTCTATTGGTATTGCTATCTTTTTTGTTACCTTTCTCATTAAGCTGAAAGGACTAGACTTTTTACAAGCTTCATTACAAGATATGCCAATTACTGAAGAAGAAGAGCAGGAACAGGAAACAGCTAGAAGACTATACTGGCAAACTTTAGCTAATCGATTTAATCAGGCAACGGTATATAGTAACCCCAATCAAGTAACAGCTGTTCTCTTAGCTAATGCTTATAGTTATAGCGGTATTATGCTAATTCTGTTTATGCGTTTCTTCCTCAACAAACTGTGGATTTAATAATATTGGATCAAAGCTATGTTTAAGTTTATACGAGAAAGCATTGAATTTTTATTGACAGTTGTTTTATTGGGATGGGTAGGAAATTCTGTAAAAAGAACAGTCAATATGTTCATCCCGCCCAGTATATTCTCTTATCAAACTCTAATTTTACTCAGTATATTTTCTTATTTAATGTCATTGTTTACTGACGGAATTATTAGAAAATTATTATTTTGTATGGTGGGAATATTTCTGATTATGGGTGTTTATTGGGGAACAACTGCTAACAAAAAATTATGGCTTTATAGAGATCCAAAAGCAAAGCCCAAAAAAGAAGGTTTGCCCTTAAGCCCGTGGATTACTGGTGTAATAGTCTGTATCTATCTTTTTGTTATGTTTCCCATGCTTTTCTTTGGTACTACCCCAGAATCAGGAGGACAAGCGGCTTTAGTTTCATGGCCTATAATCTCAGCTATAATTGCAGCTGTGCCAAATTTTATGGGATTAGAGAAAGATGAATTAGTAGCGAAGACACCGCCACCACCAAAGCGCCAAAACCTGGTCATTTTGTTTGGTATCAATATCTTGCTTAGTTGTTGGTTCCAGTTCTATTTCGTAATTCAAAACTGGTTAATACAATATCCAAGTTTGCTTGCTGATGACTTTAAAGACAGTGCTTTTGTTATTAACATTGCACCAACTCAATCACAACAGCCTAGAGGAGTTGAAATTTTAGAGGCAATGGAATCTCCTTTAAATGAGCAGTTGAATGGTAAACTTTGGTCAGAAGTGGAGAAGTTGTTATTGAAGGAAGAGCGAGAAAAGTGGGTAACAGATATTGCAGATAAGGCTAAAATCAAACTTTCGCCAGTTCAAGAAGATAGACTGTGGAAGGTTAACTCTGATGTCTCCTCTAGGGACTCTGGATATAACTTAGAACTGCAAGCAATTTGGGAAGGACCTCGTTCAAAATCTGCGGAATCATATCCTATTCAAAAGTCTTGTCAAATTACTCAAGTTTATCCCCAAGCAGTAGCAACTAGTAATGTTGAATGTGAACCAGTGAAGGGAGAAGCAGGAGGTAACGAACCGTTCACAAATTGATAAGGGATAATGAACAATGCATAATTAGGGCTTGCCGTATAAGTCTGTAAGCCATGCCAGACAAGGCTTTCAATCATTTATTGACCCCAAAAAGTCCAAGGTTTTTGAGCCCATCGATACAAAAACCTTGTACCATCGTAGGGAAACACCCGCTTAAATTCCGAATATGAGGTAAAAGTAAGCAGATTTTTAAGAGCTACTTTCACTTCAATTAATTGCCTCAAAGAGTTGTGCAGCAAGCGATAGTACACTCTTTACTTATTACTTATTACTTATTACTTATTACTTCAAAACCAGAAAATTACGACTTTTTCAGCAAACCCTAATTATCTCTCCCTAATTTCTCTTAACCCCGACATCGATACAACTGATAGGGAATACCAATCCGGTAATGCTCAGTAGGATCAAGGGTGCAAGTTGTTTGATTGGCAACCAGAAGTTGAGGTGGATAAGCTGGTAGGATTAGTCCAGGACCTACTACCCAAAGATTCTGAGGTGGCACTGGCAACTTTGGCAACTCAGACAATTTTTGCCAAACTAAATGATATCCTGGCTCTATCTTCAAGAAAGCAAAATAAGTATCAGCATTAACTTCAGATACACTAGATTTCAGTTGCTCAATTGCTAGAGAAAAACTCAACCCTAAGGCAACCTCTTGAAAATTATGATATCCCACCACCATCATTAGAGGAGCAGCTGGCTCTCGGCTCATATCCTGTGCTACTTGCTGGGGATGGAAAGGTTTGATAAACACCAAATTAAAAACCACTAGGATACTACTCAATAAAGCAATACCAACAGGGAGTAACTTCTCCCATTCCCTCCTAATCTGAAAATAGACGCGGAGACGCGGAGACGCGGAGACGCGGAGAGATTGATTGTCATTTATGGTGGTGAAAATTTTTTCATTGGGACTGCCTTCCGCCTCCTGCCTTCTGAAGAATTGCACTAGGCTGGCTCCTAACAAAGCACACACAGCTGGATAGTAGACGAAATGATATCTAGGGGCAATAGTGATATCTTTACCCAAGAGGTAGATAATCGCCACAAATTGCAGCACCACACAAAGGATGAAACCTAAAAGAGTGAAAGTCGCTAAATGAGTTTGGGGTTCTTGCCAGAGTTGTTTTACTCCTCGGAAAAATTGCCAGCCTATCCAACTGCCAAATGTAATGGTTAACAAGGCAAATGGTATCTGAATCCACAATGGCTGACTTTCAACAGGCAGAGCAATCACCATCGTTAGCCAAGCAACCAAAGTTTGGTATAAGGGTGCGATATTTTCCGGTTCCGGAAGCCAGCTGGTTTCTGGACTCCCAAAATCCACTAACAAAATTGGTAGCCAAGGTAGATAGCTCGCTGCTACTCCCAGCACTACTAATATCACCGACACCCAACTACCACTAGGTAAAAACTTTCTTCGCCAGTACATGAAACCGATGAGAGTTAGTAACTGAGCAATGAAAGCAAGGAGAAAAAAATAGTGGACATAGCAACCAATGCTGTTAAGTATTCCCCAACACAACCAAATAACTAATGGTGGCAGCCGCCTTCGGTAATGGAGATCATGCTGAATTAACAATAATGCCAACAGCGCTAGGGTGATTAACAGAACTGGTAAAGTATAATGACGTGCTTCCTGGGAGAGATAGACACCAAAAGGAGAAACAGCCATAAAGGCAGCTCCCATTAATCCAGCCGTTGGGGAGAAAGCAAAGCGATTGAGACAGTAAATCGCTGGTATTACCATCACCCCCATTAAAGCTGGTAGCGATCGCAGTTTCCAGCTCAGGGATTCATCTAATGGTGTTACCCAATTCAACCACTGATGCATCAAGCAAAAAAACAGAGGGGGATGAGTTGATTGATTAGCAATGTTTTTGGCAATTTCTGTACAACTGACATTTGGTTTGAAGGTAAAAATTGTCTCTAGCATCGAGGGGCGAAACATTGTCTCTAGAGGCAAGTCATCGTAGTTCCTTCCTAGACTAAATAAAGCCGTAATTACTTCGTCTAGCCAGAGTGGTTTCAAGTCCAGATACCAAAATCTCAAAACTGCTCCCAAGACAATCACCCCAATTAGCATTAAGTAATGTAGGTAAGGTTTCAGATTTTGATTCATCATTAGGAATTGGGAATTGGGAATTGGGAAGAATAATTTTTATCTAACATTCGGCACCCTAGCTGACACCATACCCCAATCCTCAAATTCGTAGTGTGCTTCTCCTGCTCCCTACACTCCCGATACTCCCGACACTCAGCAAATTTGTGGGGTCAGACCCCACATCCCTAAACTCCCAAAAAAGAATAACATTATAACTACGTAGGTAAGTTAACTATTATTCTATTCAATGCAAGCTACAGTAAGTCTTATACCTGGCGCTATATCAGAGTTATTTGCTCAAGCTAGCATATCTGGTTACATCACCCGTGCAGACCAATATGGATTGATGGCAGCAATGTTAGATGATTCACTGACAGAAGAAGAGAGAGCGGCTATAGACCGGTTGTTGCACGCTCTTTACCGAGGACGGATGAAAGTAGTTGATGATCTTTCTACACTCTCATAGACTTTAACTTCAGTTACTTGTTCCCTGCCCTTAATTAGGGAACTGCAAGAAATAAATTATTCTAATTTTTAGATTTAATCTGCTTATCTCTTACTCATTACTCTCGATAAACAGGCTAATGGCTAATGGCTAATGGCTAATCGCCTCTAATGCTCCCCAAAGTTTTTCTCCCATTCAATTGGGGGCGCGAAGCGCTCCTTGGGGCTCTTCATAAACTAGTGATATCAAGGGATGGGTGAATCCCTTGATATCACTAGTTTATGTCTTCTTTTTGGGGCGCAGTCTCTCTAACGCTCATTACTTATTACTTCAAAACCAGAAAATTACGACTTATGCAGCAAGCCCTACTTATTCTCTGCTTCCGCCTCAATCCAGCCCCTGACCATTTCAATGGGAATGCCAATCGGAGCAAACAATACTTTCAATGCTTCGATGCCACCTTCTTTTAAAGCATTCTTGAGCCTTGCCCTGAATGTCGGGTTTTGCTTAATCTCTTGTTGCAGAGTTACAGCTAAAGCACTCTGTTTTTCAAATTCGGTAGCATTCGGATAAGTTTGTTCGAGTTGTTGCAGAAGTTGCTGAATTTCTGCTACTGCACCTGCTAAGCTTTGTCTTTGTTCTGGAGGATAATTATTGATATCTCCACCTATCTGTTGAGCATGAACGGTATCGCCATCCACTAATCCTCCACCAAACTGAGCATTGCTATTGTTAAATTTAGAAACTTTTTTACGGGCTTGTGACATAATATTATCTCCTTGATGGTTATAGGTTTGTGTATAAAAACTCGGACGCTGTAGAGCTGTTTCTACCATATTCTCTAAACTAGAAATTCGGCTATCTTTCTCTGCTAGTAGCGCCTGTAGCTCAGCTTCTGCCAAGGCTTTTATCTGGTTATAAGTCCCAAAATACTCAGCATTTAGCTGAGAATGATTGGCTTCAGGTGCAGTTGCCGCACGAAGTAAGAACTTATCCTCACCTCGCTTCTCCATTGCCACAATCTCCAATTCAGCATCAGGATTATTTTCAGCTAACTGCTTAAAGGAAATTGCGATCGCACGAGGGTCAACTCCCTGCTTATGATAGAGGTCAAGGGTATCAACTATGGGTTTAATAAACTCAGCAAAATCCCCCTCCTCAAATTCCTCATCCCAGTTATCTGGTTTGCGGCGGGGGTTAGGGTCATCTTTGGTAGGTAAGCGCATAAAAACATGCTGACACCTCACCCCGTGTAATCTTGTACTACTTGTGATACCCCAATCCTCAATTGTGGCTCCAGTGAGGGTTGCATCCGTCAAATCAGTCTTATCTAATTGGGTTTGTACCAGTTTGGCTCTGGATAAATCAGCATCTTGCAGGTTCGCTTCATTTAAATCAGTACCGATGAAGCTAGCATCTGTTAGGTTTGCTCCTTGTAGGTTGATCCCTCGTAGGGAAAAGCCGTCAAAGTTTTTGTCCTGTTCCTGCCCTCTAATCAACAATTGCCGCACTTTAACATTTTGCAGATAAGTTGTACCAGGACGAACAAAATCGAGTTTCTTCGCTTGTCGGAAGTAAGTGCTGGTAAGGTTAGCTTGCCTAAAATCAGTACTCTTGAGCTTGGCTTGAGAAAAGTCAGCATTAGTTAAATTGGCATTGTGAAAGCTAGTACCTCCGATAGCACCAAAGGCAATGGAAATTCTCCGCAGCCAAGAAAAATTTTCGTCTTCAGCTAAAGTTCGCCAACCCACATAACTCCCCAGAAGTGTTACACCCCAAGCAAATGTCCAACTCCAAAGCAAATCTATAGAAGCCCAATTCCAGTCTGAAGTTAAAAACAATTGCTGAACATCATCAATTCCATTCCGAGTTGAAACTCTAATTACAGCTCCAGTTAAGCCGCTGGCTAAGGCTCCAGCTAAAATCACAAAACTTGTTAAACCTTCGGCTAAAATTCCAGCTAAAGCTACGGCACCAGCGATAAGCCCAGATGTACTTACTGCTATAGCTAAAGCTCCACCTATACCACTAAACCAGTTCACCAAAGCCTTATCCTTCCAAAGTGCCACAGCATTTCCTGTTGCAGCCACAATCCCAGCGACGAGCATTATCGAAATCAAAGTTCCCAAGCTTGCACTTAAACCTTTATTAGCCCAGATCAAAACGAAGCTGAATAAAAGTCCTAAAACAACTACACTTACAAGAAAGGCATTTTGATCAAATACGGTATTGGTCAGCTGAACTCTCAAAACTGCGTTAGCACCGACAGAACTTAACCCTGCGAGGAATGCCAAAAGAAATAAAATGGCGAGCCAAAAAATTACCTCCTGTGGCTGTAATCCAGCCTCAACACCACAGAACTTAGCACCTCTGAGGTAAGCATTAGTAAAATTAGCTCCTCGGATATCCGCCTCACTAAAATCTGCATTAGCGAGGTTCTTTCCCTGAAAACACTGACCCCTGAGACATTCACCCCTGAAGTCTCTTCTACCGTTGTTATATCTCTTCAAAACCTCACTAGCTTTCATCAGAGGTGTTATCTAAAACACGGCACACTCCTCTAATTACTCCTGCAAAAGCACATATTCCGGAAGAATAGGAGCTTTGGTTGCAGTTATAGCTAAAATCATTGCATTTGGATTGCTTGAGGCAAGTCTTCCAATAAATAAGTCCCGATTGACACAAGTACCAATCGGGGTATGGTAGTCTTTGGAATTTTGTCTCTCTGTTTATTTATCTGTCGAAGGCACAAGTTTTACGCATTTTCGTGAAAAAGTAGATCACCGAAAGGTAGGCATTGCAAATCAGTTATTCTCTCTCTCTCCTTGCATCCACTGGCGAGTACCAAAAAATTGACAAGAACTAGAAGCAATTTTTGTTGCTGCATTCAAAGCATCAGTAAAATTTTCTCTAAGGATGTAGTGGCAGAAGGCTCCATGAAAAACATCACCAGCACCTAGGGTATCTACCGTACTAATTGGAGGTATCAGTAATTGATCTGATATTCCCAGGCTATAGTATTTAATCGGTTTGTCCCCTTGGGTAATAGCAATATGAGGAACCCCAGCCTCAGTAAGATAAGTAATCACTTCCTCAGAGTTATCGCAACCCGGTGGATAAAAGTTAGCAGAGCAAATTGCGTAATCAACAAAGGGTAAAATAGTTTCAAATCCTGGCTTCCAGCTGCCGCCATCAATAACGACTGTAATATTATTGGTTTTCGCTAACTGAGCAATCTCACGTCCGATTGCCATTTGGTGACCATCAATCATCACTATATCTATTCCAGAGAGAATATCAATAGGCAGTTGATCACGGCTAGCTTGCATCTTAGTCGCGTTGAGGGAAATCACCGCGCGATCGCCACTCCCTTGAGTAACCATAATAGAAGAAACTGGCGGTGGTTCAGGAGTGGTGGAATCAAGATCAAAAATTTCCACCCTATAAGTTTCTAAGTCCCTTCTAATTAGCTCAGTAATCGGGTGTTTGCCAACAACCCCTAAAATGACTGCTTGATTACCTAAATAACTAAATGTGACTGCGGCATTAGTTGCCGGGCCACCAGCAGCTACTGTATAGTCAGAAGCTACTACTTTTTGGTTACTACTCGGTAAATTCTTAGTTAGGTAAACCAAATCTAAGGTCACCATACCGACAAAAAGTCCATTTGTCATAAAAATATTCCTATTTGGAAACTCTTAGGACTTACACACTCAAGTGTCATCCTGAACGATAGTGAAGCATCTCAGCCGTCTGGAGATCCTTCGCTACCGCTGTTGGATGACATAATTCCCTGACGGTGCGTAAGTCCTAACTCTATCTCCTACTCCAAGCCGCCCTCAAACTCGTTTTCCCTTTTCTCCAACTTAGCAAGATCTTCCAACAAACTTGAACCCCCCTCTCCGAGTTTTCCGTCTTCAGCAGATACTAAAGCTTCACTTAAGGCGTTGTACCATAAACCTGCTTCACCATAAGCAGATGCTCTCTGTAAGGAGTCATTTGTGCTAGAGAGCTTACTTTCCAAGCTTTCTGGTATTTCTACCACTTCAACTTCTGCCTTTGTAACTAAATCCATTGATGGGCTGTTAACGTCACAACGGATTCTAACTTCCCAGAGATATGTTTTGCCCATTGCTAGCCCTGGCTTATTTTTTGGGAGAGGTAACTTCATCACTCCTGGTGTACTCTGCAACTCAATCGGATCGCCCAATCGTTGTAATGTACTATCTGAAGCATACTCGAAGAGCCTGAATGTAATCGAAAAAGGTTTGGATTCAGGTACAAACCACGCCAAAGTCGGATGGGTAGAAACAGTTTCTCCAATATGTGTTCTCGGAGCAAGAGCTGTTAAAGGAGGACCTTCAATTCCTTCACACCCTCCTCTCGTACCTAAATTTCCTGTTTCTCCCTCAGGGGGCTTCTGATCACTAGGAGGATTATACCTAACAACGATTCCATCTGTTTTTATATCAGGAGAAGAAGGCTCTCCTTCAAAATCATTAGCTAAAGCAACCGGACCTAAAACCAACGATAGGCTTAAAAAGCAACTGGTTACCAGCTTCTTATTAGAATATTGCTTAAGAAGCCATAGAATGCGAATAATCATAATATAATTGTTGCAGAAGTAAATTTTAGTTAAGCTATGTCTATAGACAGTAAAAAATTTAGGTATTGAGCTGCTAAATACTTCTCAGAGATAATTGGTGACTTTTATACAAAGTAGAGAGTTGTGTAACAATGAGTTACATCAATTGAGTTCCTAGACACACCCTAGTGCCGCGGAGCGGAAATAACCCACCATGAAAAAAAGGTGAAAAAGCTTACTATACAAGTTTTCTTCTCTCCTTCCTTCTGTTCCCCTCCTTGGAGGGGTTAGGGGTGGGTTCTGCCTTCTGCCTTCTTGCACTAGTTACGACTTGCAACAGGAAAAGTTACCTCGCACAGAGTCCCTCCTTTAGCAAGAGATTCTCGCCGAAACTCTCCTCCTAGTTGTTTCGCTACATTTCTACATTGCTTCGTTCCTCTACCTTCAGAAGATGAGCAGCTACCTATTCCGTTATCTTTAATACTAAGGATATACCAACCTTGCTTTTCTGTACCAAGGACCTTGAGGAGGGTTACTCCTTTGGCATATTTCCCCACATTGCACAAAGCTTCTTCCAAAAATTGGCAGAGCCCCCGCTTTTGCTCAATACTTAAATATCTAGTCTCTATTGGTTCAAACGAACGAGTTGTTACTTTAAGGGTTGTAAAGCAGGGAAATGTTCGCTCGAGTGTATTGCTGTGTACTTCATAAAAAAGTTCATGAATTGGCAGATTTAAGTCTACTTTTACACCATTACCTAAAAGAAGACTTCCCTCTGAAGTTAGAGCTTGTTGTTTCAGATATTCACCAACTGACCGGATTTCATAGTTGAGATTTTCTAGTTCTGACAGTAATTGTTCTTGGCATAAGTTTTGATCTCGAAGAGACCTTAAAACATTAGCGAGGGTTTGCAGTGGTCCATTATGAATAACATTAAATGTATCTTCAATGGCGTGTTGACGTACAGCAATCTGCGCTCTCAAAGCTTGATCATATTGATAGAAAGCAAAAGCACTCAGTCCTACAGCATTGAGTGTTACTACTAATAAAGCGGGTGCAACAGGGATCCACCAACCTCCAACTAGGAAAATATACCCAACTCCAATTAGACTAATGCTAGCAACAGCAACATATAAAAGATTTTTAAACGGAGATTGAGTGAACCTACCCAAACCAATTGCCAGAAAACCCCAACAGAAGATCCACAGATATTCCCACCCATCAGACCAAGTTTTTAAGCAGGTTCGTCCATCAACAACTGCGCTGATAATTTGACTAGTACTATTGGCATGAATTTCTACTCCATACACTTGTCCAGGAGGGTCTAGATGAGGAACAGCGGAGGTTCTAACGATATCTTTAATACTGGGTGCAGTTATACCAATAATAACAATGCGATCGCGAATCCAATCTGGATTAAAATCACCTTTTTTAATATCTCTGAGAGATAGAGTTCTAAATTTTTCTCCACCACTACGAAAATTTAAGAGTACCTGCACTCCACCATCATCTGCTCTCACATATCCCCCAGAATTTGAACCAAAACGAGATAGCTCAGTCGAGCCAAAGCACATAGCATGAGGCTCATGAATGCAATTGTCGAGGAAATAGCCTTCAGCAGCTAAATAAGTTTCTGCTAACCGTAGAGATAAGGAAAATTTGTAACCTTGAGGAGTGAATGTACCGAGAAGAGATCGCCTATGCTTGCCATCTTTATCTAGAATGGCATCTACAAAACCAACTTGTTGAGGGGGTAATGCTGGTGGTGGAGCAATTTCCACTGGTAACACTTTTTCAGCACCAATAAGATTTTTAATATCCTTAAATGCAGCAACTAGTTCACTGTTACCAGGCTCAACTGGTATATCTCTGACAATATCAAGACCAATTGCTCTCGGCTCGTACTTCTGCAAAGTCCTGAGCAATGCTGCCATTTCTCGGTCTGGTATAGGATAGGTTCCGACACTCTGGATATCTTTTTCATCAATACCCACAATCAGAACCCGCTCATCTCTGGGTTCAGGAGGACGCAGACGCAGAAAGTAATCAAGAGTCACCCACTCCAGTAATTGTAGTGAGCCAGTTAAGCGAGCGATAATCACCAGCACCAGGATTGCCATTCCTGGTAGTGCTCCTACACGCCAGATGACAAATTCATCTTCTATTTTTTTCCAAAACTTTATTAATTTATCCCAAAAATCATGATACACAAGTTTATTACGACTAATCAAAAATAACCAACGACAAGCAATATGCTAACCCAAAAGCCCCTTTTTGGTAGCTTCTATTTTAGTTGTAATTCGGAGATTCTTGCCCTGAGCCCTACATTTTTTCGGGTCAATGTCTAGAAATTTTTGAATCTCTTGCCAGTACTTACGCACAGTTCGCTCAGCCACATTCAGTCGTTGAGCAATTGCCCGATCTGTCAATCCTTCTTGAAATGCACAATTGAGCAAATCAATCCACTTGGCATTTACTTTCTCTGTTCTTATCATCTTTCCTGGTATCCTATGTTCTTTCTTGAGGGCTAGATCAACACTATCCAACATTTCCTTACTCGAACGACTTTTATCAACTACTAAAAAGCCCCCTTGATGAGCTTCAATTTCAGGTTTAATACGCACCAGTGCCTCAGTATAACAACTGAGCACCACTAGATTAAGGTTGGGATAGTTTTTGATCAAAGTCTTCAGGACTTGAATCCCTGTGTTGATTGTGGCAGTCTTGCCCAAAGTTTCTGGAATAGAAAGATCCACAACGACCAAGTCAGGTTGCAATTTTACTACTTGATTTAGGGTACTCTGAGCAGTTGTAGCTCCAATAATTTCTTCCTCTGGATACTGCTGTCGCAGTGCGTTAATAGTTCCATCCAACATAACTTCATGATCATCAACTACAACAATTTTTAGCTTGCCTGGTTTTGTTAAATTTTGAATCATTAATACTCTCTATTGGTAATGACAAATAAACGAACCTAAATAATCAGCAACATAGAGAACTACTAATCAATAAGCCATAATTCTCTGGCTCGCATCTCAGTTGAAATTCGCAGATTTTTACCATCTTCTGGATAAACTTTCAAAACATCTTGAACTTTACTCCAGTAGTGACGCACTGTTCGTATCGCTACTCGCATCCTTTCCGCAATTGCCTTATCCTCCAATCCTTCTTCAAATGCTAGACGGAGAAGCTCTAGCCACTCTGGCTTGAGCTCTAATCCTGCTTTCTCCCCTCTTATAACTCTCCAATCAACTAATCCTTGTAGTGCCCAATCAACTCTTTTTAACATTTCCTTGCTAGAAAGATCTTTATTCGCCACAGTGAGACCTCCTTCATGAGCCTCAAGATCATGTCTAATACGCACTAATGCTTTGGTATAACTGCTGAGCACTACCAAATTAAGTTGGGTATATTTCTTGATTAGAGTTCTCAGAGCTTGAATCCCTGTATCAATGTGGGCAGGCTCTCCAGCAGTTTCTGGGATAGAAAGATCCATAATAACCAAATCAGGTTGCAATGTGGTTACTTGGTTGATAGTACTCTGGGCAGTCTTAGCTCTAAGGATTTGAGCATCTGGATATTGTTGTTGCAGTGCGTTGAAAGCTCCATCCAGAGTTAATTCATGATCATCAACTACAACAATTTTTAGCTTGCCTGGTTTTGTTAAATTTTGAATCATTAATACTCTCTATTGGTAATGACAAATAAACGAACCTAAATAATCAACAACAGACAAAAATACTAATCAATAAGCCCTAATTCTCTGGCTCGCATCTCAGTTAAAATCCGCAAATTTTTCCCATCTTCTGGATAAACTTCCAAAACATCTTGAACCTTACTCCAGTAGTGACGCACTGTTCGTATCGCTACTCGCATCCTTTCGGCAATTGCCCTATCCTCCAATCCTTCTTCAAATGCTAGATGGAGAAGCTCTAGCCACTCTGGTTTGAGTTCTAATCCTGCTTGCTTCCCTCTTAGTTCTCTGGTATCAACTAATCCTTGTAGTGCCCAATCAACCCGTTTTAACATTTCCTTGCTAGAAAGATCTTTATTCGCCACAGTGAGACCTCCTTCATGAGCCTCAAGATCATGTCTAATACGCACTAATGCTTTGGTATAACTGCTGACTACCACCAGATTAAGTTGGGTATATTTTTTGATTACATTCCTCAGGACTTGAATCCCTGTATCGATGTGGGCTTTTTCTCCAACAGTTTCTGGGATAGAAAGATCCATAATTACCAAGTCAGGTTGCCCTATAGTCACTTGATTGATAGTACTCTCGGCAGTTTTAGCCGTAAGGATCTGAGCATCTGGATATTGTTGTTGCAGTCTATTAATAGTTCCATCAAGAATTAATTCGTGGTCATCTACCACCAGAATTTTTAGTTCCTTTTGCTCTGGTAAATTCTGAGCCATATCAATAATCCTCACAATCTACTATGCCCCCGTTCTCAATTGATAATTGATAATTGATAAATTTGGTTTAATACCTCTCCTTTCAAGCCGAAAATAATTAAAACTTTTTCTAATTATCAATCCTCTTTCTTGATTGAAGAGGTAATTTTTTATTGTCCATTATCAATTTTTTAACAGCTTGCTTAGCGTAAGCATATTCATAGGATAAAGGCAGACTATCTTTGGATGCCTTCACTTTTGTGCCAAGTTGATTGCCAAGACTGGAGAAATTAATTGCACATTTGTGCCACTGTATTCGTTGTGCAAGTCTCTTGCTCCTTGAAAGCCCCCCACGGGCGTCACGCCACCCCTTATGAGGGTGAGGGAAAAAAAGGGTGGGGAGATAGGGAGATGGGGAGATGGGGAGATAGGGAAACAAAGGAGAACTAATGATTTGAGAGGATACTTTGCTAGAAATTCCTTGCTTCAGTCCTGAAATATCGCCTACTGTAACGACGACTTGAGATTAGTGATATTATAGAAAGTTGCTGTATTTATACGAATTAAGTCTGTTCATGAGTCTGACGCAAGAGCGCAAACACGAAATTATTAACGGCTACCAGTTACATGAAACCGATACTGGGTCAACAGATATCCAAATTGCCATGCTCACTGAACGCATTAATCGGTTGAGTACCCATCTGCAACAAAATAAAAAAGATCACGCTTCCCGACGAGGATTGTTGAAGATGATTGGTCAACGGAAGCGCTTACTCAGCTATCTTCGTAAAGGAAATGCAGAGAAGTATCAATCCTTAATTAAACGCTTAGGTATTCGCGGCTAGAGAACATTTAAGTTATGTCTACTGAACCATCCCGTAGTCCCCTACCATTTGAACCGCGTCAGAAGAGTAAAAAAAACGCCAAAAAGCAACCAGACTCCCAAGCTGGTAAAACTGCTTCCCCACAAAACAGCTCGGCAAAAGCTGGGAAGGAATCCACCCAGAAGAGCCAAAAAAACACTAAAGCTCAATCTCAACCAAAATCTGGTAAGACTAAGCGGGAGACAAATAACTCTGGCAGCAGCGCTTCTCAAGAATCGATGGCGATTCCTGATGCAGTCAGCAAGCGTATGGTACGTCGGATGGCTCTGCTATGTGGAATTCCCTCAGTTTTGGGAGTAGCCACTTTTTTTGTTAGCTATTTTTTGGTCACCAAGCTGGAGTTAGAGTTACCCAATGTGGCGGTGGTTCTCGTAAGTATGGGATTTTTTGGTCTAGGAGTGTTGGGTTTGAGCTATGGCTTATTTTCCGCCTCTTGGGATGAGGATAGACCAGGGAGTATATTGGGTTGGCAAGAGTTCAAGATTAATCTGGGAAGGACTACCTCCGCTTGGCGTTCTGCTAGGCAAAAAGACTAGTACAAGAAGGCAGGAGGCAAAAAGACTAGTACAAGAAGGCAGGAGGCAAAAAGACTAGTACAAGAAGGCAGGAGGCAGAAGGCAGAAGGCAGTCGAAATGAAAAAATTTTTTTTCACCTAGGTGATGAAAGTAGGCTCTTTCCCGTTCCCTGTTCCCTTTTCCCTGCTCCCTACTTTCCAGTCAGAAGGCAGGAGGAAAGAAAGCTTACGGTACAAGCTTTTAACCTTTACGCTTCACTAGTTGTAGTCTTTGAAACAAAATTGCATCAATACTAGGCACATTAACTACTAGTGCAGCGCGGCGGAAATAAGTGACCAGTTTGAGATCGATAGAATCCTTACTCTATAAGCATTCTTCATTCTTAATTCTTCATTCTTAATTCCGCGCAGCGGTACTAGGCACATTAACTAATTTGGCAGGGTCTTTGAAAACATGATTGTGGTAATGAAAGTTGGCTCTCCAGAAGCCGAGCTATCTCGCATTAGCGACGAACTAAAACAATGGGGCCTAACTCCAGAAAAAGTTGTGGGTAAGCACAAAGTTATATTGGGTTTGGTTGGCGATACTGTTGATTTAGATCCGCTCCAAATTCAGGAAATGAGTCCCTGGATTGAAGAGGTATTGAGAGTTGAAAAACCATTTAAACGTGCTAGTCGCCAGTTTCGTCACGGTGAAGCCAGTGATGTAGTAGTCTCAACTCCCGAAGGACCAGTTACCTTTGGTGAGAACCATCCTTTAGTAGTAGTTGCTGGTCCTTGTTCGGTGGAAAACGAGGCGATGATTGTTGAAACAGCACTTCGAGTGAAGAAAGCTGGTGCTAAGTTCCTGCGGGGAGGTGCTTATAAACCCCGGACTTCCCCTTATTCTTTCCAGGGTCATGGAGAAAGTGCTTTAGAGTTACTGGCCGCAGCACGTTCAGCCTCAGGCTTGGGGGTGATTACGGAAGTGATGGACACCGCCGATGTAGCAAAGATTGCTGAGGTGGCGGATGTTGTGCAAGTGGGTGCTCGTAATATGCAAAATTTTGCCTTGCTCAAAAAAGTTGGTGCCCAAGATAAGCCGGTATTGCTGAAGCGAGGGATGTCAGCAACTATTGATGAATGGTTAATGGCAGCGGAGTATATTCTGGCAGCTGGTAACCAGAATGTAATTCTGTGTGAGCGAGGAATCAGAACATTTGATCGGCAATATGCTCGAAATACTCTGGATTTGTCAGTGCTACCAGTGTTGCGATCGCTTACTCACTTACCTATAATGATTGACCCTAGTCATGGTACAGGTAGGTATGAATATGTCCCATCTATGGCAAAAGCTGCGATCGCAGCTGGTACTGATTCTTTGATGATTGAAGTCCATCCCAATCCAGCTAAGGCTTTATCTGATGGTCCTCAATCTTTAACACCAGAGAGATTTGATAACTTGATGCAAGAAATGGCTGTGATTGGTAAAGCTATGGGACGTTGGCCTGAACCAGCAGTTGCTCTTGTGTGACAGCTCCCGTCGCTAAACCTACGGTTATGCAGACTTTAGTTTGACTTATCCTTGCTGCCCCACCGGAGAATGAGTAGAGAATGAAGAATGCAGAATGCAAGAAAAATAATTCTTAATTCTTAAGCTAACAATACAGCATTTCTCAGTCTAGTGAGGTACAGATTCTATTCCCTATTCCCCATTCCCCATTCCCAAAAACCAGGCTCTTTGTACCTCATCTACATGAAAAACGCTGTATTTGATTTTTGATGATTAACATTGATGGTTCGTGGGGCGAAGGTGGTGGTCAGATTCTCCGTACCAGTGTTAGTCTGGCTACCATTACAGGTCAATCTGTCCGCATTGATCGTATTCGCGCAAATCGCAAAAAACCAGGACTAGCAGCGCAACACTTGACCTCGGTACGGGCAGCTGCTGCTCTTTGTCAAGCCCAGCTAAGCGGAGATACTTTGGGTTCGATGACCCTGGAATTTATACCCACTCGTCCACCTCAAGCTGGACAATATACTTTCGATGTGACTGAAGCGAGAGAAGGAGGCTCAGCAGGAGCTGTCACGCTGATTTTGCAAACAATTCTTCTTCCCTTAGCAGTAGCCAATGGCAGCTCCAAAGTAATTCTCAAAGGAGGAACTCATGTCCCTTGGAGTCCTTCTGTTACCTATATTGAAGCAGTTTATTTGCCTACTCTCAAGCGCCTGGGCATTGAAGCTGAAGTGAAGCTCAATGCTTGGGGTTGGTATCCTCAAGGAGGAGGTGAGGTTGAACTGCAAGTAACTGGTAGCAAACAGCCTTTTACTTGTCTTCAGTTACTAGAACGAGGAGCTTTACAGCAGATAGGTGGTTTAGCAGTAGTAACAGAATTACCAGCCCATATTCCCCAACGCATGGTTAACCGTGCAGAAAACCTCTTACAACAGGCTCATCTCCCAGCTCAAATCGAGCCAGTGCGCGGAAGGGGTATCGCACCAGGAGCAGGTATCTTTCTCACAGCTGAGTACGAACACAGTCGTGCTGGATTTAGTGGTTTAGGTAGTCGGGGAATACCAGCCGAGCGGGTAGCAGAAACAGCCGTTCAGGAACTACTCGATTTTCACGCCCAAGCTGCGCCAGTAGATCCCTTTCTAGCAGATCAGTTACTCTTACCCTTAGCCTTGAGTTCCGATACAAGTCAGTATCGCGTAGCCAGCATCAGCAAGCATCTGACAACCAACGCCTGGGTAATTGAGCAATTTAAACTGGCTAACATAGTTATAGACGAGGAAAATCAATTAGTTCGCGTTGCTCCCAAACTTGAAAACCCAGCAGATTCGGGAATTTAGGGGGCTAAGTAGGGCTTGCTGCATAAGTCGATTGATTCGGGTTTTGAAGTAATAAGTAATAAGTAATAAGTAATAAGTAAAGAGTGTACTATCGCTTGCTGCACAACTCTTTGAGGCAATTAATTGAAGTGAAAGTAGCTCTTAAAAATATGCTTACTTTTAGCTCATATTCGGAATTTAAGCGGGTGTTTCCCTACGATGGTGCAAGGAAATTGTATCGATGGGCTCAAAAACCTTGGACTTTTTGGGGCAAAGAAATGATTGAAAGCCTTGTCTGGCATCGCTTCCAGACTTATTCAGCAAGCCCTAAGTAGAGTTTGCTGAATAAGTAACAAGTAACAAGTAAAAAGTAACAAGTAAGAAGGAATAAGTAATAAGTAATAAGTAACAAGAACTGAATTATTTTTTTATTCTCAATTCTCCAATTTAATCACTCGTAGTTCAATGAAGGGTCATTAGTAGTATGTCAGTTTGTGAAGAAATAGGAAGATTTATTTACATCTCTTATTAGAGATGGCGCTTGTAAACAGCTCTAATCATTTTAACTAGAGAAAAAGAGAAATCTACACAATTCCCATTAGTCATACTTAGCTTCCCACTTTCGATCCCATTTCCTCAACCCTAGATGTCATCTTTAGAAGTCGAATGTTGTCTAGAACACCGATTCAATGAGGAGATGATAAGTGGTAGCTTATGCTTGCATCACAGTATTGTAGTAATGTGAGTTGAAATCACTCACTGTTATTTACTATAAAAATAAATTTCCATTTCCGTTCCTTCCCAGGACTCAAGTTCCTGTATTTCCACGTCTACTGAGTTTTTGGATGATTTCATTTACTCTTAATTTATGGATAGTAATCAAGTCAATGCAATTAAAGGGGATATTTTAATTGTTGATGATACAGCAGAAAACTTGCGCTTTCTAGCTACTACGCTGACTGAACAAGGGTATGAAGTCCGCAGTGCAATTAGCGGCTCATTAGCGCTGATGGGAGCACAGGCTGCTCCCCCAGATCTGATTTTACTTGACATCAAGATGCCGGATATGAATGGCTATGAAGTCTGCCAACAGCTGAAAACTTTGAAAAAAACCTGCGAGATTCCGGTAATTTTTATTAGCGCTCTCAATGAAGTCCTAGACAAAGTGAAAGCTTTTAGTGTTGGTGGTGCAGACTACATCACTAAACCATTTCAGATGGAAGAGGTTTTGGCTAGAGTTGAGAATCAACTGACTATCCGGAGACTTAACCAGGAACTGGAAAAACGAGTAGAGGAACGGACGGCTGAACTCAAAAAAGCTTGCCACAATTTGCAAGAAGCTCAACTTCAGCTAGTACAGAATGAAAAACTAGCTACTCTTGGTCAACTAGTAGCTGGGGTAGCTCACGAAATTAACAACCCAGTTAGCTTCATTAAGGGTAATCTGAACTTTACTGAAGAATATATCCAAGACTTACTCAATCTTTTGAGTCTCTATCAGCGGCAATTTCCTAGTCCAGGGTCAGATATTGAGCAAGTAATAGACGAGATTGATTTAGAGTACCTGCTTGAAGAACTGCCCAAAATGATCTCATCAATGGAACGGGGAGTTGAGCGCATCTGCCAACTTAGTAACTCATTGAGAACTTTCTCTCGCTCAGATACCCAGGCTAAGGTACTATTTAACCTTCATGATGGCATTGATAGCACCCTGTTGATTTTGAAGCACCGACTCAATGCTAACGAAAAACGTTCCTCTATTAAAGTGCTTAAAGAATATGGTAAGTTGCCGGAGGTAAAGTGCTACCCAGGACAACTTAACCAGGTATTTATGAATGTAATTGCTAATGCTATTGATGCTTTCGATGAGTCTAATCAAGATGTGTCCTGGGATGAGATGATGCGTCATCCCAACGAAATTACTATTCACAGCGAAGTGAATTGGCACAAGGATACTGTTGTCATTCGCATTGTTGATAATGGACCGGGAATGTCAACTCAGGTGCAAAAAAATATATTTGACAGTTTCTTCACCACCAAGCCAGTAGGTAAAGGTACAGGGTTAGGTTTGTCTATCTCTCACCAAATTATAGTGGAAAAACATGGTGGTTGGTTGACTTGTAAGTCCTCCCTAGGGGAAGGAACAGAGTTTGTAATTGAGATTCCGATGGCGTAGTGAGGAGTAGATCTATTACTCAGATAAATACCAAAAACAAGCTTCTCAACTGTATTTTAGAAACTCAGTACTAACAGACTACTGCAGCGGGCATGGAAATAACCCACCAGGAAAGAGATAGATAAAATCCTTACTCTATAAGCATTCTTAATTCTTAATTCTTAATTCTTAATTCCGCGCAGCGGTACTACGCACCATAGCGATTTTGATAAAATGCCAGAATTTGGTTTACCCGTTTGCGCTCTTGTAGTGCAGTTGCCTCTGCACAATAAATTTGCAAACTTCCTACCTGACTTTGATTGTAATCAAACTTCTGTGAGTTCTGCGGCTCCAAATCTACTTCTATCCCTTCCACTTGCCGCAAATGGGCAGCAATTTCGCGATAAATGGCCAACGGAAGAGTAGGGCAACTAATTTGATAGCAACCGACAGCTGTAGTATCTTCAGGTATAAAGTTCATGATTTTTGAATAGAGTGGCTCAGATTTAACCTTTCTACTGGGATAAATGCTGTTTGGGAACCTCCCTCTTCCGGCGCTCCTATTGGTTCTTCCCCTACTCGTTTTGCCACTTCAATGCCATTTTCCTCAAGAATTACAATTGGGGTGGGACCCCGACTCGCTTCAATCCGCTTAACTAATACCCGTCCATTTGATAAGCGCTGCCCTTCCTTAACATATTGACTAGGCTGATTTGGAACTTTGACAATAGCACTAGGTTGCTCATTGACTTGCACCACGCCCTCAACTTTGATTTGCTTTGCCAGAGTTGCTTCTGGCAGTTCTGGGAGCTCAGGCGTAAATTGAGGAACCGGTGTCAGAACGGGTTCTTTTGGACTATCTACATCAGGTTGATTACCAGAAGATGGCGGTTTTATTGACGGCGGGGGTAAATTTGGTGATGAAACTTTTGGCGACGACACCTTTGGAGCAGGATTTGTTGCTTTTTTAGGTGTTGCTTTTTTAGGTGTTACTTTTTTAGGTGTTGCTTTTTTAGGTGTTGCTTTTTTAGGTGTTGCTTTTTTAGTTGTTGCCTTTGTAGGTGTTGCCTTTTTAGTTGTTGTTCCCTGAGATTTAGTTTTAGTTGTACCGGGATTTCCCTTATTCGAAGGTTGTACTGCTCCAGGTATATCCGGCACAGGTTTGGGAACAGCACGTCCACCCCCGGGAGTATTCGGCACCTTTACTTCCGGCTGCACTGGAATGGCTGCAAATGGATCGCTGCGACCTTTAGCAATCTGTTTGATTCTCTCTTCTGATGGCAGGGATGAAATTAAACCAGCTGCTGCTGGTACAGTTTTTTGCTTGGCTGGCTCCGTTGGACTAGCAAAAGGAGTTGGAGAGGGTAAGACTTGCGGAGACGGGGAGACAGAAGGGGATGGAAGGGCAGTTGTTTCTACAACTTCCTCACTGTCGTCACCAATAGTACAGCTTCCCGTCAATAGAGTCAGAAAGCTCAACAATCCAATTAATGCAACTTGACGCATAACTAGTCCCCCAGATTTTTAGAGAAGAGGCAATTAACTTTACCTTAAGCTGCGATAAAGTCAAGAATTATCTAAATATAAGTATATCGAAACAGCCTATTAATAATTCATTCTTCGCTCCCACCCATTAACCTTTTGAGTAAATTAAGTCCTTTTTTCAGGCGGCGGGAGACAGTCACGACACTGATATCTAAAAGTTCTGCCACCTCTTTTTGGGTCAAATCATGTAAAAACACAAATTCCATGACTTCACGAGTGCGTTTTTCGAGGTGCTCCAATGCTTGTTGCAGACGAATTTGGTCTTCTTGCGCTAACTGAAAACTGCGATAACGAGGGTCTGGAACTAGTTCAGATAGACTTGTTGTCCCTTCATCGGAATCCCGCACCAATGTATCCAAGCTTAGAGGCTCTCGATTTTGATGAGCTAGAGTAATTTCTTGCCATTCTGGTAAGGGAATGTTTAGAGCTGTCGCTACCTCAGAATCTGTGGGTTGTCGGTTTAGCTTCACTCGTAAATCTTGAGTAATTGCTACAGACTGCTGCCTTAAGGTCAACCAACGCCTAGGAATGCGAACTGAGTAACTCCGATCTCTTAAGTAGTGCTGAATTTCACCGCGAATGTAGGGCATAGCAAAGGAACTAAAGGCACTTCCCTTGGTAGTATCAAACCTTTCTATTGCTCGAATCAGACCGATACAACCCACTTGAAGTAAGTCTTCATAGCTTTCGGTACATTGATTTACCCAATGATGTGCTTCTTTTCTAACCAGCCCAAAATTAAGATGAACTAACTGGTTACGAATCTCTGCGGAATTAGATTGCTGGTATTCTTGCAACAATTCTAGACTCGCATGCTTCAGTTCTTTAGTAATTGGCGGTGACATGACACAATGTAAGATGGTAGACACAGTCTGAGTAACAGAATCTCAGTTTAGGCAAGTTGTAGCTGTGATCTTGACCATAGGAATTCACTGATCAGGACTGCTTGACTTTACTTTATCTAATCGAGCAAGGTAGTACAAGTTTTGTTTAGGGTCACAAGAGAGTTGGGTTCATATTTAGCATTGTTTTACAAAACTCAAATCATTAAGGCTTATTTATTAAGGTAATAGTAAGGTACACAGAGTATCATCTTCAGACCCAAAGCTGACAATGATTAATATAACAATATCTTATATATTACATATAATATTACTAGGATGCTAAAAAAAATTAATCCCACAATAGAAAAAACTGTGGGATTACACACCATGATCGGCACTCAAAACAAATGAATAAGCTTATTCTGCTTCAACTCGGGCGTAAAAGATACCCTGAATCTTAACTTCTTCAGGCTCATCAGCCCCTAAGTCTGTGTCAGAAGGTTGTTCACTCTCAAACGTACCAGCAATTTCCCCAGTGTAGCTATCTACCTTAGCAACCTGGAGGGTCATTTTCCCCTTGCCAGAAGGAATCCTCTTAACATTTGCAAATTCTGAGCTATCTGCTTGGGATGGCAGTGCGATCGCATTATCATAGCCAGAAGAAACACCACGACCCTTAGGATCTAGGAAAACTGCACCACGATAGGAAGGAACTCTGAATTCTCCTTCAAAGTCAGTGGAAGTAGTAACGCTATCAAAACCTGGTTGACTCGTGCCTACCAGTTGTTTCATTGTGAACAGGAAGGGTACTTCCTCTCCTCCAGGTAATAATACTGTGATTGGCTGAAAGTCAATGCCGTCCTCTTCAATAAAGGTAAGAGTTCCATCTTCATCTATATTTAGCTGCCCTGAAACTTGGTCAAGGCTAGAAGTCTTTCTTGTCAATGACTTACCAGAAATATATTTTGCCTCTTGCCGCTTATTAGCTGGTTCTTCTTTGACAAAAAACGTGGTTGGCTGAACACACATGTCTACAATTCTGTAGGACTGGCTTGGATCTATGGGAATAGAGCCACGAGTTGTTTCTGACAACTGTGGACAGTTATTAGCCAAGCCAGTGTTTTTAATCTGATCGTAGGTTAAGGGAACACTACTAGTTGCAGTTACTGGACCAGCACAAGCTGTTAATACTCCCAAGCATAGAGCCAGTAAGGCAACAATGAAAGCACGATACCTCATAGTCAATCTCAATTGTCGATAATCTGATCTGAAAATTTCTATTAGGGTTATACCTGAATTTAGAGTATTGTACACGGGAAGGGTCGCCTTGAGGGCAGAAGGCAGAAGGGAAAAGAATCAAAGCTTGTTTCTTATCTTCTTTTTGGGGCACTGCCCCTCTAACACTCATTACTCTCGAGAAAGAAGGCAGGAGGCAGAAGGCGAGGTAGGAGGTAGGAGGTAGAACGGAAGGAAGGAGATATTGTTTCTCCCATTTAATTGGGGGTGCGAAGCGCTCCTGGGGAGTTCTTCAGAAACTCAAGCATCATACATCTGGCCTTTGATTCACTTGATATAACGACAGGACTTACGCAAAGCCTCTATTTGTAGGGTGTGTTAGCGTAGCGTAACGCACCTTTAAATCTATATGTGGTGTAGCTGCGTCAGTCCTGACGAGTTTCTGACTTCTTTTTAGGTAAGAAAAACTCTTGTTCCTCCTGCCTCCTGCCTTCTAAAGCTCATTACTTCAAAACCCTTTCTCAATAGACTCGATGAGGCAAACCCTAATTAGGGCTTGCTGAACAAGTGTGGAAGCTATGCCAAAAAAAGCTTTCAAGCATTTGGCAAGCCAAATAAGTGCAAGGAAATTATACCTTTTGGCTCAAAAAGCTTGCACAATTGAACAAATCTGGGAGCTAATCGAGGGGTAATTCACTCATTACTCATCACTCATTACTCATTACTCATTACTTCAAAACCCGAATCAATCGACTTTTTCAGCAAACCCTAATTAGGGTGTCGCCTTTCTTGCCTCAGCCAACCAACCATCCACTAGTGCCTGATTATTTTCGATCCATTCCTGGGCATGGCGACGGATATCTTCGGGACGATCTTCTCCCTCTCTGAGCCGCAAACTTTCAGTGCTCATATCCTCAACAGGAATTTTGACAAGCTCAAACCAACGTTTGGCAACAGGATTTGCAGCCAGAAATTTCTTGTTGGCGAATACTCGCTGGTTGTTCACTGGAAAGCCATAATTTTTACCGGCAATGGATGTCTCGGCTGCGGTGACATTTTTTAGCTCCCCTGGGAGATCTGTAAACGGCACTGTTAAACGAATCACATCGATCGTCGGTTTTAAGATAGCGGAAACCCAACTTGGGTAATAGGCATAGTAGAGCACTCTTTCGCCCTGTTGATAGCGAGTAATGGTGTCTGCGATTAGGGCATCGTATCTTCCTCTGTTGTGTTCAACAGTCTCTCGTAAGTCATAGGCAGCCATGTGGTGTTCTATAATGAGCTCACAACCCCAACCAGGATTGCAACCAATCAGATTCGCTTTGGCATTCCCATCAGAGTCAAACAGTTTAGCTAGTTTTGGCTCCTTAAGTTGTTGAATATTAGTGATGTTATATTGCTCAGCCGTCTTCTTATCAAGATAGTAGCTTTGGAAAGTGCCAGAAACCAGAACCCCAACTCGCTCCATCTTCTCTGAACCCCCAGCATTGTCAAAGAATTCTTTATGGTTTAGTTCATAGTTGGATGGACTGTAATCAAGATCACCATTGGCGACGGAAATATAAATTGCAGAGTAGTCAATTTCTTTCGGTGTTTCGGGCTGGTAACCCAGTTTTTCTAGACCGATGTTGAGGATCGCAGTTTGGAACTGTTCATCTATCCAAGTACCATGAGCAGATCGTACTTTTACAGTTGGTTCTGTGGGAGAGGTAGGAGAAGCTTGGCACCCCAATAGCACCATGAATGAGATGATCAAAGTAGTGCCTAAGAAAGGTGTGGGTGAGATAGGTCTTATCATTGAATAACTTGCACAATTAGCAGATAACAGAAAAGGGAAGATGAGGATAGGTTGATGGTATCAACTATGATTAATAATTTAGATTTAGAACAACTGCACGAAAAGCTGCAAGCGATTACAGCTGATATTGATTCTTTAGCGAATAGCCACCAAGGTAGTAGTCTAGCTATATTGGCTCTTTTGAGGGCTTTGGAGCATTCTCATCGGGAAATTCGCGAAAACTTATTTCAAGAGGCTCTACCGGATAATCGGCAGGAACTTTATGCTCTAGTAAAAGATATTGAGGAATCGGGAGGCTGGCCCTATATTGAGCGCATGAGGCTGCGATCGCTATTGGAAAATTGGTCAAATAGCTTTGAATCTCAACCTCGGATGCCAGAGGGTAATACTGATTTTCCTAAATTAAAAAAACCTAAGTCAGACAGCTCTGATCTTGTATAAGGTAATCTAGAAAATCACTGAAATTTGGTAGCTAAAAGTTCAAAAAACTACTGGGCAGTATAAGTGTTCAAATGCTAGGATTTTGCCGTCAGTCTTGAAATTTTTCTAAAAAATAATACCATACCATGCGGATTGCTGCTTCTTCAATTAAATTTGGAACAGATGGCTGGCGAGGGCTAATTGCCGCCGACTTCACTTTTGAGCGTTTGAGTTTAGTTGCACCTCTAGCTGCCAAAGTCCTGAGAGATACCTATGGTAATGACACCGATACCAACACAATTATTGTGGGCTATGATCGGCGCTTCATGGCAGAAAATTTTGCCGAAAGGACAGCTGAAGTAGTTGCTGAAGCTGGGTTTGATGTACTTTTGTCTGAGAGTTATGCTCCAACTCCAGCTTTTAGCTGGGCAGCGAAACAACAAAATTCTTTGGGTGCTCTAGTAATTACTGCTAGTCACAATCCTGGGGGATATCTGGGATTGAAGGTAAAAGGGTCGTTTGGTGGATCGGTTGCTCCAGAAATAACTAAGAAAATTGAAGATTTATTAGCATTACCACTGGCTGCATCTGAGAGTTCTGGAAGTCTTAAAACCTTTGACCCTTGGTTAAGCTACTGTGAAGGACTACGAACCAAAGTCGAACTTTCAAAGATTCAGGAGCTAATTCGTCAAGGGAAGTTGACTGTTTTCGCGGATGTGATGCACGGAGCAGCGGCAAGTGGCTTGAGTCGGATACTGGAAGTACCAATTCAAGAAGTTAATAGTTCCCGAGATCCCTTGTTTGGTGGAGGTGCTCCAGAGCCATTGCCACGCTATCTTTCTCAGTTGCAACGATTGATAAGAACTCATAAACGTCAAGAGCCTGGAAGTCTAAGGATAGGGTTAGTATTTGATGGAGATAGCGATCGCATTGCTGCTGTTGATGGTGAAGGAAATTTCCTCAGCTCACAAATTCTCATCCCCATCCTAATTGAACATCTGGCTGCGGGGCGTCAGTTTACTGGGGAAGTAGTGAAAACTCTAAGTGGCTCAGATTTAATTCCCCGTGTGGCTCAACTGTATCAGTTGCCAGTTTACGAGACTCCTATTGGCTACAAATATATTGCTGATCGTATGCTATCAACCAAAACATTACTAGGGGGTGAGGAATCGGGAGGTATTGGTTATGGCAACCATATTCCAGAGCGAGATGCCTTATTATCAGCCCTTTATCTACTTGAAGCCATTGCTAACTCAGGACTTGATTTGAGTGACCTATACAAAAGTCTACAAAAACTTACAGGCTATACCTCTGCCTATGATCGCATTGATTTGCATCTATCGGGTATGGAAGTACGAGCTCGCCTACTGGAACAATTACAGAATGAGACTTTCAAGGAAATTGATGGTCAGCAAGTAGTTGATTGCCAAACAACTGATGGCTACAAATTCCGTTTAGCCAACGATAGCTGGTTGCTAATTCGTTTCAGCGGCACTGAACCAGTATTACGACTATACTGTGAAGCCCCTACTTTGGAAAAGGCGCGTCACACTCTTAATTGGGCAAAAAATTGGGCAAATTCTGTTCAATAGCTGTACCATCTCTGGGGTTTTGCTATCTAGGGTTTGCTGAATAAGTCACTGGCTGTTAAGGATTCGCATCCTCAGCATAAGCGGCATAAACTCCCTGAACGTTGTACCAATTAAGAAAAATACGAGCAATTTCCAGTGCTAACTGAGGCTTACCTCGATTAATCAACCATTGAAGCAAAGGTGCCATGGTTCTTTCATTAAGTCTCCCTCCCAAGGAAAGAATGCCCCAGAGTAGACGGTGCAACCAACTCATCTGAATCATCATCCTTACTTCCCAATTAGGATGCTTTTGGTAAAATAAAACCCCCATACGCCCCCGTTGAATTTCTCGGTCAATCATGGAGGGAATTTGGTCTAGGTTAAAGGGTGGATGCCAGTGATAGCCTACAGCTTCAGGACATTTTATTAGTTTCAAACCCAATTTTTTGAGTCGGACACCAAGTTCTAAGTCCTCCCAGCCGTAGAGTTGAAAGCGAGTGTCGAAAAGTCCTGCTTGTTCGAGCCATTTGCGGGCAATTGCAACATTTCCTGTGGCAAAGTAGGCGGCAGAAAAGTCAGTAAGCTTGTAAGGTTCGCTGGTAGGATGATCAAAGTTATTGGTATTGATCACCCAGCCGTAAGTAAAAAAGCGATCGCTTTCAATTTTCTTTTTTCCCTTGACTAAAGCTTCGGCATGTGCATTAAGAAAATGGTTAGTAACCACTAAATCGCTATCAATAAAGATGATCATCTCTCCTTGAGCTTGTTCCACCCCCAGATTTCGAGCTGCTGCTGGTCCTAAGTGCTCTTGAGAGTGCGATCGCACATGGGGAAATTCCTCTTGATGGACTTCCAGCCATTCTAGAGTACCATCAGTGGAGCCATCATCCACTAGAACAACTTCATAACCAGTAACTACACTATGAGCACTGAGTTGCTGTTTTTCTAAAGCTCTCAGGCATTTTTCAAGAATTGGCAGGCGATTGTAAGTAGGAATGACAACGCTGAAAAACAAGATAGCCTCTGGTTGCAGAATTTGATCAGTTTCTTCAGCCTATCAAATTTGTTTTCATACTCATCGTTGTAGTGTTAAGCTTCTCTGGCAAACTAAAGCTATTATGAGTCAATTATTTCAGGATTTTCAGCCATTAGCCGCGATCGCAACTACTCCCATTGGTGCTCAAAAGTTACAACCTCTGTGTCAAGCTGCTGGTGCAACCCTTTGGCTGCCAGAGTCTCTAACTAATCTGGAAAATACCCAAGTCTATACAGGTTCTCTCAAAACTCACATTGCCTCACTCTGGCACAATCACCGCGCTTTTGTTTTCTGTCTGGCAACGGGAGCGGTGGTACGGTTAATTGCTCCCCTAGTTAAGGATAAATCTTCTGACCCAGCGGTACTTGTGGTAGATCAAGCAACTCGCTTTGTTATTAGTTTATGTAGTGGTCATCAAGGTGGTGCTGATCAATTGGCACAATTAATTGCTCACCAACTAGGAACAACACCAATTGTAACCGGAGCAGCGGCGGATTTAGGTTTACCGGGAATTGATCTTTTGGGTGTTCCTTTTGGCTGGTATCGGGGTACAGGAGATTGGACAAAAGTTAGTGCAGCGGTTGCCTGTGGAGAAACAGTACAGGTAATTCAGGAAGCCGGTTCTCGCTTATGGCAAAGTCAGCTTCCCGAAACCCATACCTTTGAGTTTGGGGGAGATGGGGAGATGGGGAGATGGGGAGATGGGGAGATGGGTAGATGGGGAGATGGGGAGATGAGGAGATGGGGAGATGGGGAGACACGGAGACACGGAGACACGGAGATGGGGAGAATTGAAATCCCAGGCAAAATTTTGTTTACCCCATCAGAACCTAAAGCCAGAATTTGGATTAGTCCGAAGCTAAAATCAGGTCAAACATCACACATCCCAGAGGTAGAATGGCATCCAAGAGTACTGTGGGTGGGAATTGGTTGTGAACGAGGGACATCAAAGCAGCTAATTGAACAGGCTATTCAACAAACTTGTCAAGATTATCACTTAGCAATTCCTGCGATCGCGGGAATTGCTACTATTGACCGTAAAGCTGATGAAATAGGGATTTTGGAGCTTTGTGAGCAGTGCAATTTTCCTTTACGCACTTTCCCAGCTGAGGTTCTCAGTTCTGTGAATGTACCCACTCCCTCAAAAATCGTTGCTGCGGAAGTCGGTACTCCCAGTGTGGCTGAAGCCGCAGCCATTTGTGGGAGCTTACCACCCTCAACATTTACTCCCCCCAAGGTTGGGGGGTTGGGGGGGCAAAATGATTTTGTCTACGTAAGTCCTTACCAAGCAGAGCAAATCCCTAATTCCCTCATTGTACCGAAACAAATTTTCAAATCACCAGAGCAGCCAGGGGCAGTAACAGTAGCCATTGCTCAATCAGAACAAGAATACACTGGACGTACTGGACAATTGTTCCTTATAGGTATAGGACCAGGACAACTTGATCAAATGACTCTAGCAGCCAAAACTGCTGTTACTCAAGCCGATGCAGTGATTGGTTACTCTCTTTATATAGACCTAATTGCCCCTTTGCGACGTCCAGGGCAAATTATTGAAGCACTACCAATTACCCAGGAACGACAACGGGCGAACAGGGCAATTGAGCTGGCAGAATGGGGCTTAACCGTAGCAGTTATCTCTTCTGGGGACTGCGGTATTTATGGCATGGCGGGTTTAGTACTAGAGCAACTTCGTGCTAGTGGTTGGGATGGTAAGACTCCAGGGGTACAAATGTTTCCTGGCATTACTGCCTTACAAGCAGCAGCTTCCCGTGTGGGAGCACCGTTAATGCATGACTTCTGTGCTATTAGTTTAAGTGACCTATTGACTCCCTGGGAAGTGATTGCCAAGCGATTGGAAGCTGCGGCTAAGGCTGATTTTGTCACTGCTTTATATAATCCGCGATCGCGCAGCCGTACTCAACAAATTGCGTCCGCCCAAGCTATCTTTCTCAAATACCGTCATCCTCAAACTCCTGTCGCGATTGTGCGTTCTGCCTATCGAGAGGACGAACAAATTACCCTGATTACTCTTGACAAATTGCTGGATATACAGATCGATATGCTAACTACTGTACTGATTGGCAATCAAAGTACTGCTATCTATGGAGATTGGATGATTACACCACGGGGATACTTAGGTTTTGGTCGTGAAGCTGTTTCTAATGGGTAATTAATCCTACACTTGAATTAACTAGGATTTCAACGGTGGTAGATGTCATGCTTGCGCTCGTTATCGTTGTATTGATTATGCTGGCAGGTTCAGCAATCTGTTCAGCGACGGAAACTGCCTTATTTTCAGTTCCTCTAGTTAGAGCTAGGCAGTTAGCACAGTCAAAAAAATCAACTGCCTTGGCACTGTTGGCAATTCGCCAAAAAATGAATCGACCAATTGCTACCGTTGTGATCCTCAACAATATTTTCAACATTGTTGGCAGTATTGTTATTGGTTCTATGGCAGCTAAGGTCTTGGGAGATGCTTGGTTAGGGTTATTTTCGGCAATGCTGACTTTCCTAATCATTGTTTGTAGTGAAATCGTCCCGAAAACTCTGGGGGAACGTTATGCTGAAAGTCTGGCTCTGTCTGTTGCCATACCATTAAAGTTCTTAACTTTTCTGTTTACGCCGTTGGTGTGGTTGATGGAAAAAGTAACTACTCCCTTTACCAAAGGGAAAAAAATGCCAACTACTAATGAGGCAGAAATAAGGTTCCTAGCGAGCATCGGTTACCAAGAAGGGGTCATTGAAGATGATGAAGCGGAAATGATTCAGCGAGTCTTTCAGTTAAATGATTTGACTGCTACTGATCTAATGACACCCCGCGTCATTATTACTTATTTACGGGGTAACTCTACTCTGGCTGAAGTGAAACAAGAGATTATTCGCTCCCAACATACTCGGATCATTGTCATTGAAGATTCTCTCGATCAAGTTATGGGGGTGGTTCTCAAGGATAAGTTGCTCACAGCAATGATTGAAGGTGCAACTAGCCAGCAAGTTGCAACCCTTACTCGTCCAGTACGCTTTGTCCCGGAGATGATGAGGGCAGATAAACTGCTCCAAGTCTTTCAATCCCGCCGCGAACATCTGATGGTTGTGTTGGATGAATACGGAGGTGTTTCTGGTGTAGTTACCTTGGAAGATGTCTTGGAAGTGTTAACTGGTGAAATTGTTGATGAGACTGACCGAACCATTGACTTACAACAAATTGCTCGCAAGAGACGAGAAGGTCTGTTACAAGCTAAGGGAATTGAGGAAAATACTTCTGAGCTGAATATTTGAATTTCGTGACGTTCTCCCCCGCTAAGCTTGCGCTATAACGGGGGCTTCTCAACCTTTCAGTTATAACGGGTGACCTCTGCCGACATTAAGTTGGAGTTCCGCTAAGGAGAGCGCACACACATCAGTGACACGCTCCCATTTGTAATAACATTCAGCATTTCACGCTGTAAGATATAATACTTACGTGTATTACGTACTTGATGTAACACTAAAAATAAAAAAACTAAATATTTATACTCAAAAAAATCATTAAGCTATCCTATACCATTGCACTACTTTGCATACTACAACTTGACTTACAGGAGATGGGTTGCTATTATTACATTGATTAGTTACTATCACTGAATTAACATGTGATTAAAGTAACATTAAGTGATCTAATATTGTTTTAGTCTCAATAAAGTCACAAAATAAGGGTCAAACGATGATCGTCTACTTCAAAGTTCAAGGAAAAAATATCCAATATTCCCTAATTGATAGGGCTATGTTGACGCTTGTGGTTTGTTCAGACTGACATTTTCAATCCTAAGTGGCACTACAAATATTTTCGCAATTGTTAATTCTAAGATAGTCATTTTTGATACAACTTTAAATTCTCAACTGCCTCAGCTCCACCTTAATTTTAACTTTGGGAACTATAGAGATACTAACTACGTCGTTGTTGATTCTGGGCTTTTATTTAAGGGGATTTTGTAAATTTCACTGTTAAGAGAAAAAGATTTTACAAAATCAATCGTTTTTAAAATTATTTAGATATTTTGTCAATATTATGTGTTAAGATTTTAAAGTAAGTCGGCTTGAGCTTTTTTTTCCGGAGTAATCCAAATGTACAAATCGAAAATAATTTGTGCTCTACTTGAGTAACTGTTGTAAGTTGTACTCAAATTCAAAGATTTATATGGCTAGGGTGTGCATCAATAAAGAAAATAAACATCTTACCGGGGACATCATAGGTGGCTATGCTTCACATATCGAAGA
>JAAHGL010000003.1 GCA_010692635.1 Symploca sp. SIO2C1 | reverse complement strand
TCAAATCCCGACATCGTTGGGATTTGTTGGGTGTCGCTAGCGCTCTACCTAACCTACAGATTGAGCATTGTCGTTCCATTAGGGGACTGACAAATTTATATCATAGACTTAAATCTATGAATAATGAGTTATCCATCTACTAAAATCTAATCATAAAATACTTTGAGTGTGATCACCATCGGCGTGATCATTTTTGATGGATAGAAAAAGGAAAACTTATCAATGGATAATTGATAATTGATAATTGATAATTGGTTAATTTGGTCTAATACCTCTTCATTTATGAAGAAAATAAAAAGAAAATATTTTCCTGAAGTTCAATCCTCTTCTTTCAAGGAGAGGTAATTATCCATTATCCATTGTTCATTATCCATTGTTGAACATCAGCCTGAGAAGCGTGATTACCCAATTTATATCTAATGTGAATTAAATTGCACATATCGTAGGGGCGGGTTTAGGGAAATGCTGGATAACCAACAAGTAACTGAACTATTAAAACCCGCCCTGGCGAGATTGTTGGTAGTGGTAGGGTGGGCAAAATGAATATCTTTAACAATTTGACTGATAAATTGCCCATTTTTACCATTGGTGTCAACTTAAGATGAAATCCTTGCCCCACCGGTCGTTTAAACGACCGGCTAATAGCTCAAGTCATCTAAAGATGACTCAATCTTCCTAAAAATCTTCAGTCCACAAAGCGTGGACTTTAGCTATTAGCCCAGAACTTGAGGATGTTGTTGGCGAATTGGCTGGGGGTTGACCCCCCTGACAAGGGTAGGTTTTTTACATAAGATACTAGGGTCGGTGAGACAAGGAGGACAAGGAGGGAAAGTAGACAAGGAAGAAAGAAGGAATTGTAGATTACGAAGTATTCACGACAAAAGATGATTGTGGAAATAATCCATTTAAGGAAATACCTTTCCCACAAATTAAATCAGCAAGAATATTAAGTAGCCCCTTTAAAAAACAGGATATAGTTCGATTTGTTGGCTTCAAATTAAATTGCTGATTTTCACAGTTTTCGATAATTATTTGATTGTTGAACTTGTCTGATAAATGTCTCTGTTCATTAGTACCAACTGTTACAGTCCAGAGATTAGCTACTGCCATAGCTAACCAGATTCTCTCAGCTCTAGCTGGTTCTCTTAATCTGGTTTTATGCCACTGCCAACCATCACTTTTAACATCTCGATAACTCGATTTCCCGTCTGGATCCTCTTGAACCCATCTAATTGTTGTCTGCCAAATTTGCATAGCTCGACTTGCACCTAGATTAGAAGCTAGATTGTCGAGCGGGTTAATTGTGTTACCATCATCAAGCCCAATAGGATTGGCTTGCCGTTGTTTTTGTCGGTTTTGGCGATCGCGCCATTTCTGCAACGTCCACTTCAATCGAGTATCAATCCAGGTGGTTACAGCACGGTGACTGGCTTCAATCACCACTACCCAGTTATAGCGGTTGCAATATAAGTTTTCGCAAAATGGCGCGAAAAAATTTTTTGGGTGTAGGGTGTGGTGAAAAGGAAGGTACGTATCACTGTATGCAACGTCTCTAGACTGTAGGATACTGAATATCCTGTGTGCATACCATAATCTGACTTTCGCTACTATTAAGAATCCGATTTAAGACATCTACTCCTTCTTGGGGTAATATTCCTTCATCAAGGTTTACTAATTTACTTCCTTGTTGAAGAGCTTTAGCCGCCATCCCTACTTCTTGCCAAGCATCCCAGTTAATACTAACAGTTAAGCGATTACTGTCAGCCGATTTTGAGTGAGCATAAGCATCCAAAAAGTTATTTGCTCCGCAATAATCTACTTGTCCTAAGTGTCCTAGAGGAGATTCCATTGAGGAACAAACTACCATAAAATCAAGTTCCACATCTTTGAGTAATATCTCCAGTATTGCTGTTCCTTGAACTTTAGGTGCGAGAACAGCATCTGCTATTTCCCTTGTTTTCAGTTGAATCACACCGCCACCAGGAACACCAGCAGAGTGAATCACACCGTTAATTTCACCAAATTGATGTTGTGCTAAGGAGATAGCTTCTGACATTTGTTGCAGATTCGCTACATCAGCAGGCACAACTAATACTTCGGCACCCAGTTCTTCCAAATGTTTAACCTTCCTAATTTTACTGCTGATCAAGTTTTCTTCACTATGATCAGTTAACCATTGTTCCCATTGATGGCGTTGAGGAAGGGTAGAACGTCCGGTTAGAATAAGTTTGGCTTGTACAGTTTTGGCTAAATGTTCGGCAAATACTAAGCCAATGCCACCAAGTCCACCAGTAAGTAGATAGACTCCTCCTGATTTAAATGGGAGTTTTTCTTTTGAGGGTTGTTCTAAACGTACAGGTTCAAAAGTTTGTACCCAACGGTGATGATTACGATAGGCAATGATTGTATCTTCTGATTTGTGTTGTAGTTCATTGAGTAATTGGCTAACTAGTTTTTCTTCATCTTGACTTCCTGATGGAGGTAAAACCACATCCACACTACGACAGTTAATATTGCTGTACTCTTGGGGAATCACTCGAACTGGTCCGATTAGGGTAGCTTTTTCTGGAGCAATGATTTCCTCTCCAGTAACATTTTGCAAATGATTATAAACCACTAGCATTGCTATTTCATTCTCTAGACTTTGTTCTCCTAATGCTTGAGTAAGATAGAGGAGACTGTAGAATCCTAAATTTTGGGCTATTTCCACTGATTCAAGAGTTAAGTCTGTTTCTTGGTTGGCAGTAACATTCCACAAATGGACAATTGTTTTTGGAGCTAGATTTTGGACTTGAAGTGCTTGAATTAAAGTCTGATAATCAGCCCTATTGTTAGGATTAATACGGTAGAGATTACTATCCAATTGGGAAAAATTTTCTCCCACTTTAACTATAATAATATCGTCTCCGGTTAAACAGTTATCATTTCCTTCTACCTTCCAACCTTCTTCTTTCCCTTCTGCCTTCTGCCCTCTGCCTTCTGCCTTGTTTTCACCAAAGTGTAAGTATTCAACCGAACTTGATATAATTGGGTCAATTTTGGTTTCTAGTTGTTCCACTAACCTAGAACCTAAGCCATATTGATCTACAAAAACTAGAATTGGAGTAGAAAAATTTTCCTCTTGTTGGCAATCAATAATAGATGGCTGCCATAAAGGACGATAGAACCAATCGGCAATATCTGGTTTCTTTCCTTCTGAGATTTTGCTCTCTTGAGGGGTGAGCGAAATTTTGGGTGGAATTTCCATTCTCCGCGTCTCCGCGTCTCCGCATCTCCGCGTCTGCTTACTCGTTTCCCCACCCCTTTTTTCGTTCAGCCTCTCTTGAGTCTGGGTTTTCAGTTCAATCCAAGAACTATTAGCTACAGTTTTAGATTTTGAATTCCTTTGTTCTACAACATATTTAGCCAACGAATAAATGCTTGGATAGTCAAACAAGTGAGTAGTTGACAAATGTTGTTGTAAGATTTTTGACAACTTACTGCGAATTTGAACGAGAATCAAGGAATCGCCCCCTAACTCAAAGAAATTATCATGAATGCCAATGTTTTTGATGCCTAGAAATTCTTGCCAAATTTGAGCAATACTTTCCTCAATGTGATTTTGTGGAGCTTGATAATCGGTTGTTAATTGGGGGCGTGAATGAAATGAGGATATATCTTCTGGGAGAAGTTTAGCTTTGGCTTCAATGGGTTGTAACTTCACCCATTGGTTAATACGAGTTTGCAAATCCCCTGAGAAAACAGCTACTTGAGGAAATACATTTTGCGCTAGAATTCGAGTGACAGCTGTTATTCCTTGATCTGGTAGCATACCCAGCTTATCTAAAGTAGAACCATCTGAGACATAGCCTTCATATAACCACCGCCCCCAATTAGCAATCAGGTAAGGAAAAGAACTGTTGCTATTTTGATAGTGACTCCACAGATCTTTAAAGTTACTGGCTGCTGAATAAGCAACCTGACTTAAGCCACCCAAAACTGAGGAAAGGGAAGACATTAACAAACAGAAGTCTAACTTTTGGGATTGCAATAATTCTGATAAGACTAGAGTACCTTGAATTTTGGGTAAGAATTGCTGTTTACAAAGAGTATCCGTGGTATTTTGAATTTGAGACATCCCAGATTGACTCACAGCTGAATGAATCACTCCATTAATCTGACTAAACTGCTGTTGTGCCAAGAAAATTGCCTTTTTCATTTGTTCGTAATTGGCGACATCGGCACTCACTACTAAAACTTCAGCACCCAGTTCTTCTAAATATTGAACTTTTTTAATCTTCCGACTGATAGAGTCTGCTTCACTATGATTGGCTAACCATTGTTGCCACTGTTCCCGTTCAGGAAGTACAGAACGTCCGGTTAAAATCAGTTTAGCTTGTACGGTTTTGGCTAAATGTTCTGCTAGTAATAGTCCAACGCCACCAAGTCCACCTATAATCAGATAAACGCCTCCCATTTTGAACGGTGTTTCATCTGAATCTTGCTCTAAATGTACAGTTTCAAAGGTTTGTACCCAACGGTAATTACTACGATAGGCAATGATTTTATCTTCTGATTGCTGTTGAATTTCCCTGAGTAATTCAGTAATTAGTTTTTTCTTACCTTGACTTCCTGATAGAGGTAAAACAACATCCACACTACGACAATTAATCTGACTATATTCTTGGGGAATGACACGAACAGGCCCTAAAAGAGTGGCTTTTTCTGGATGAAGGATTTCCTCACCATTGACATTTTGCAAATGATTAGACACCACTACAATTTCTAGCTCATTGGTAATACTCTGTTTTTCTAAAGCCTGGATAAGATAGATAAGACTATAGAATCCTAGATTATTTACCTGTTCTACAGATTCAAAGGTTAATTTACTTTCTTCCCTATCGCTGACACTCCACAAATGAACAATAGTTTTTGGCATCAACTTTTGCACGTAGAGGGTTTTAATTAAAGTCTGGTAGTCATCTGCATTGCTCGGGTTAATACTGTAAAAGTCAGTATCGAGTTTGGCAAAGGTTTTTCCTACTTTAACCCTAACCACATCCTCCGTCTTTGTTGCCAATTGTTGAACCAATTCACTACCTAAGCCGTATTCATCGATAAACACCAGAACTGGAGACTTAACTGATAGCTCTTGAGCTTTACTGGGTAAAAGAGGTAAGCGTTTCCAGGAAGGAATATAAAACCAATCGCCAATATCTGGTTTTTGGCTCAATGTCTCTGGCGATGCTGGAACAACCTCAGGTTGACGAGTAAAGGCAATAGGTACAGACTGTTTAAGTGAGGTCTCTGCCTGAGCTAAGATAATATGGCGACCATTAACATCTGTTTCTGGAAAATGCTTTACTTCAAGAAATCCATGACTTTGTAGAGCTTGCTGCCATTGTTGCTTAGATAAAAAAGGTTTGCCACTATCTCGTTTTCCATCACCAAAGGATGGATCTTCAAAGGATGGCATCAGCAAGCCATAGATGATGTCAAATTGTATGCTAGGTTGGGTAGCTTCATTGAGCAAAAATAAACCACCAGGAGCTAATAAAGAACGAATATATTCCAGCGTTCCTCCCATATTGCTGGTTATATGAATTACATCAGTAGCAACAATCACATCGTAGCTATAGAGTTCAAATCCTTGTGCTGCTGGTGGTTGCTCCATATCGAATAAACGATATTCGATAAAGGGATATTGTGGGAATTTATTTTGACCAAACTTCAAGAAACTTTCACCAATATCGGTGTAGGTGTAGTGGGTGCGCTCCCTCGGCAATACCGGTAGCAACCACTGAGTTGAAAAGCCTTGTCCTGCACCAATTTCTAAAATTTTCAGTTGGGTTATTGGAGGTGATAATTTGACAACCTGTTCGATAATAGCCCTCATAATAGCATTGTTGTAAGGACCTAAAATCGATTCGGCTTCCTGCTTAGCATAAACATCAAGATTACCTTCAGCAAAGAGAATATTTTGGGGAATTTCCTCACCTTTAAGAAGAGGGACATGATTTTCGCCAAAACTTTGAATAATGCGAGCTTGCTCAGGTTGGGTGGCAAATTTACCTTGGAACTCTTGGAGCAGAGCATTCAACTCTTGGGTGGTTAAGGCTTGCAGTTGGCAAAAATATTCTCCCTCTTGTTGTAATATCCCTCGTTGAACTAGTACTTCTAACCAGCGAGTTAATAACTGTTTATAGTCAGACTTAAGAGAGAATTTCTCAAACAACTCTGCAACAGTACACTTATCTGAAGGGTTAGCAAAAGCTCCTAAATCTTTTAGTGCTTTAGCCATATAAGCTGCACAGATTCGCTCCTTAACTGCTTGTTGTTCTAGGTTTTCTGGCTTAGCAAATTCCGAAATTCCGACTTGAGACTGTAGGAGTCCGGTTTCAACTAGAGATTGCCAGATCTGTTGTTGATTTAGCTGATAAGTGGGTTGTTTTTTAGGTTCGAGCCAATAGCGCTTTCTTTCAAAAGGATAGGTAGGTAAAGAAACACGGTAATGTTTTTCTTCTCGATAATAGTTCTGCCAATTTACTTCAGTTCCAGCCAACCATAGTTGACCTAATGTCTTGAGTAAGAAAGCGACATCTGATGCTTCTTGTTGGGGATGAGGTAGTGAAGTGAGAGTAATTTGTGCTGATGGCTGATCGGGATGATATTTGGCTAAGGTACTTAAGGTAGATCCAGGTCCCACTTCTAACAAAATTTGGTCGGGGTTATTAAAAAATTCGTTGATTCCATCAGCAAAGCGGACACAAGAACGTAAATGTTGAGCATAATACCTGGGGTTAGTAGCATCTGCTACAGTAATCCAAGTTCCGGTGACATTAGAGACAAAGGGAATGGTGGGAGCATGGAGTGTAACCTGTTTAACTTTTTCAGTGAAGGGTTCCAATATTGGCTCCATCAAATCAGAATGAAAGGCATGGGAAGTATGAAGATGACGACCTTCAATGCCTTGGGTTACTAATTGTTGTTCTAAAGTTTCTATAGCTGCATTTGTCCCTGAAACAACGCAGTTAGCAGGACTATTAACTGTAGCGATTTGTAGGGAGGTGTTCTCTAATAAAGGCTTAACCTCATTTTCTGATAGGGGAACGGCTAACATGGAGCCAAATGGCATCGACTGCATCAATTTACCCCTAGCAGCGACTAAGCTTAAAGCATCTTCTAAGCTGAAGACTCCGGCTAAGGTTGCGGCTACATATTCTCCAATACTATGACCGATCATCCCTACCGGTTTAATTCCCCAAGATATCCATAATTGAGCCAAAGCATATTCGATGACAAATAAGGCAGGTTGGGTAATTGCAGTTTCTTTCAGCTTCTGGGTAGCGGTTTCGATTTCCTCTTCACTGGGATAGAGAATATCTCGTAAGTCAAAGCCTAAGTCGGATTTTAGCAGTGTACAACACTGAGCAAGATGTTCTTGGAAAGTGGCTTGAGTCTCATAGAGTGAACGTGCCATATTCACATACTGAGAACCCTGTCCAGAAAACATATAGCAACCGCCACAACGGTTAGGACACTAGGTTTAGCTCGAAATAATAAACGACGTTAATCTGATGTCCTAATGGCCCTGGCGGTTGCTATAAATACCACAGAACGGGTTTTGACTTGACCGGAATTGGTTAAGACTTGTTTGGTATCTAAGGTATTGACTGCATCTTCAAGGTTGGATACGACTACAATTCGCCGATAATCGAAGGCTTTACGACCAATACTCAGAGTATAAGCAACATCAGCTAAGTTAAGTTCCGGATGCTCTTTTAAATGATTAGCTAAATTAACCGTTGCAGTTTCTAACGCCGTAGGTGTTTTAGCCGATAGTACGATTAACTCTTCTTGAAAGTAGGGAGCGGTAGGGGCGAATGGCCATTCGCCCCTACTTTCTGGTAGTGAAATTTTTTCATCGGGACTGCCTTCTCGATTCCATTCTTCCAACACGACATGAGCATTAGTGCCACCTGCACCAAAAGAACTTACACCAGCACGACGAGGTGTCCCGTTTGTCTTCCATGTTGCAAGTTTAGTATTGATATAAAAGGGACTATTAGCAAAGTCAATCTCAGGATTAGGTGTCTCAAAATGTACCAAGGGTGGAATTTGGCGGTGCTTCATCGCCAAAACTGTTTTGATTAAACCTGTCACTCCCGCTGCTGCATCGGCATGTCCGATATTAGCTTTTACTGAACCAATAGCACAAAAATTCTTCTTTTGAGTTTTAAGTGCAAAAGCCTTGGTGAGTGCAGCAATTTCAATCGGATCTCCCAAAGCAGTTCCTGTTCCATGAGCTTCAATATAGCTAATGGTTTCCGGATCAACTCCGGCAATATCTTGAGCCTTTGCAATTACTTTAGCTTGCTCGTTAGAACTGGGAGCAAAAAAACTAACTTTCAAATGACCATCATTATTAATAGCTGATCCTTTGATCACAGCATGAATAATATCTCCATCAGCGATCGCGTTTTTTAGCTGTTTCAAAACTACAACTCCCACAGCTTCAGCAAAAACAGTTCCCTTAGATTTTGTATCAAAAGGACGACAATAACCATCTGGAGATTCTATAGAGCCTTCTTCATACCAATACCCAGTTCTTCGAGAATCTACCCTAGCACCACCCGCTATTGCCATATCACATTCTCCATTGAGAATACTTTTGCAGGCTGTATGAACTGCTACCAAAGATGTTGAACAATTGGTTAGGATAGTTAAAGCCGGTCCTGTGAGATTCATTTGGTAAGCTATCCGAGTAGCAAAAGTATGTAGACTCGTGTAAAGCTTTGCCATAAACTCATCCCTTAAGTCGGGATTAGGATATATATTTTGCAAATAGTATTCTATTCCTGATGCTCCAGCGTAAACACCAATCGAATAGTTGTCAGTTTCAGGATTGTACCCTGCTCCTTCCAGAGCTTCCCAAGAGCATTCTAGAAACAAACGTTGTTGAGGCTCTAACCTCTTTGCAGTTGAATTATTAATGTTAAATAAATTAGCATCAAACAATTCTATTTCTGTGAGTTGGGGTTTTGCTTTGACATAGTTGGGATTTTTTAAGTCAGCTATAGCAACACCATTAGCTAACAATTCTTCATCAGAAAATCGATAAATAGAGTCCACCCCAGCGCGAAGATTATGCCAGAATTCATCGAGATTTTTGGCTTCTGGGAAACGACCCCCCATACCGATAATTGCTATCGCTGATTCGTCAACAGAACTCTGAATGCTAACTGTCATCTTGTACTTCTTTGATTAATTCAATTGCAACTTACTAAAACTATAATTATCTGGATTAGTGATTTTGCTAACTCACTAAAAAGTCATTAATTATAATCATCTGGATTAGTGATTTTACTAACTCACTAAAAAGTCATTAATCTATTAAGTTGGCTGTGAAAAACTGAAGACAAGATGAGGTGAATAAAGCTCTCGAGAAAGAAGGCAGGAGGCAGGAGGCAGAGGGCTCGGAGGCAGGAGAGAAGGGGTGAGCGAAAAAAAGAGTGGGGAGATAGGGAGATGGGGAGATGGGGAGATGGGGAGATAGGGAAACAAAGGAGAACTAATGATTTGAAAGGATACTTTGCTATAAATCCCACGAAAATTTTGTTCACCCGGAGGGAAGAGGATTAGATCCTTGTTTGTTCCATTCTAGGAGTTACGCACTGTACAAAAGTACTATTGCATTTGCGTTGTTTCAGCCGTTTGATTGCAGTTTTTGGATATAGCGATCGCTAATCTGCATTGGAAAAATTACACCAAAAGTCGAATAGACATAGCTGCATATCTAAGGATTTCTGTCAATGCGTAACTTCTAAATTCTAAATTCTAAATTCTAAATTCTAAATTCGCCGTCAGGCACTTATGACTTCAAAACCAGAATCAATGGACTTATTCAGCAAGCCCTATTTAGCTGGGTTAAAGGTTCCCAGTTGAGGACATCTTGTAATAATTCTTGGTAGCCAGCTACATTGGGATGAAGACCATCTTGAGACAAATTCTTAGACCACCAATCACTACCACGAGACTTCCAGATATCAAAAATATCTAAGTAGGGAATCTGTCGCCTCATACAAGCAAAACGAGTTGCCTCTTTGTAGCGGTATTGTTCAGCATGGCTGTAGTAAAAACAATCTAAAAATGGCATTCTTGTCTCATCTACTGGCACCATACCCACAAATAGCACCGGACACAATTGCTGTGCTTGATCTAGTAGATTAGCTAATTCCAATTGGAAAGTATCAAAATTGGTAAAATTACGCCCATCGGGACGTCCAAGACGTGCTGAATCATTAACGCCTACAGAAAGAATAATGGCATCCGGCACCCGATTCTTAAGTTCACCGCGACTGCGAAACTCGTGCTCTAGACGCTCTTGTACTTGCTGTACTCCATCACCCCGAACACCCAAGTTATAAATAACATGACCTGGACTATCTGGCGACATCCATTGGCGTCGCAGTCGCTCTACCCAACCTCCTCCTTCCGGGTCACCAAATCCATAAATGAGGCTATCTCCTAGCACTACTAGTTTTAGAGGTAGTCGATGTTTTGTACGAATCGACTGCAAGGCAGGTATCGCAAGGGTCTGCATAGACAAAAGTACTTAGGTTGCTTAATTGTTTACAACTCTATACATTTATTGGACTTTGGACAATAGTACGATATTATTTGCACCTGTAATATACTTGAGGCACTAATCCATTTCAGAAGATGCCAATGGTTGTGAATTGCACCATCTTTAAACCTCCTGGAGACTCCCGTTATCACCAACGGCTTAACGGCGGGTTCTTGGCATTGATTGATCTGCACAGCCTTGATAGCTTGAGTCTCTAGCAGTAACCTTAGGGTGAGCAAAGTCAATCAAAGATAGCTTAACAAGTTCTACTGATCTTGCCCACTCTACTAGCGTGGCACACCTAAAACTGTAGGTTGGGTGGAAGCGAAGTGAAACCCAACACTCCTGTTAAACTAGATAGAGTAATCAACCAATAGCTGATGAAATAAACTTCAAAGCTAGTGGCTAATTGCTAAATTCTTTAGTTGACACTCATCAAACAACTTATGCTGCACAAGCACTATCATTTTGATTCCAACCAGATTCTGCAACGCTCAGAAGAACTAGTCAGTGCAGCATCCAATCGCTATCGGATTACGGTGCAAGTAGCAACTCGTGCCAAGCGCCGTCGCTATGAAGACTTTGAAAATCTTGATGATCCTCTGATGAAGCCTGTGCTGCGGGCAATTATCGAGATGTCTGATGAGCTAACACAGCCGGAAATTATTGGGGATTAAACAAGGAATATCGCTCTAGTGCAGCGCGGCGGAAATAAGTGACCACTTAAAAAAGGTTAAAAAGCTTGTACAGTAAGCTTTCTTCCCTTCTGCCTTCTGCCTTCTGCCTTCTTGTACTAGTGTTTCGGGATAAGTATGAGCAAAAAAAGACCAAAAAATAAGGCTATTTGGCTTAATGTAAGTCTATTTCTTGCTGTTATCACTAGTTTATGCTGGTTTCACTGGTCCGCAGAGGTTGGTGAGGGTGGAGCCTTCAACTTAATCGGCTTACAGCCTGCTACTGCCCAAACTATTAGAAAAGAAGAAGTTTGGCAGAAAGTTTATGAACGTTTACCCTCCCTACCACTAGAAAACCAGTATGTCAATCAGAATACTGGTGAGGTAGATACAGATAATAATCTGGTGAATCGCCTAGTGGAATATCACCTTGAGGTAAAAAATCGTCCTCCCTATTACCGTTTTGATTGGAAACTGACTCTAGCAGACTATCTGGGTGTAAATGAGAAAATCTCTGAATTAGAGTATCCCGGTAACAATACCTTAGAGGAAAATCCGATGGAGCGCGATCGCGCAGCAATTGAACAGCTCAATCGCGCCCAAAGGGATACTTTAGTAGAAGTATTAGTCAGCACCTTTAACCCCAATCGTCCCCAAACACCGAAACCGACACCAAGTGCTTCACCATTACCAAAACCCACTCCCAATCGTAGAGTAATACCAGCGCTACCTAAGCCAGGAGATTCTCGCTTACTCTTGCCTTAAGGAAATAGGACTTACGCACCGTAACGCAATTCTGTCATCCTGAGCGATAGCGAAGGATCTCCCAGCCCCTTGAGATGCCTTTCTTACGTTGAGTATCACAGCTGAGTCCGTAAAGTCTTAGGACAGACGAAATTGTTAGTCAACCGCTTCTGCAACTAGGTAATAGACATCAAACTAAATGGTATTACATGGAACGTTTGCTCAAAAATGGCTCCGGCTGGCGTCTAGGTTGGGATCCTCAAGCAAGGGACTATCAAGGTTTAGTCGGTGGCGATGACTGGGCAATTGAGCTAACCGAGGCAGAATTAGATGACTTTTGCCGCTTGTTGGCACAGTTAGCTCAGACAATGAGCCAGATGGCGAGTGAGTTGATGGATGAGGAAAAAATTACCTGTGAAGCGGAAAGCGATTTACTCTGGATGGAGGTAGAAGGCTATCCTGATGCCTATAGAGTGCGCTTGATTCTCAATACCGGACGTTGTTGTGAAGGTAGTTGGCTTGCCTCAGCAGTTCCCAGCTTAGTTCAAGCAGCTCAGTCACTAAAAGTCTTTTAAATTGTTGCTTTCTTTATCAATATTATGTTATTCTAAATAACAGTGCCGGGGCGTAGCGCAGCTTGGTAGCGCACCACTTTGGGGTAGTGGGGGTCGTGGGTTCAAATCCCGCCGCTCCGATTAATATAACAACCTTGAATAGGCTGATATTTACCGAAAGCGGCGCGAAGCCCATTAATTTAGGGATGGGAGGGATAGCTGCCCGCCGTCTTGTTATTTGTTAGAAAGTTTTTTTAAAAACAACCAACAACCAACAACTAACAACAAATAACACGAGATCCCCCGTGCTGTCTTCCGGGGGATGAGTTAAAAAGCTTCGATATCTTCCCGAGACAGTTGGGTGATTGCCATAATAGTCTCTATATCTAAACCTTGTTGTTTACATGAGCGTGCGATCGCTATTTTATTTTCTTTAATACCTTGTTGAATACCTTCTTCCCTAGCTCTAATTTGAGCCTCCTCAATCTGTTAGATTTGCCATTGCGCCTCAAATTATTGGGTATTCAAGATACTTGCTTCGTAGCTCTTGTTATCCATGTAACGGTTATATGCCGCTCTTTCAGTGTCTGATAGATTATTTACTCTTAGGGTTTCCTTAGCTTCTACCATTCCTTTGGCAGCAAATTCATCTTTGATCTCACTATTTTTCAAAAAATAGATCCATTCCTGTAAGGTACTGGAGTTTAGACTAACTTGGGGAGCTGAAGAGTGTGATCGTAAAACTCCGCAGGTGCGATTGCTTTGAGCACCAGCTTGCGCTGATGGCGAATCCTGCATTGGACATTACCTTCCCTAAGTAGGGTTTGCTGAATAAGTAGTCAGGAGTCAGGAGTCAGGAGTCAGGAGAATAGGAGTTTAGGAGTTTAGAATAGTCTTTAAAGGGGATTATGGGTTAAGAAGATGCAAGGAAATTGCATTGATGAGCTCAATTTTCTTGCACTTTTCAAGGAAAATAAAAGCTTGAAAGCTATGCCAGACAGCGCTTTCAGACTCTTGCAGCAAGCCCTAAGTACACCACAGCAATGTGAAAGATGGAGTGATTTGATGCCATTGATGACTTGGCAGCTATGGTTAGCTAGGGATATAGTGAAAGAACACCACCTTCCTTGGGCTTTAGCCCCAGTCGAATCTAACGCCTGGAAGAGTTGCACAGTCAATGTTAGGACTTTTAGTTGAGATTGGAACTCCAGCACAATCTTCCAAACCCCCTGGAAAGTCTCCCGGATGGAAAACTGGGACAAAAAGAAACAAACGAACCCGTTATCCAGTAGTTAAAAAAGGAAAAAGCACCGGCAAAAAAGCGAAAAATAAGAAGACTTAGACACTCATTTTGAATCAATTTACTCAATTCTTAGCCCAAAAAGAAGACTGGGCTATGAAAGTCATAGTCTAAACTCCAGTAATTATCAATTATCAATTATTCATTATCAATTATCCATTATCAATTATCCATTATTCAAGAACTAGCAAACTTATCCGTTGCCTCAATCAAAGCACTGCGAATACCTGGTTCTGACATCGAATGTCCAGCATCGGGAATAACAAGTAACTCTGCCTCTGGCCAAGCCCGATGCAACTCCCAAGCTGATACCATGGGACACACTACATCGTATCGTCCCTGAACAATTACACCAGGAAGATGACGAATGCGGTTGATATTTTGCAGCAGCTGGTCTTCTGAGTCAAAAAAGCCTTTGTTGATGAAATAATGGCATTCAATTCTGGCAAAAGCGGCAGCAAAGTAGTTATCACCAAATCTTTGCATCAGGTTATTATCTTGGAAGAGTTTACTAGTACTTGCTTCCCAAACAGACCAAGCACGAGCAGCTTCCAAACGAGTTTGGGTATCAGGACTAGTCAAGCGCTGGTAGTAAGCCTTAATTAAATCATGGCGTTCCTCTGGGGGAATCGGCTTGAGATATTCTTCCCAAGCATCAGGGAAAATATAACTGGTTCCTTCTTGATAAAACCACCGTATTTCCTTTTGCCTGAGCATAAAAATACCTCTTAGTATCAGTCCCAGACAGCATTCAGGATGAGTTTGACTGTAAGCTAAAGATAGGGTAGAACCCCAACTACCGCCAAAAACAAACCACTGCTCGATACCCAGATGCGATCGCAATTTTTCGATATCACTGACTAAGTCCCAGGTGGTATTCTGTTCGAGTTCGGCATGAGGAGTACTTTTACCACAACCCCGTTGATCAAACATGACAATTCGCCATTTTTCTGGGTTGAAGTATTGGCGATAGGAAGGTTGGCTTCCTCCTCCAGGTCCCCCATGCAGCACAACAACGGGCTTTCCTTGAGGTAACCCAGATTCTTCAAAGTAAATAGTGTGAAGCTCAGAAACCTTTAAGTTTCCTTGGTTGTAGGGTTGGATAGGGGGATAAAATTCTCGCATAGTTTTGGCTGGGTATCATATTCTATAATCTTCTAGAGTTGACAATCTGTCTATGATTTAGATGTCAAACTAGGGCTTTTGAGGATACTTTGTTGGGTTTTACTTAGGGTTTGCTGCATGAGTGTGGAAGCTTTATCAGACAAGGCTTTCCATTTCAATCATTTTTTATCTTGCCAACTGCAAGGAAATTGTATCTTTTGGCTCAAAAACCTTGCACCTTCAGGGGAAATTACCTAAAACCTAAAACCTAACACCTAACACCTAACACCTAAGGATGAAAATCACCTTCCCAGGAGAATGTAAGTGAATACTGTTGCCATTGATTTCGGAACCAGTAACACAATTGTCTGTACCTTGGATCATACAACTCAAACCCCAAGGACACTGAACATCAAGCCCATCTCACGCTGTTTCGAGACTACCCAGGATATCGCTAATGTAGTGCCAAGTCTGGTATTTGTCCAGGGAGCAGAGCAGTTCCTTGTCGGTGAACCAGTGCGAGTGCAACAGTTGGGAATTGAGCAGCCAGAGCGACTTTTTAGTGCCTTTAAGCGAGAATTAGCAGCCGACTACCGCTCACCGGATCGCCAAATTGATGGTACAACCTATAGTCCTGAATCGATCACAGAAGTTTTTCTCCAGCAGATTTGGCAACAAGTAATTGCTCAAGAACTGCAACCAAATCGGGTAATTTTTACCGTGCCAGTGGGAGCCTTTAAGCGCTACCTCAATTGGTTTCAAGATTTGAAACAGAAGCTCAATCTTCCTGTAGTTCAGATTGTGGATGAGTCCACAGCCGCAGCTTTCGGCTATGGGGTAAGCAAGCCAGGAGCAGTGGTATTGGTGGTGGATTTTGGTGGTGGTACCTTGGATTTGAGTTTAGTTAAGACAGCAGCTCCTAGTAAAGGTCAAAAGGTTTTGCAAGCAGAAGTCCTAGCCAAAGCAGATGCCTATGTGGGAGGAATCGATATTGATACCTGGATTGCCCAACAGTACTTACAAACAATTGGTTCCTCAAGGAGAGAACTGACGAAGAAAAGCTGGCAGAATTTGTTAGAAGCCGCAGAACAAGTTAAGATCCAACTCTCCACTAGCACTGAGGCAATCGCTACTTGGAGCGATACTAAAGCAGCCAGATCTCACCAATTGCAGTTAACTCGGACAGAATTTGAGCAGATTTTGAGATCTCACCAGTTACTTCCCCAAGTACAGCAACCTTTAGAAGAAGTACTCGCACTTGCTCTCAATAAAGGTATTAGCCAAGAAGAAATTGATCAGGTTTTGTTGGTAGGGGGGAGTTGTCAGATTCCTGCTGTGCAACAGCTAATCATTTCCCAATTTGGACAAGAGCGTGTATCCCTCAACCAGCCGTTGGAAGCTGTTGCTCAGGGAGCCTTGGCTGTGGGGCAAATAGTCGGAATTGATGATTATCTCCAGCACAGTTATGCTATCCGTTTGTGGGATGCTAAAGCCGAGACAACTATCTATTTCCCCCTATTTGAGAAGGGTAGCCGTTACCCCAGTCAAAGGCCAAAAACTCTCAACCTGCAAGTCATTAGCGATGAACAAAGGAAGATGCGACTCCAGATTGGAGAACTTAGAGAACAGGCATCTGTAGAAATTACTTATGATGAGCAAGGGGCAATAACCAGCAACCAGCTTCCTCAAACCACCGAATTTCGGCTTTTGGAGCTAGAGTCGCAGCAAGCTTGTGTTATCCCCCTTACTCCTACAAGTGAAACTGGAGTAGATCGTATTCAGCTTACCTGTGAGATTAATGCTCAGCGGGTCTTACTTTTAACAGTAAAAGATTTGCTTACCCAACAGGTATTGCTACAACAAAGAGCAATGAAAGCCAATCTTCACCAACCTACCGAAAGCCCCAGTTCAGCCCCTCCTGAAGGTGCCATTTTAGGAGGACTTGCAGGAGCCAAGAAGCGGTTGGAAACCATTATGGGGGAGTCAGAAACAAGGGAACCATCAGCATCTGAATCCCCGGTGATAAAGCCAAAGGTGGATTGGCATTTATTACAATGTCGTTACCAACTCACTAGTCATCGTGAAGGGGTTACCTCCCTTGCCATTAGCCCAGATGGAGAGACTCTCGCTAGTGGCAGTCGGGACAAAACTATCTGCTTGTGGCATTTGCCAACAGGTCAATTCCTGCACCTACTCACAAGTCATAATGATGCTGTTTCCGACCTAACAATTAGTCCTGATGGTAAGCTGCTTGCTAGTAGTAGTCAAGACAAAACCATCCGGCTGTGGCATCTACGTTCTGGACAATGGCTACGCACCGTCACCGGACATGCTGCTCCAGTTTTTTCGATCACTTTTAGTCCTGATGGACAAACCTTAGCCAGTGCTGGTTGGGAAGAATTCATCACACTGCGGCAGCTATTCACAAAGACTACTCCCACTAGATTTATGGCTCATCCAGGAGGAATAGCAGCGATCGCATTTTCCCCCGACGGGGAAACTTTGGTTAGCTGTGGAGGTAAAAAAATCAAACTCTGGCATTTGGAAACCAGGGAACTAGTCTACACCTTCTCTGGACATTCAGAGTTAGTGGTGACAGTTGCCATTAGTCCCAATGGGCAGTTGCTCGCCAGTGGTAGTGGCAAAACCATCAAACTTTGGGATCTAAGTACAGGGGAACTTATCTATACCCTACCGGGACTTGCCGGTGAGATATTATCCCTTGCCTACAGCCCCGATGGACAGATTTTAGCTAGTGGCAGTTACAGAAAGATCCATCTTTGGGACTTAGCTACAGGAGAACTCTTACGCACTCTCTCGGAGCATGAAGGGGATGTAGTCTCTGTTACTTTCAGTCCCAAGGGCCAGACCTTGGTTAGTGGTAGTGGAGATAGGACAATCAAAGTCTGGGGATTACTTTGATATTTAGGGTTTGCCTCATCGAGTCCATTGATTCCGGTTTTGAAGTAATGACTGGAGCTCAGGGGGTGACAAGCAGGCTGAAGCCTTAGCGAGAGTTAGCTTTTGACCCCATTGACTTCCCCAAAGATGGACTCTTATTGACAGGCTTATTGAGAATAAGATTGATGTCAAGTATTTGATGATAATGATAATCTTTTTTGGGGAGGGTTAGCGATCGCTAACCCTCGCAACTCTATTCAGATCATAGGATTTGAGACACAAAAAATTTATTTAAGTAAATAAATAAATACTATGCAATGTTTAGTTGTTTTCCGCTATCATAAAAGATGATGTTCAGTTAATTTAAAGAATAGCTAGTTGTATCAGAGACATGGCTCTCAATCCCCGCTGAAAATATGATATCTTGTTGGAAGATAGACTCATTAGTTGGTTAACTAAATCTTGACAAAGCTCTATGCCGAGTATCCAATTTAATCAATAAATTCCTACCCAAAAACTACTATGACGTTGCTCATATCGTCTGCTCTCCTTCAGGCGATTTATATATTTTTCTTGTCCTATTCGCTTTAACTGCTGACCTTGTAATACTGCATATACGTAAGCGATTGCTATTAACATTACTAATCTTGTTAACCTCTCGATTGAAGCCTTTGAACCTTCTAGATTGTAGCCTCCAGTTTTACAATCAATGATGGAGAAAGTCTGCGCATATAGTCTATTGTACTCTTCCTAAAATCAAGAAGCTTGACGTATCATCTTTCCTCTTGTGGAACTGGGATCTTGCCAGTGCAAACTTTTTATACAGACTAGAAGCCTGTATCTACATTCCGTACTTCAAAAAGTATTGTACTGAAGAACACACATTCTTGTTGGGAAATTGACCCCAAAACAATGAGTATAAATACTCGTTTTTTTTTCCCTCTGTAGGTTTGATTGTTGGCAAGGTTCGGGGAAAAAGTTGAGAGTATTTCTTCTTTCAGGAGTGAGGTTAGAAATGTGGGTGACTTGAACTTGAAGGAACGCATCATCGGGGGATACGATGATGGAAGGAATATTGCACGTATTGTTCAAGCGGTTTTGTCTTAGGTAGGTTTATTCCAAAGGCATATTGGTGGTAAGCAGCAAAAAGTACCCTACTCCCTACTCCCTTGTTTTTTAAGATTCACACAGGAATTTCCACCACAAACTCAGTACCTTTTCCTTGCTCTGATAAACACTGTATCGTCCCCCCATGTTTTTCAACGACAATTTGATAGCTGATAGCCAACCCTAAACCAGTACCTTTTCCTACAGGTTTAGTAGTAAAAAAGTGATCAAAAATTCGTTGCCGGAGTTTTTCGGGAATACCAGGACCATTATCGGCAATTCTGATAACAACGCTTTGACAGTTTTGCGTTACATCACAGCTGAAGGCGTCTGTTGAACAATAGTTTACGACCTCAGTAGAGATTTTAATAGTGCTGGGATTGCGCTCTAGCTGATCAAAAATAATCTTTGGATCACTGCTGGAGCATCGCTCTCGATTATATTGTTCAAGGGCATCAATTGCATTATTAAGAATATTCATAAACACTTGATTAAGCTGCCCTGCATAACACTCTACTGGAGGTAAGTAGCCGTAATTTTTGATCAGCTTAATATTTGCGGCTGCAGGCTTCAATCGATGCTGTAAAATCATCAGAGTATTTTCAATACCCTCATGAATATCTACTGCTTTACGCTCTGCTTGCTCTAACCGTGAAAAATTTTTTAAACTTTGGACAATCTGACGAATACGATTTGCTCCCATATCCATTGATCTCAAAAGCTTAGGAAAATCTTCTACCACAAAATCGAAGTCAATATCTTTAGTAAATTCTTCAATTTTCTTGACAGGTTGGGGATATTGTTCGTTATAAAGTTGTACCAATTTCAACAAATCATGAGCATAGTTGTCGGCATGAGAGATATTACCGTGGATAAAAGTAACTGGGTTATTAATTTCATGAGCAACACCAGCAACTAATTGTCCCAGGCTCGACATTTTCTCCGTCTGAATCAGCTGTAGTTGAGTTTGTTGGAGTTGATAGAGAGTTGCTTCTAGCTTGGTTCTTTCCTGAATAAGAGTTGTTTCCGACTCTCGTAAAGCAGTTTCAGCCGCCGAGCGCTCTTTCAGCTCACCTGCTAGCTGTTCAAATAATGCTGCTTGTTGAATTGCTACACTTAATTGTACGCTTAACTGTCTGAGTAATTCTACTGACGATTTTTTCCATTTCCTTGGCTCAGAACAGTGATGAGCAATTAGTAGTCCCCAGAGCTTATCTTTTTGTAGGATGGGGACCATTAAGTTAGCTCTTACCTGAAACTGCTCTAACATTTTCACATAACACTTGTGCAGACCAGCATTATAGATATCCTCAACTACTCGAATCCCACCTTGTCGGAAGTAAGGAGCTTTGGTTTTATGAAAACAGTTATCCTGAATCTGCTCTCCCAAAATAGACTTCCACTCTTCACTCACTGATTCGACAACCATCGTTCCTGTGAGATTTGGATTAAAACGGTAGATGAGTGCTCGATCACAGACCAAAAATTGTCGTACTTCGTCTACAGTGGTGTTGAGCACTTCTTCAAGGTTCAAAGTTTGGCGGATGCGCTGATTCATCTCCCCCAGTAATTGCTCTCTCTCTGCTTGTTTCCTTAGTCTGGCTTCAGTCTGTTTGCGTTGGGTGATATCGCGGAAAGACCAGATTCTGCCATAGGATTCGCCATTGGGTGATAATACTGGAGTTGAGTAACAATCAAAAACCCTCCCATCATTGAGGTTTAGTTCATTGCGGCTGGCAGTGGTAGGGTTGTCCTTTAGATGTTTCACCTGACGCAAAACTTCTTCGGGTTCAGTGAGTAAGAGAAGGATACCATCAATGAGTTTGTCCTTATTTCCAAAGCGCATCAACTCCTCTGGAATTTCCCACATTTCGCAGAATTGGCGATTGTAGTTAGTGATTGCTCCTTGTTCATCAATCACTAACACGCCGTCAAGATCAGCTTCTTGTCGTGCTCTCAACAAAGCCTTACTACGTTGGAGAGCCTGTTGAGCTTGCTTGCGCTGGGTTATATCTGTCTGAATGCTGATAAAGTGGGTTAAACATCCATTAGGGTCTCTTATGGGCGAAATTTTTAGCTCATGCCAAAAAGCTGTGCCATCTTTCCGATAATTCTTTAACACTACTTGGCATTCTTTCCCTTCACTCAGAGACTGTCTGATTTGCTCAAGTGTCTGCGGATCTGTATCTGCTCCTTGTAAGAATCGGCAGTTCTTGCCAATTATCTCCTCTCGAGAATAGCCGGTGATTTTCTCAAAAGCAGGATTGCAATAGATTACCGGAATATCAGGTTGGCGAGCATCACTGATGACAATTCCACAACTAGTAGCTGCCAGAGCACGCTTATATAACCAGAATGCCGCCATATCCAATTGTTCCCCTATTTTCTCTTGAGCTGTTTCTAATGAACTATAAGTGGCTTGCTGGCTTGCCTTGAAATTCATAGCATTAAATAAACTAAGGGATATTGACTTAGCTAGTACGACTTTGTATAGAGCACCCTTTATGTCTTGACTTCAAGAAGGCATTAAAGCTTCTTAGATAAAAAAAAATGGTAGTTTTGCTCCCCAGATGCACTACCCGTTTCTACCGCTGTTTAAGAATTTTGTTAAAGCTATACAAGTCGAAGTTAAGTTGGATAGACTAAACTTTGCTGTTTGCTTGTTACTTCACTCTAATCCCAGCTATGATTGACAACACTGACTAGATGGATACAAGCTAATCAGTTAAAACAACTTCTGAACCATACCAGTCAAACCTGTGTAGATACATTGATTTTGAAACTCATGAAACCTGCACTCAGCTATTGCTCTAGCTAGCCATTGGTTTTGAGTTTCTCTAAAGATGTTGATAATTTTTATCAAAAGACATTATGGTTATTGGAAGGCAAATTGGTAAAAGAGCTTAGAACCGACTTTTCGATGTTGGCAAATAGCCTATATAAGGTTCGAGCTGTTGAATGGTTTTGATTATATTGGGTTTTTGAAGCTGTGAGCTATAGGGGATTTGCAGGTTAATAATGTATAAATCCAAATGCTCAAGGTTGTTGATACCTATTGCATAGCTAGTACTCTATTTTTACCCAAGCCCCTAGCAAAACAACTTACCTATAAGTGTATTGTATTGTATGTTACTAAGCCAATGTGTATTTCTGTAAAGTTATATTTGATTTCATAAAAATTATGAGTGCTATAAGTAAAGCTTAATTAATTCATAGTACATAAGTTCTACACTCTAGAATATCTCTATTTACAGCATGTCAGCTCCAACCGCAACTAAGAAAAAATCACTCCAACCCATTGATCGTGTGGCTTTGGGAGTAATGATTGTGCTCAGTCTATTGATTGGAATATTGCTGTTGAGTGGCAATCACACTAAACCCCGGGTTAGGGATTTCACTTGGCAGGAAAAACAAGTAGGCGCAGAGGATACTGGCTTTGTACTTACCTTTAGCCGCCCAATGAACCATGCTAGCGTTGAAGACAATCTCAAAGTCAATCAACTGCTTCCTGGAGTAGAGCCACCTCAGCCAGAAGGTGAGCCTATTGAAGGAAAGATTAGCTGGGCTGGGCGTCGAATGGCTTTTACCTTCAACTCTCCTCTACCCTATGGCAGTAGATATCAAGTGCAACTCGAAGGGGCAAAAGACGATTTACGTGGTTTTACTGACGAAGAACGGGGAACAGAAATGGAGCCATTCAATGCTGTATTCCGCACTCGCGATCGCGTTTTTGCCTACATTGGTGTAGAAGGGGAAGAAGAAGGACGATTAATTCTCTACAACCTAACTCAACAGCAAAAAACTACCCTGACGCCCCAAGATTTGTTGGTTAAGGATTTCAAGATTTACCCAGATGGAGAGCAGATTTTGTTTTTTGCCACTGATCCCTTGAGTCAGAGTCGAGGTTTACTCGCAGAGCAGCTTTACACTGTAACTACAGGAATATCTTTTCAATCTCCAACGACAAAGTCCAACTTGCAAGAACCTGTAGGTAAAATTAATCGAGTTTTGGATAATCAAGCCTACCGAAATTTGAAATTTGATTTGTCTAGTGATGGGAAAACGATTGTTGTCCAGCGAGTGAACCGAAAAAATGCCACTGACTTTGGTCTGTGGATTATAAAGCCTGATGCCAAACCAAGACCATTGGAAAATGAACCAGGGGGTGATTTTTTGATTACCCCTGATAGTAACTCAGTTGCAGTGGCTCAGGGACAGGGAGTGGCAATTTTACCCTTGACACCAGCAGCCAAACCTCTAGATTTTCTACCTAAATTTGGAGTAGTTCTGGGCTTTGCTCGGGATGGTTCAGCCGCGACAATGGTACAGTTTAACGCTGACTACACACGATCCCTGTTTTTGGTAACTAACCAAGGGGATGAGACAGAATTGTTGCGCACCACTGGTTCCATCAACAGTTGCGAATTTAATCCCAACAAAGAAATTCTCTACTGCTTACTTACCCAATTAATTGAAGGGGAAGAATATGTAGAAGAACCGTTTATCGCTGCTATTGCTCTCGAAGCTGCCAAGAACAATGAGAAGTTGCCAGTGAAGCCGTTGGTGGTTTTACCCGAACAACGGGATATTAAAGTAAGTTTATCATCAGACGGCTTAGCTCTACTATTTGATCAGATAGTTAGCACAACACCCTCAGCTGATAATAGTTTGAGGACAGATGAGGGACAAGCAATCAGTGATGCAGTGCTTTGGTTATTGCCTGTAGTTGATTCTACCTCATCCCAAACCCCAGTTCAGCTACAACCAGAGAGGCTGTTACCAGGTTTCAAGCCTCGCTGGTTGCCCTAGCAGTGTGGGGGAATGGGGAGATGAGGGAGCTGGGGGAGATGGGGGAACTGAGGGAAACAAGGGAGAAATTCTCAATTAGGGCTTGCTGAAAAAGTCGTAATTTTCTGGTTTTGAAGTAATAAGTAATAAGTAATAAGTAATAAGTAAAGAGTGTACTATCGCTTGCTGCACAACTCTTTGAGGCAATTAATTGAAGTGAAAGTAGCTCTTAAAAATCTGCGTCGAATGCAGGATTAGCGATCTCACGCACTTTTGGGACACCATCGTTAGATTGATTGATTGATTTTTTATCTTACCGACTGTAAGACTTTTGGGTTTTGCACCGGGAACTAGTCTAAACTCCAGTGAGGCTCTCAAGAGCAGGAAATTTCGTGCTCCCGGATGTATGTGTCCCAGATTCTTTGTCAATAAACCTGTCAATAAGCGCTCATCTTTTTGGAGTTCAATGGGGTTAAAAGCTTAATTCAGAAGGCTTTTGAGCTGCTTGTCACCCCCTGAGGGTTAGGAGTCTGGTGAGTCATTACTTCTTCCTGACTTTAGGACGTACCGTGAAAAGTCAGTTGCTTTCTGAAGAAACAAGGCAGTCCCGGTGAAAAATTTTTTTTCACCACCATGTATGAAAATCCCTCTCTCCGCGTCTGGGCGTCCCCGCGTCCGGTGCGTCTATTTTCAAGTGCGTTGCGCTACTAAAGCTTCGATCGCTTGAAGTAATTGAGCTGAGTTCCAGCCTTGGTATAGATGAGCTGAGATCGAACATCCTCCAGCAGCCACACCTTCCTTGACATATCCTTGCTCATATGATCTGAGCTGAGGATAACGAGAGTCTACAAAACTCAACAATGTTGCTACCAGAGGAACATTGCCAATTTCTTGTGCTAATCCCACTGTGTCGCCAGTGGTATCTTCTGCAACCCAACGGGTTGTTCCCACTACCACTTGTGTCGGTTGCCAGTTCAAGGAATATTTTTGAAGAATGCCAAAGCTAGGTAAAGCCAACGCCTGTGCCAAAGCATAAACAGCTAGCATTTGCGTACCACCAGCCAGCAAGACACCACAACTGCTACTAGCTGCCATTGCCATACCAGCCGCCACAATTTGCATGGGATCTCCCACCGCAGCCACTACTTCCATAGGATTGAAGGAGGTAAGGGAATTGTTGCCAGTTGAGGCAAGGCTAATTTTCTCCCCATCTCCCGGGTGAACGAAATATGAGGTGGGATTTCCATTCTCCGCGTCTCCGTGTCTCCGCGTCTCCGTGTCTGCTGACTCGTTTCCCCACGCCTTTTTTCGCTCACCCCCATCTCCCCATCTCCTCAATCGTGCCTGATCTAGCCCTCGTTGCACAATGTCCCACTTTTGACTATGGTTACAACTAGGATGGCTGCTGTTGACTTTGCCAGCGGCCGCAATACCTAAACCGGTGAGAACACTCAGGGCTGTGGTTGTTCCTCCTACTACACACTCCCCAATAATCAGATAGCCTTCACCGGCAACTTTAGCTAACTTTTTTCCCCACTTTAAGCCTTGCTTAAAAAGCTCTTGAACCGTCTTAAGAGGTAGAGCATTTCCAGTAGTGAGACAGCAGGCAGGGACACCAGCCAAGTCAATTACTGGTACAGCTGGTGGTTGAGGTAAACCAGCGTTGAAGAGGTAGACAGGGAGGTTGAATGCTTCAACTACAGCACGGGAAATGAATACAGGTGATGCTCCAACTTCCAGCGGTGGGAGGGGATATTGAGGTTGTGCGGTGACTCCGTTAACCAAAAATTCTGCATCAGCGATCGCAGTATACTTACGATCCTCGGGTGTTGCTCCAGCAGTAGAAATACCTGGGATCAAAGCAGTAGCAGTAAATCCTAAAATGCAAGCTAGTACAGGTGGATGTCCCTGATACTGTTGCAACCACCTATTTCCCTGGACTGGTTGGGTATAAACTCTAATCACTCTCGTTCAACAATGGATAATGAACAATGGATAATGGATAATTACCTCTCCTTGAAAGAAGAAGATTGACAATCAGGAAAATATTTTCTTTTTATTTTCTTCATAAAAGCAACCAAGCTCCCCGACTTCTTCTTTGAACCCATGATTAACTCGACAAAACGGAATAAGAAGTCGGGGAGCTGCCGGAAATTTCAGACTTAAGCAACCAAGCTCCCCGACTTCTTCTTTGAAACTATGATTAACTCGACAAACCGGAATAAGAAGTCGGGGAGCTGCCGGAAATTTCAGACTTAAGAAGTAACTACCAATTGTTTTTCTGGTAACTTGGTGTATTCAGCCACGATTTTGCGGAACTGCTCCCCCTCGATAGTTTCTTGAGACAACAAAAGATCAACCAATTTGTCTACCAATGGTCGATTTTCACGGATGAGGCGACGAGCTTCTTCATAACAACTTATCGCAATATCTTGCACTTGCTGGTCAATTTTGGTTGCTACCTCTTCTGAATAATCAGAGCGAGGTGTCCAACCTCCACCGAGAAAGACTTCGTTGTCAGGAGTTTCCAGAGCCATTGTTCCCAAATCAGACATGCCATAGAGAGTTACCATCCTCCTGGCATTATCAGCTACTGCTCTAATATCATTACTGGCTCCCACCGTCACCTCATCAGGACCAAAAATTTCTTCTTCTGCAGCACGTCCTCCAAGGTAAATTGTAATTTGGTCGAGGAGCCAGGCACGACTGAAAAGACCACTATCAACCATTTCTTCATTAAATATCTGTTGAGCAAAACCGCCAATCCCACCAGAACGAGGAATAATTGTAACTTTATTCAGGGGGTCAGAATTTTTGAGTAGAGTCATTAATAAAGCATGTCCCACCTCATGATAGGCAATCAATCGCTTCTTCTTGCTATCTAAGAGGGGATTGAGGGTCATACCAATTGTGACTCGATCAATCGCATCGTCAATTTCTAGGGGAGTAATCGCCTCTTTGCGCCGTCGTGCTGTCAAGATGGCAGCTTCGTTAAGCAAGTTAGCTAAATCAGCACCGGACAAACCAGGAGTGCGACGAGCCAGTTTTTCTAAAGATACCTCTGGTGATAGCTTTTTGTTACGAGCATGTACATCCAAAATACCCAGACGACCATTGTATCCGGGAAGATCCACCGTTACTTGACGGTCAAACCTACCGGGACGTAATAGTGCTGCATCTAAGACATCGGGACGGTTAGTAGCTGCAATAATAATGATGCCACTGTTGCCTTCAAAACCGTCCATTTCCGTGAGCAACTGGTTGAGGGTTTGCTCTCGCTCATCATTACCACCACCGATACCAGTGCCTCGCTGACGTCCAACGGCATCAATTTCATCAATAAAGACTAGACAGGGAGCATTTTCTTTCGCTTTTTTGAACAAGTCACGAACCCGGGAGGCTCCAACACCAACGAACATTTCCACAAATTCCGAGCCGGAAATACTAAAGAAGGGAACTCCCGCTTCTCCTGCGATTGCTTTTGCTAAGAGGGTTTTGCCTGTACCTGGAGGACCAACCAGAAGAACGCCTCTAGGAATTCGTGCTCCTATAGCAGTGAACCGTTCCGGTTGTTTGAGAAAAGTAACAACTTCTTGCAGTTCTTCTTTAGCTTCTTCAACTCCGGCAACATCGTTGAACAAAACATCAGTTTTCGCTTCCATTTGGAACCTGGCTCGGGATTTGCCAAAGTTCATTGCTTGACCAGAATTACTGCTGGAGCGACGGAGAATCATCATTAATCCTACCAGTAACAGGATCAGCAAAAATAGGTTTGCTACCAGTCCCAAGGCAGCAGAGTTATCTGCAGAGCGCTTAACATCGACTTCAATGTTATTGTTACGGAGTTTCTCAATCAGCTCCGGATTTTGCTCCAGCAGCAAAACTTTCTTCGGCTCCTCTGGCTGGTTCTTCAATGTGACTTTAGCCGCATTCGTTCCTTCGTCAATTTCTACTTTGCTTACTGTGCCGTCATCAATTTTCTGTAACAGCTGACTATAGTTTAGAGAGTCTTCAGCTTGTTTTTCCTGGTTTGTAGACTGTTCTGTCTGCTGGGCGTAAGCTGGGACACCAAAGACTACTCCTTGAAAAATGAGTAAACTGGCGGCAAGACGCCAGAATTTACGAGGTGTGCGTTGCTTGAGTGATTGAGAAACACCTGCTCGCATCACTGGCTTATTTGTCGGTTGGCTTGCCGATTGAGGTTTCATCCATGTTCTCATCCAGGAACTACTCTTCATAAGAATTTCCTTGTGCGTCCTGCCTTGGTTGAACTCCTATTTAAAGCTGTTTAGGCTTTAAATGTCTGAGGAGAAGTTGAAATATCTTTACTATTCTCTAGTTTAACTTTCTAAAAGGAGGATCTGATTGTACTCACCGGGTGAACGAAATATGAAGTGGGATTTATAGCAAATTATCCTCTCAAATCATTAGTTCTCCTTTGTTTCCCTATCTCCCCATCTCCCCATCTCCCTATCTCCCCACTCTTTTTTTCGCTCACCCGTGCTCACCCAGCTCACCAAGTTGAAAAAAATCTTCATTATTGGGGTAAGCTCAGAGACGGACTATTCCCAAAACATGGCAAAAATCAAGCAAGCCCAAAGTTAAGTATCGAGCATCATGAAGCATTTTCATCGATTATTAGTATTGCTGTTAGTTATAGTATTTCTGCTCTTCCCTCTCTCAGCACAGGCAGCCACCTCTTCTAAGGTTTTACGCTCCGAAAGAGCAAAAGATCTCAGTGGTCAAGATTTTTCTGGTCAAAACTTGCGAGAACGGGAGTTTTCTAATGTAAATTTGGAGTCCAGTAATTTTAGCAATGCTGACCTACGCGGTGCAGTTTTTAAAGATTCAGTAATCAATAAGGCAAATTTGCACGGAGCAAATTTTACCTATGGGATCACTCATTTGGTTGACTTAACTGGCGCTGATTTAAGTGATGGAATTTTTGTCGAAGCGATTATGCTCCGCTCAACCTTTGATGATGTTGATATCACTGGCGCAGACTTTACCAATGCGGTGTTAGATGGTCCTCAAGTACAAAAACTCTGCACTAGAGCTTCTGGCGTTAATTCCAAGACTAGGGTTGCTACTAGCGAATCTTTAGGTTGCCGCTAGGGACTTTTTGAAGGCAAGGGAGCTGGGGGAGCTGGGGAAGCTGGGGAAGATGGGGAGAGAAGGAGAAATTCCCGATTAGCAATCACCAATTAGCAATTAGCAATTAGCAATTCCCAATTCCCAATTCTCAATATGATATCTTGAGGAATATGAACATAAGTAAAGAATAATAAAATTTTGCTTAACAATATTTTCTTTTCTGCTGCTGTTTCGAGCTTATTATGCCAATCAGGGCAATTTTGCCCACCTCAGGAAACTCATCCAATTGTCAACTACCTTCAGACAGTATGGTATGCCAGGAGAAAAGCTTGGTTAGTGTTCGCTGCTGCTTCTTTCTTGGTTTCCGTACCAGTGTTTGCTCAAGCACCGTTAGTACGTCAGCTACCCCTACTGAGCTTACTAATGACCCTCTTTTGGGTATGGCTAGGATTAACCCTCTTCAAGGAACCAGCAACTCGCACCTGGGGAGATTTACTGCTAGGGTTTAGCTGGAGTTGGCTAGCTGGCTCAATTTATTGGGGTTGGTTCCGTTGGGAACCCCTAATCCATCTACCAGTAGAAGCAATTGGTTTACCATTTGCTCTTTGGGGTTTATGGTGTGGTTGGGGGAAAATTGGAAATTTGTTTTACTTGGGTTCGCTAGTTGGTACAGCCTTAACAGATATATATTTTTATTTAACTGATCTAATTCCTTACTGGCGTCAGGTAATGCAAGTTGACTCAGCCCTAGCTACACCAATACTTCAAAGTGCGATCGCACAAGTTAAGACCCCTTGGGGAATTACTTGTTCAATTGTATTAATTGTTACGCTTCTGGTCATAGGTCTTTGGCCTTTGAGCAAAAATCAATTGCACTGGAAGGCATTTAGTGGCGCAGTATTGAGTACAATTTTGGTAGATAGTCTGTTTTGGATAGCAGCTTCTATCGCTTAAATGTAGTTAAATGTTTACTATGGATAATTTTTCTATCAAACCTGGTTGGTTTTGAATCAATCGAGCATAATTGATTTGATTTTGAGAGTAAATATATTCTCAATATTGCTTTTAAACTTGTCGTCGCTTCTATGCCTGTGGTGACTTTGCGCTCCACTCCCTACCTACTTCTTCAGACTGAAACTGGCAATCGCTATCTGCCTTTGGTAGGTAGTAATTGTTGGACTGTTGGTCGTAGTGATGATAATAACTTCGTACTACCAAATCGCTGGATTTCCCGAAACCACGCGATGTTTCAGTGTACGGAAGCCGGTGATTTTTATCTTATCGATTTGGGTAGCCGTAATGGCACTTTTGTTAATGGACGTCGGGTCACCGTTCCAGTTACTTTGCGCAATTCTGACCGCATTACCTTCGGTCAAACTGAGCTAGAGTTTTATTGTCCATCTAAAGACCAAAAAGAGGATTTGCCTGAGGTTTCTGAACATGAAACCATGACTTCAACTTTGCATGTACGTCGCCTGATGTCAGTGATGGTAGTTGACATCCGTGACTTTACCGTGCTAACACGTCAGCTTGATGAAAAAGTTCTTTCAGCTTTAATTGGCACTTGGTTTCGCCATGTTGGTGATATCATCAGCAAATCTGGCAGCTGGGTGGATAAATATATCGGCGATGCAGTCATGGCTATTTGGTTCCATGATTCCCAGGGATTGAGCAAGGAAGAAGCCCTTAACATTTTACAAGCGGTGAGTAATACTCACAAAATGACTGCGGCTCTCTCCCAGGAGTTTACTTTACCCTTCCCACTGCGAATTGGGACGGGAATTAATACTGGTTATGCTATGGTTGGGAACACTGGTAGTGGCGATCGTCCTGACTATACAGCTATTGGTGATACAGTGAATGCAGCTTTTCGCCTAGAATCTGCCACCAAGCAAATTGGTCTAAATATAGCTTTAGGAGAAGATACTTACCGCTACGTTTCAGCTCTCGGGAATACTGAGCTAGTCTTCGAGCAATATACAGTTAATCTGAAGGGTTATGATGCTCCCACAATTACCTACGCTGGTAATTATGAAGATCTAGATAAGTTTTTGCAAGGTTCTAGCTAAATTTTTATCTGTAATTCAGGATAGTCTAAGGGTTGAGCATTATTGTAGGGTCTACAAGCTTCCTGCTGGTGGAGAGAAATGATTGCCAGCATTGTCACTAAAATCGGAGTAGGTGCTTTGTTATTGGTTATTTGTCTTTTGTAGTTTGTGCTAATAACGAATGACTAATGACCAATGACCAATGACCAATGACCAATTAACTTGAATGGTGCCGATCTACTTATTTGGAACAGTTTTGAGGCAAAGTGCCTCAACATAAGTGTGACTTCAACATCTACCCTTACAGGAGTAATGGGTTCTATGACTAGCTCTTTATGGAAAAACCCATCCAGTTTAATTCTTGGTGCTACATTTATCCTTCTAGGAACCGCTGCTGCTCCCTCCACAGCAACCACCCTCACCGGCTTTCAAACAGTCGGCAGCGATATGGGAGGGATGCAGGTAACCGTAAATTTCTTTGATGGTACCTCCCAAACCTCAACCTGGTTTCCTACAGGTGGTGTTTCCGGAGGTGCATTCGGTACTGGTTGGTCCTTGACTCAATCAGGTAATACTTTCGGTTCCTTCGGTAATCCCTGGAACTTCAGCTACGGTGGTAGCAGTAGCGTTGCCGCCTTAATTATTGATGCTATCCCTGGTAACACCGTATTTGATATTTTGCCTGACCGCGAAGGTCCCTCTCAAACACCAGGTTCAGCTGATGGTTGGGCCTTTCAGACAGCCTATGGGATAGGACCAACTTCCCATAACTATTCTGTACCAATCGACATCTCCCGAGGAGACCTCTTTGGTCGTCTTTCCTTGTTCTGGAACACTGGATTTTCAGGGTTAATGGGATTTTTGACAGATACTGATAGCGGTACTACCTTTGATCCTGTCCAATCTGAAGAACCGGTGCCACCACCACCACCGCCACCACCACCGCCACCACCACCGCCACCACCACCGCCGCCAAATACAACACCAACCCTCGTTGGTTTAAATATTCCCAAAATTAAAGAAGGACAATCTGCTACCGCCTTCCTGTCTGCTCAAGACCCCAATCCAGATGCGATCGCTTTTTTACTGAATGGCTCCCAGGTAGGCATCGATAGTAGTACATCGGGAACCCGCTCATTTACTGCTAACCTCGGTCAGTTTGCCGATAATGGTGTTCATACCTATACAGCTCAAGCTAGGGATTCCCAGGGAGGATTAAGCAACCTTGTTACTCGAAACTTAATTGTCGAAAATGTCGCACCAACTCTGAGTAATCTGAGCCTTTCAAGTAATGTCATTTACGAAGGACAATCTGCTACCGCCTCCCTGTCTGCTATAGATCCGGGAGCAGATGCTATCAGTTTCTTCCTCAACGGTGAAAATGTTGGCACTGATGGGAATATCTCAGGAACTCGGACAGCTAGCAAGAATCTAGGTGTTTTTGCTGATGAAGGTACTTTCACCTATACGGGTCAAGCACAGGATAAAGACGGTGCTTTCAGTAATACCTCTACCCAGCAACTAACCGTCTTAAATGTGGCTCCCACCATTACCCAGCTTACTCAAGACTTAGTTGTTAATACCAATGAGTTGTTTGATTTTTCCGCTACTGCCACAGATCCGGGAATCTTGGACATTCTCACCTTTGATTGGGATTTTGATATGGATGGCATCTTTGATGACTTCACTGGTACAAGTGGACAGTGGTCTTTTGGTTCATCCGGTACCTATGATGTAGCATTGCGCGTCTCTGATGGTGATGGGGGTTTTGCCTTTGGTTCCTTTACCGTTAGCGCAGTACCTGAACCATCTTCAGTGCTGAGCCTTCTCAGTATTGGTGCTTTCGGTATTGGTGCTTTCCTCAAAGGCAAACGTCGCTAAAACTTAGTTAACTTATCCCCCGTGCTGTCTTGCGGGGGCTTGGGTGAATAAAATCAGGTGGTATTATGCTAGAGGAATTGTATATACCCAATCTTTGTACCTAGGTTCTTGATTTTTGGTAATTGCAGCCAGTTTTTCTTGAAGTTGATCGGTTATGGGTCGCATTGTGGGTAATTCATAGTTTTCAATTCTTTTAACTGGGCTAATTTTAGCTGCTGTCCCACTGAGAAAAACTTCATCAGCAATCAAAAGTTCGGAACGATCAACTGGTCTTTCGATAGTCTCAATGCCTAAGTCCTTAGCAATGGTGATAATACTATCTCTCGTAATTCCTTCCAAGATATCTTGGTCAAATCCAGGGGTAATCAGTTTACCAGCTCTCACGACAAATACATTCATTCCTGAGGCTTCACTAATTTTCCCCTGAGAGTTTAAGAGAAGAGCCTCATCGAAACCAGATTCTACAGCTTCACTTTTAGCTAAAGAAGAAGTAATATATGCACCACTAATTTTACCTCTCAGGGGTAAGCTACGATCTTCCTGCCTATACCAAGAGCTAATGCGGCAACTAACTCCTTCAGGAGATAAATAATCCCCTAACTCTAAACCATAAACAAAAAAATCTTTTTCAATATTATGCAGTCTTGGAGAAATTCCCAACCCAGAATTGTAGATAAAAGGTCGAATATAACAAGATTTATCTGGTTGATTTTTTTGAACAAAGTCAACAATAATTTTTTCTATTTTATCTGCAGGCAAGTCATATTGGAGTAGTTTGGCACTGCGACTTAATCTTTGGCAATGACGCTCTAATCTGAAAAGGAGTATTTGCTGAGGATTTTTGGGTTCAGGAATAGCTCGTAACCCTCCAAAAGCTCCCGTTCCATAATGTAAGGCATGGGTAGCAATGGAAATTTTGGCTTCGTTAAAAGGGACAAATTGATTTTGGAAGTAAGCAAATGGTAAAAAGTTATGCATTTTTCAAGTAAACCCTGAAGGCTAATAATCAGGAACTTCAAAATCAAAAAATATCCAATCACTCACGGAGCTATGAAGCTGAGGGAGCTAGAATTGCAAATTGGATACTTTATTGCTTGTAGTTCCATAATATAATAGCCTTCAACTATTAAGTTGGAAAGGTAAAGTTTTAACCTTCAACCTTCAATCTAACTTAAAGAAGTTCCTAGCCATCCAGCAAAATGCTGCTTTTGAGCTTGAGTTGGATTCTCCACGGACACAATCTGGTAGCGACTGGGTTGCGGTGCCCCTAAAGTAACCAGTAAAGTGCGGAGCTCGTCTTTGTGAAATACACTTAACTCAAGGGTGTCAGCAACCTCATAATCTTTTAGGCGATCGCTAAGTTGTTCAGCGATGACTCGCAATCCGTCAATTGCCAGCAACTCATCACCAGCATTAACTCCTGCTACCTCAGCTGGAGAGCCCGCTTCAACAAACTCAATTAATTCTTTACCCTGCTTTGGCTTCACTTTCATACCGAGGAAAGGTACGGGTTCCTCTTGAGCCGCAACTACCTTTAAACCAAAGGGTTCTAGATACTCATTGAAAGGTAGTTCAGTAGTACCATCAATGTAATGCTCGAAGAAACCACTTAAATTTAAACCAGCTACCGACTCGATCACCTTTTGCAGCTGTTGGGCAGTATAGCCAATTTCTTGCTTGCCAAATTGCTCCCACATCTGACGCATCACATCATCAAGCGATCGCTGGTTTTCGTGACGTGTGCGGATCAGCAAATCCAGCAACAAGCAAACCATTTCTCCTTTCAAGTAGTAGGAAATCTGGCAATTGTCACTATTGGCATCCCGGCGATAAAGTTTAATCCAGGCATCCAAACTCGACTCACTCGCTGGCTGTAACTTACGACCTGGGGTTTTTTGCAATCGGGTAATCTCCTTAGCCAAGTTCTCTAACAAAGTCTTGGTATCATAGATACCTGCTCGCTGGGGAATCATTAAGTCATAGTAACTTGTTGCCCCTTCACAAAACCAGAGGCAACTTGTGTAATTTTCCTGCTCATAATCGAACACCTCCAAAGCTTTTGGTCGAATTCGCTTGACGTTCCAGAGGTGAAAAAATTCGTGAGCCACCAGCTGCATAAACCGATGGTACTGTTCCTTTGCCCGAAAACCGAAGCGGGGGAAAATTAACGAACAGCTATACTTATGTTCGAGACCTCCAAAACCACTACCCGTTAGATGCAGTAAAAACAGATAATGGTCATAGGGTAAACCTCCATACAACTCGGCTTCCACTTCAACAATTTTCTTAGTATCAGCAACGATACGCTCTGGCTCAGCATTACCTCGTCCCCAAATTGCCAATTGATGAGGTTTTCCGAGCACTTCAAAATCATGTAGCCGTTGACAACCAATCTCAAAGGGACTGTCCACCAGAGTGTCAAAATCTACCGACTCAAAAGTGTTGCTTTTTCCTGGAACCTCTGGCAAAGCTGTCGTGATGTGCCAGTCTGGTTGTGCTGGTAGAATAGTCACCCAAATACGCTGTTGCTCAAATCCAGGGATAAAGAAGAACAAAGCAGCACCATTGAAATAACCATGAGTATGATCTAGATGATTTGTCCGCACGGTTAATTCATTGGCAAATATCCGATAGTGAACCCTGATGACTGAAGCTGTCCCCGTCTCAACTTGCCAGTGATTTTTACTACATTTGCGCCAAGGCAAAGTCTGCTTACCTTCACCAATATCCGCAGAAAAATCCTGTAGATGTTTGGCATACTCCCTAACCAGGTAAGAACCGGGAGTCCAAACCGGCATTTTCAAGTCTAGCATCCTTTGTTGCCAGCTTTGAACTTGCAAGGTTACCTCAAACAGGTGAGATTCCGGTTGAGGCATTGCTACTTGATAGTGAATTGCCGGTGTGGTGCTGGTAGTGCTATTGGGACGAACTGTTATTACTTCAGTCATTATTTTGTGATGAGCAATTAGTGATTGTACTTAGATTAACAACCGTTGGTGTTGATTGGTTCAAAAAAATAACTATTAGTGTCTTTTTGTCTAGTGCATTAAGAGAGAAATAATTGACCAAATAAAGGCTCCAAGTATAGGAAGTGTAGGGGCAGAGGGCTAGAAGCTACAACCTCATGTCCATGCACATGTATGCAAAACTACTTTTAAGGAACAGACCATGTTCCTCAAAGTTCCCCAAAGATCAGAAAAAATTAACTTTATCTTTTTTTCTCCTCATCTCCCTATTCTCCACGTCTCCGCGTGTCCGCGTCTCCGTGTCTACTTTCTCGTTTCCCTACCCTTTTTTTCATTCACCCCTTCTCTCATCCCCATTCTCAAATTAGGGGTTTTAAGCTGTAGCTAGGAGGATAACAAGACAGCTATGATGTGTAGCAGTTTTGTCGGTTAATCCAATGGGAAAAATCTTTATTTCAGCAGGTCACTATTTTCAAGACCCTGGAGCCTCCTCTGCTTTACGCACAACAGAAGCACAAGAAATGATCCAAACCCGTGACTTGATCTTGGAGGAACTCGAATTAAAAGGTTTGCAGGCAGGTCAAGATTTTCTCTCAGTGCCTGATACGATTGACCTTGGACCAACCATTAGCTGGATTAATGCCCGTGCTGTGGCTGGTGATGTAGCATTGGAAATCCACGGAAATGCCGCTAATGGTCAAGCAAGAGGGACAGAGTGTTTTTATATTGATGGCAACAATGAGCGCCGTGGAGATGCCGAGCTTATCTTAGATAGTCTGCTGCAAGAAGTACCTGAGCTGATTAATCGCGGAGCTAAGCCAGACACAGCCACCTTTGTTGGTATTTTGGGCTTTATTCGGCAGATTAGGATACCTTCTCTGCTGTTAGAGTTGTGTTTTCTGGATAATCTCCCAGACTTGCTTCTACTGCAAAATCAACGCCGCAAGTTTGCCAAAGGCATTGCCGAAGGTCTAATTGCTTACAGGGATATAGAAATTCTCAGGAGTGGAGGATCTGTCTTCCCCAATATTGGTATCGAAGTGAATGGAGAGCCTTACTCAGACAAGGGAATTCTGGTGAATAGTAATTCCTATGTTCCTGTTGACCTAGTAGATAGTTTAGGAATTGAATTACCTCCAGGAACTGAGGTGCGGCGAGTTAGTCAGGGTGGTGTTGTCTACGTTAAAGCGGTTGATCTACAGCAATTTAATGTCACCGTTGGTTGGTATACCGCGACTAGAACAGTAGTCCTCAATGCTTTCCCACAAGAACAGCTTGATCAAATTATGAGCAGTGGGAAGGCGTCAGAAGCTGAACTAAACCGCTTTTTGCGAGCTAATAATCAGGGAAACTTTGTCAGCAAATTTCCTGACTTACCCAAGCTTTATATCGAAGAAGCTGCCGATGAAGGAGTCAATCATGACATTGCATTTTGCCAAATGTGCCTGGAAACAGCTTTTCTTCGGTTTGGTGGTGACGTAGACCCCACCCAAAATAATTTTGCTGGTATCGGAGCTGTTGGTGGTGGTGCCCAAGGAGCTTTTTTCCCTAATCCTCGAACAGGAGTTAAAGCTCAGATTCAACATCTGAAAGCCTACGCCAGTACTGACCCAATTGCCAAGCCACCCATTGTAGACCCCCGCTTTGATTTAGTTACCCGAGGAATTGCTCCTACTGTCAATGATTTAAGCGGACGTTGGGCCGTAGATCCAGATTATGGTAGTAAGATTTTATCTATTCTTAAGCGGCTCTATGAAATGTCTGACATGGATGGACCTGATGTTCCTGATGAAGAAACTCACGAACAATCAGTCAACATTACTCAACCGCAGGATGGTGATGAATTTGAAGTAGAACAACCATTTACTGTGGCAGGAACTGCTAAAGATGAGGTAGCTAATGTCAGTTTGTATAGTCCTTTTAGTAGCATAAGTTTTCCCCTCGGTGCAGTTAAGGTGATTGATGGTCAGTGGTCAGTTCCGGTAGTCTTTAATACAGGGGGAGAGCGTGAAATTGTTGCAGAAGGTATGGGGGCTGAGGGCAATTCCCTAGATTTTGAACCAAATCTAATTAGTGTTCTAATTGGTACTAAATTTGTTAAACCAGTGCGTGGAGGTTTCAAAACTAGTGGCTTCAGACCCCCCAATCGTCCCACTCACAATGGAGTTGACATTGGTGCAGACAGAGGCACACCGATTTATGCTGTTGCTGCTGGTACAGTTACTTTTGTTGTCAATAATTGTCAGGAAGGTTTTCCTAGTTGTGGGGGTGGTTTTGGTAATGTGATCTACATCGATCATCCTGCTCTAGGTCTATTAACTATTTATGCTCACTTGCAAAGTGTGGAAGTCAGTCGTGGCAATCAGGTGACCAGAGGTCAGCGTATTGGTACGATGGGCAGTACAGGTCGTTCCACAGGACCACACCTACATTTTGAAGTTCGGCGGGATAATATGCCATTAGATCCGGAGGATTTTATTAATCCTATTGCTTAATTGGTATTAGAAGTAAGTGCGATCGCTTTGCTACTACCGATGATTGTTGAGAATAAGCGATCGCACTATTAGGCAGGGTTTGCTGAATAAGTCAAATGGGAGCATTTAAGGAAGTAAAAAGTAACGAGTAACAAGTTTTGAGTTAATCTCAACGAAAGCGCAGGGAAATTGTACAGATGGGCTCAATTTCCTTCTTTTCCCTTCTGCCTTTTTTCAATAAGAGTGATGAGTTAGCTAGCGCTGAAGAGATCGAGGATCAAGAGCATCACGAAGACCATCCCCTAGCAGATTAAATGCTAACACTGTCAGAATAATCAACAATGCTGGAGGCCAAATCAACCAGGGTTGTAGCACTAAAATTGAAGCATTCGTAGCAATGGATAGCAGATTACCCCAGGAGGGGTCAGGTTGCTGAATTCCTAATCCAATCAAACTAAGCACCGATTCTGCCACAATGAAGCTAGGAATTGCTAGAGTTGCTGAAATAATTACATAGGTCACTGTCTGAGGTAAAACGTGGCGAACGATAATGTAAAAGGGTTTAGCGCCCATAGCTCGTGCCGCCTGAACAAATTCCCGTTCTTTAATCGACAATACTTGTCCACGAATTACCCTTGCTAATCCAGCCCAACTAATGAAAGAGGTAATCATGACAATTAATAAAAACCGCTGGGCGCTAGTCAATCCTGGTGGTAGCACAGCGGCAAGGGCTACCAATAGGTAAATACCAGGAATTGTCATTAACACTTCTGCGATGCGCATCAAGATAGCATCTACCCAGCCACCGAAGTAACCGGATATGCCACCAATTAATAAGCCGAGAGGAAAAGAGATAGCAATTCCGACTAAACCAATGCTAAGGCTGATACGACCGCCATACACTAGACGACTGAATTGATCACGAGCCTGCTCATCTGTACCTAATATGTTAATTTTGCCTTCACCAACTGTGCCAAATAAGTGCAGATTTGCGGGTATTACCCAAAGCAGTTTGTATTCGGAGCCTTGAACAAATAACCGTATCGGTGAGGGCATTTGTTGATCTACAATCAATTCGCGATCGCCAGTTTCCAGACTTGTAGGTCCCTGGGTTGTCGGATAAACGTGGGGACCAATAAATTTCCCTGTTTGCTGATTACGCCAATAAATCTGAGTTGGTGGTAGCAGAGAACCATCTGGCTGGGATGTATAAGGATCATAGGGGGCGACAAAGTCAGCCGCGATGACACTCAAATAAAAAATAAGTAGTAGTAATGCTCCTAAACGAGCGAGGGGGTTCTTTTTGAGTCTCTGCCACCAGTTCATACTTGTTTTAAATTGACCGATATATACCCACACTAAACTAAGTTAGCGTTGGTTTATGACCTGAAAATAGATGCGAGGACCCGGAGAAATGAATTTTCATGCATGGTGGTGAAATTGTTTTTATCGGGACTGCCTTCGAGCCTTGGAGTCCTCTTTCCTGTTGCCTGACTCGGAGACTCGGTGTTTATTCAGAAATTAGCCATTAGCCATTAGCCATTAGCCATTAGCTTTGAGCGTGTTTCTCAAGAGTTAAGCTGTTGAGCTAGTTCCTTAGATTCCTCTTCAGATGCTTCATGTTCAACAACAAACACATTTGAGTAAAGGTTTGCTTCTATTTGTTGACCTTGTTGCGTGAGAGACAGATAGCGCAGAGCATCCTTGACATAAGGATAAACTCCATTCCAGTAAAATTTAGGATAGTTGCGCCGTAGTTCTCCAGGATGGCGATATCCTAGAATTTTGTTCACTCCCGTTTCTTCAAACTCGTGGTACAAAGCACCTATTTTCTTGAGATAGTGGGGGTCACACATTTGACCAATTAGATTAGAGGCACGAATCAAGCCAGGGTAATTAACTGTATCTTTATGATCTCCCTCATGGGGCACAGGAAAACGAGTTAGTTCAATATTACGCTTGATATACTCAGCATCAATTATTTTGTGACCACCAAAGCGCTCATCGATAAATAATTTTGCCCGGTCTACATGATAAGGAGTTAAAGCCGCATCGGTAGCTCCTGGGGACAGGTGAACCATCTCGTCATTTTTTCCCGTTGCGTAAAGTCTTTCAGAATCTTTATCGTCGCGACATACTCCCTTAACATAGCCAATTTCATGGCATACCAGAGAAATAATAAAATGTAACCAGTCATCAGGGGTAACTTTGCCTTCCCGGATCTGTTTACATCGCAAAATTTCCTGTCCCACTAAGGCAACCAGGATTGAATGTTCGACATTGTGATAGAGGGCATCGCTGTTGGCAATATTTTCCATTGCCATGTTTCCAGCCCAGGCAATAATATCTTCGTAGTTTGTATTCAGCCCTCCGTAAGTCCGGCGATAGCCTACCCGAAGTTTTTCCACAAACGAATCGATCAAAATCTCAGTTGCGTTAAACATGCTTGATACTCACCCTTACTGAGTGCAATGTTTTTAGAGCATTGCTAAATCGTGATAACAATACTGGAAAAGCCTGTTGCTGGTTAAACTTCTTTCCCCTAAATGCTTTGATTTGACTCTAACCCACTCCCTTAGAAGAATAGGGCTTAGCTTTGACCTCAGCAGCACAACATTTTTACAATTCTTACATCTTACAGATAACCGCCAAAAAATCATACTTCTATTAAAAAGATAGATTCCCCACAGCGCAAGATGTTAGTTTTTTGATACATACATTTTATCTTTGTCAAGATGCTCTTGCCAGTGATAAACAAGGGGTTAGGTTACATGTTGAGAAAGGGATGGGAGATCTAGCCGCTTAGGTCAATCTAACTTGGAAAATCTTGAGTATAATGGTGTACACATTCTTACTTTGAGAACTTCGCGGGTGTAGTTCAGTGGTAGAACGTCAGCTTCCCAAGCTGAATGTCGTCGGTTCGAGTCCGATCATCCGCTTTGTATGAGGGTTGACTTCAGGCCACTCTTGAGACAAAAGGCAGGAGTCAGGAGGCAGGAGGCAGAAGGCGAGGGAGGAGGTAGAAGAAAGGAAGGAAGGACATATTGTTTCTCCCATTGAATTGGCTGGCGAAGCGTTCTTTGGGCGCTTTCAAGCAACAAGGGAGCTCCGGAGCAGGGGATCAGAAAAATATTTTGATATTAGAACTCCAATACTGGCCATTCAGATTCCCGATAGTAGTGCGTCATATCGTCAAACTTTCGCAATTCTGCCCGTCGAATACAAAAAGCGATCGCTTTTTGGGGTAATACTTGGCTATTCAATTCTGACAAAATATTGCCGAGGCGATCGCGTTCTAGGTGTGGTGGAATCTCAGCAAAATATCCTAAAGTAACATGAGCAGTAAAATGGTACTGCTGTTGAACTCCTAAACCAATCAAACCGCGATTTTGATAAATTGACCTGCGAAATTGCTTAATCTGTTCGTAGGAGTCTTGGTTATTGGGAGCTAAACACACACCTATAGCTCTAGGCATTACCATCAAACCTAATAACTGCCAGCTAATGGTATTACTGCTAGAAGTTGACTGCTGATACTTCTGAAAGCTTTGTGCTATCAGTTGTTGTAGTTGCTGCTCATACTCGGGATTTTCTGCTTGGCGTTCACGATAAGCATTCTCCCAAATTAAGTCGGCCAAAGTTAAATGAAAGCTATCGGGAGGTATTGTTACTATTAAACCCTGGTCTAGTTGCTGCAAGAGTTTTTGTTGTAACTCTTTTAAGCAAGTGTAGAATTCGGAATTCTCCAAGTCTTCTTCCCAAGGTGGTGTAATCACCGTATAGCCAGGAAAAGGTGCTGCCCCTCTAGTGCCATCTGGCAGAAGCTGAAACTTAGGTGACTCTTGGATATGCTGCAACTGAGACTGATAGGCAGTTGGTAGGAGCAGCCGCGCTACTCGATTGAGATAAGTTTGATAAGTATCGTCCAATCTCGATCCCCTCACTTGTGGTTCTTATGACAATTTACCTCTACTGGGGAGAAGATGACTTTGCCATAGCTCAAGCTGTAAGCAAACTGCGTGAATCAGTACTTGATCCCAGCTGGATTAGCTTTAACTATGACAAAATTTCTCCAGAACAACCAGATGCCCTGATTCAGGCACTCAATCAGGCAATGACTCCACCCTTTGGTATGGGTGGGCGTTTAGTTTGGTTAGTTGATACACCCCTATGCCAGCAATGTTCAGAAAACTTGCTAGCAGAACTAAATCGTACTCTACCGCAGATTCCTCAAGAGTCAGTTTTGTTACTAACGAGTCGTAATCGACCGGATGGACGGCTCAAATCGACTAAACTACTACAAAAATACGCTCACATTCGGGAGTTTTCTCTCATCCCCCCTTGGAAGACTGAACAACTGGTGCAGCGGGTAAAATCCTGCTCTAGGGAAGTTGGGGTTAAACTCACTCCTGCTGCTACGGAACTCTTAGCACAGTCAGTAGGTAACCAAACGCGGCAACTGTTCAACGAATTGGAAAAGTTACGCATCTATGCTGGAAATACTTCCACACCCTTGGATGATACTACTGTGGGTACTTTAGTAGTCTCCAATACTCAAAATAGTCTGCAACTGGCAGCAGCAATTCGTCAAGGACATGGAGCTAAAGCGTTGGAGTTAGTTGCTGACTTGATTAACAAAAATGAACCAGCTTTGAAAATTGTTGCTACTTTAATTGGACAGTTTCGTACCTGGCTATGGGTGAAACTGATGATTAGTGAAGGAGAGAAGGATCAAAAAGTAATTGCTACTGCTGCTGAGGTAGGTAACCCCAAACGCATTTACTTCCTCTCCAAAGAAGTTAGCTCCCTTCACCTAGAGCAACTAATCTCAACCTTGGGTGTGCTACTCGAGTTAGAAGTTAGCCTAAAAACAGGAGCAGAACCTCTTTCAACTCTGCAAACTAAGGTGATACAGCTTTGTCAGATTTGTGAGCACCGCAGATCTTAGAACGGTATCATGCTTTCAATCTAGAATCACCCAATCTACAATCCCAAACTCTTGTCTTTTCAGCCAGGGTCAATCTAAAATCTAAAATCACCCAATCTACAATCCCCTGATCGTTGTGTTGAATTTTAAAAGTAGCATTTTCCTGCTTACCGTCTTCTGCATAGTCGTGACGGGATTGGGGGTTTATCTGCTAGGAGGTATCGATCAAGAACAGTTGCAGGCTTTACTCCAACAAGCAGGCATTTGGACACCAATTATTTATATCATCCTTTATACGGTGGGGACGATATTAATCTTGCCCTCAACACCACTCAATCTCAGCGGTGGTGCAATTTTTGGTGTCTGGTGGGGTACTCTTTGGACAAGTCTTGCTGCTGTAGTTGCCGCAGTAGTGGCTTTTGCTTTTACTCGTACTGTAGGACGAGATTTGGTAGCAAGTAAGTTAGCAGGGCGTTGGGAAGCGATGGATGCTGAGATGCGTCAAGGGGGCTTGTTTTATCTGTTTGCCATTCGGCTGTTGCCGATTATCCCCTACGGATTAGTCAATTTTGCAGCTGGTTTAACGTCGATCCGTTTCCGAGACTATCTTATCGGTACTCTCCTAGGCACAGTCCCAGGAATCTTACCCTTTGTGATGATGGGTTCTGGCTTGCAGGCTCTCAGAAGTGGTAATATCTTACCCTTAATGTGTGCCTTGGCTTTGATAGGGATGCTAGTTGGTGGAGCAACTTGGTATCGACGGCGACGACAGTCTCCTCGGAAGGCATTGGAACAAAAGGAGAGACAAGGACAAATTAAAAGGCAAGATTAAGCTCATCCCATGCTTTCATAGAGAGGTCTGGAAAATTAAGAAATAAATCTCCTTTTATTATTGACATCTCAGGGCGAAGCATTCGGACAGACAAACTAGGGTTTGAGGGATAAAATATTGCCTGAATGCTTCGCCCCTACATCTAATTCTGGTTAGTGAATCGGTGTTCTAGTTCTCCTTTGTTTCCCTATTTCCCTATTTCCTCATCTCCCCACCCTTTTTTCGCTCACCCCTTGCAGAGGCGGCTGTGAAAAGGAACTCCTGTCTTCTCCTAAGCTTTTACCGATAATTTGGGGATTGGTTTCAAACTTGCTCCTTGACTTCTTATAGCGTCTGTAAACCACAGGATTAAATCTCTTACAGGCAGATCAGGACGACTATCAGGTAGCTCGAAGCCTAATTGGCTTGCACCCAGTCGCAGCCATCCACGAGGGCAGGGTAAACCCCACATTGCTAATCTTCGCTGCCGGAGAACCTCTTCGATCGTAAATGGTTCAAAACTCTTTACAACTTCAGCTAAGCATTCCGGTGTCTTTTCGCCGAACTCCTTTTCTAGGAAACGGATGGTGCGAAACAGAGAAACGAAATGCTCTTTGGCTGGCATTAGTTTCTCAAGTTGCTCAGGTTCGAGCAAAGCACCCCATTTGCGGAGTACAAAAGCTATATCAAAAATCCAAAATAGCAGAGGACCAGTTTCGTTACGATGCTCATCCATGTGGACGGTTAGATGAACTAACATAGCATTGGGTTCCAGTACAGGCAAAGCTGATGTTTTAAGGTGCTGTGGTTTGAGGTTGGTAATGAGGTTCATTGACTCTTTGCCTTCAAACAGCTCAACACGATGGTGAACATCGCACATAACCCCCATTGGATTAGCAAAGTATACTGCGTTAGGTGTTTCGACTTGAGGTTGCGGCAACAATCCCAAGGATCTGAAAACTTCGGTTGCCTCCTCCATTTCATCTCCTGGTATGGCAAAATCGATATCTGCCATTAGTCGTGTTCCAGGATCGGGATAGAAACTATCCGCTAGTGCTATGCCTTTCCAGATTACGGGGTGCAGATTACGCTCTTGCATTGCCTGAAGGATGCCATCTAAGGTGAGCAATAAGATGGTATTCTGAGCCCGTGTTTTGTTATAGGCGGTCTGAATCTCATCTAAATAAGGCTGGGGTACACTTTTGCTAAGACCTTGAGCTTCTAGGGTATAGAATACTAGTGGAAGCAACCGGTGCAGAGCTAGGGTGTCTAAGCTATCTTCCCACTCCAACTCAGTGGCACAACTAAGCTGATGTTGAACTTGGTTAATCCAATCAGAGTCAGGCGTTTTCAGAGCGGTACGAATTAGGGTATGGGATAGGTTAGTCATTGATGTTAGTCATTGATGTTAGGTGTTAGGTGTTAGATGTTAGCTATTAGCCATTAGCCATTAGCCATTAGCCATTAGCCATTAGCCATTAGCCATTAGCCATTAACCATTAGCCATTAGCCATTAGCCATTAACGGTAATTTTTTGCTTGAATTTCAAACAAATGGGCATAGGTACCTCCAAGTTGCATGAGTTCCTCATGGGTACCGTTTTCAACAATTGTGCCCTTATCCATTACATAGATGCGATCAGCCATTTTGACAGTAGATAAACGATGGGTAATGAGGATAGCAGCTTGGTCTTTGATCAGTTGGCGAAATTGATTAAAAACCTCGTATTCTGCCTTAGGATCCATAGCACTGGTAGGTTCGTCTAAGACAATGAGCTGGGAGTCTCTTAAAAATGCCCTTGCTAGAGCAACTTTTTGCCATTGACCTATACTTAGTTCTTCCCCATCTTCAAACCAGGTGCCAAGAATAGTGTCATACCCTTGAGGTAAACTATTAATCACTGCATCGGCACCTGAACGACTGGCAGCGGCAGCGATGCTTTCATTGGTTGGTGGTAGATCAATATTGCCTAACCAAATATTGTCTTGAGCACTGAGATCGTACTGGACATAGTCTTGGAAAATGACACTGATTTGGCGGCGTAGGGCAGCAATTTCAAATTCCCCTACATCAATGCCATCCATAGTAATACTCCCACTAGTGGGACTGTATAAGCGGCAGAGAAGTTTGATAAGTGTGGTTTTACCGGAACCATTTTCTCCCACTAAGGCAATAGTTTCTCTAGGTCGAATGGTAAAGTTGATATCCTTAAGAGCTTGGCGAGTAGTGCCACTATATTGGAAACTCACATTGTTAAAAACAATGCCAGTTTGCATCGGTTGGGGAATGGGTTTAGGATATTGAGGATCAATGATTTTGGGTTTGAGTTCCAGGAATTCGTAGAGGTCTGCCAAAAATAAGTTATCTTCATAGAGTCCAGATAAGTCGGCTAAGAATCCTTTGAGGGCATTCTGTCCCCGTTGCAATGCTTGGTGGTAAAGTACTAAGTCTCCTAGACGGAGGGTTCCTTGGATAGTTTGATAGATGATAAAGCCATAGGCAGCAAACAATAAAATTCCTGCTAATGCTTGTGCTGTTAAGTAAGTAAAAAAGAGCTTAGTGTGGATTTTTAATTTTTCTTGATAGAGTTGCTCTCGTAGCTGGCGAAACCTTTGACTGAACAAAGACCCTAAATTAAACAAACGGATTTCTTTGGCAATGCTACTGTCAGTGATTAGCCAATCAAAGTACCCGGCTTTGCGCCCTAGTTCTGTTCGCTCACGTTCCCAATGATAGGTGATTTCAGCATATTTAATCCGCACCAATACAGCGGGAATGGCACCTACAAATAAAATCCCAGCAATTCCCCAGTGGAGTGAGAGTAGTAAACCAACCATTACTACCAAAGAAATGGTATTCTGAGCAAGTTGTGCTAAGCGCTCCAGGATTTGGGTAGGTCGAAAAGGGGCTTCTTCTTGAGCCCGTTGCAAGGTATCATGGTATTTAGAATCTTCGTAGTACTCTAGGTCTACTTCAATAGATTTAGCTTGGACAATACCCTGCATATAATCAGTAACTCGTTGGGATTGGGCAGTACTTACGAGATCTGACAGGGAGGTAGATAGGGTAGTTAACAGGACAACTCCACCTGCAAGGACAACGAGAAGCGTAACTTCACGGATAACAATTGTTTTATCAGCAATGGTGAAGCTATCGGTTATTGTATCTACTAAAAGTTTAGTTAAATACAGAGCTCCTAAGGGCAAAACCCCCTGAATAATTAAGAGCACGACACGCGCCATCGTCCAAGCAGGAGCACTTTGCCAAACAAGGCGCAAAGCTGGCAAAAAACGTAAGCTTTCTTTTAGTTTAATGTTTAAGATTTTGCCTACCGGCATAGTTGCAATTTACCTAGAAAAATAATTAAAATTTGAAATCAGTTAAGTAGGGAGCTGGAGAAGCTGCCGGAGTTAGGGGAGCTGGGAGAGATAGAGGAAACACCTAACACCTAATTCTCAATTCCCAAACAACAAGTTATTTTATTTACCTACAATTGACTGAAAGGGATATATGAACTGTAACCAGTACGTCTTAAGCAAACTGGGTAGTTTGGAACTTTTCTCTAACGGAAATCTAGGTTCATTGATGCCAGTATCAGGATATTCGTTGTATTGTTTGTACTGTGTTTTAAATAGATAATCCCAAATGCTGAAGATAGTCCCAAAGTTTTTATCACAGTGTTTCGCTTCAAAGGAATGGTGAACACGATGAGACTGGGGAGTAACCAGGAGATATTTTAAAAATCCATAATTACTTTTAATGTTAGCATGATAAAGTCTCAAGTACCATTTCTGAATAAATAAGTAATAAATCGTTGTCGGTGTAGCAATTTGCAGTAATTGTAGGGGAATAATTGCCGTTGTTATTGCTATTAAAGTATCAATAGTATGAAACCTGAGGTCAGTAAAGAGATTGAGTTCTGTTTGAGAATGATGTACTGAGTGAAAATACCATAAATATTTCACTTTATGTCGCACCAAGTGACTCAACCAAATTAAAAAATCACTGGCAAATATAGCAATAATCAATGGTAGAGGGTAAGTTAAGTTAGTTAGAGCATCGATCTTGAGGAAGCCAAGGTATTGATCGCAAATAAATCTTATCCAGAGAATATAAGGTGAAATTACGATAGTGAAGAAGACAATATCGGCAATAAACCAAATGAAATCTTGAAGCATTCCTACAGAGAACACTTTTTGCTCCTTTTTGGCTGGGATAATTAATTCCAGATAAAATATCCCAATCACTGGCAGATAAAAGTAAGGATTCAGAAAAACATCAAAAATGATTTGATAAAAGGTAATCCAAATTAATCTGCCACGGTAAGTTGTCTTCAATCCTTCTAAGACTGGCAAATCTATCCAAATTGGCAATAACCAACTTTGGAGCCAATGAACGATAAGATAGACTAACCCTCCGAACAGGAGAACTGCACTAACTGACTTGCTCTGTGAAACAAGACGGTGACTAATCTTCATGAAAGTTAGAATTTCGGTATCAAACTGTTACCGGTTGTAGATTGTTGCTGAGGTGTTGTTCCACCTGTTTAACTAATTCAGGCAATAAACTCAGATTCCGGGGCCTTTTGAGGCGATAGATAGTACATTCTTTAGCTAGAGCTGCGCACTGGAGAAAGTGGGCAGGGTCTCTTGAGTAAAATAAGCACTCAGGATGAGCATAACGGGAAAGTTCAATCACCGCTTCCTGATGTGTTAATGGTTCAACCCCAAACTCCTCATCATAGGCAAGTACATAAATACCCCGGATTGGTAGAGGGGTTTGAGGAAAGTCTCCGGTTAGGCGATAACCTCGTTTTGGATGGGAGGGGTGTAGTATGTGCAGAGAGTCAAAATCACACCCCAAAATAGCAGCGGTTTCTCGACCCATTTTAATCTGAGGAAATCCAGGGGTGATGGTAACTGGTTTTTCCTCTAAGGTTACAGGGGCAACATCATCAGTAATAATGGTGTATCCATGTCTATGGAACGCAGCCGCAGTGGAAGATTTCCCTTGACCTGATTCTCCGAGGAAGGCAACAGCTCCTCCATTAATCTTAACTACACTAGCATGGAGTGCCAATAGCCCTCGCTGATAGAGGACAATGGACATAATATTTCCCACCAGATGTAATCTTAGGTGTTGTTCGGAAACACCGGGGGCTGGAACAACTGTAATAGTATCGCCTTCTTCGACAATAAAAACACCGATATCTTTAATGTAGAGAAATGCCTCCTCACGAGTTATGTCAAAAGACCAAGGCTCTTCAATCTCATCTTCTAGTAGATAGTCACTAAGTGTGGAGTCTTTCTCGAAGTAGAGAGTAACATCACACTCTACTTGTGCGGGAATAAATTCTGGTATGGGTAATTCAGATTGAATACCTAAACCATAAGCAAAATAGGAAAACACTTTTGATTCTCTATAACGTTCAAAGGCAATAAGCAATAGGCAATAGTGAGTGAGGAAGAGGATTTCAACCTCTCCCAAATCACTTTTATGCCTACCTACTTCACAAAGAAAAGGTATAATGAGTAGTTAAGGGAGGTACCCAGTTGCAGCTAGGTACACTCCTTAGGTGGTTCCGGTAGTCTGTTGGGTTAATTATTAGGGCTTATCTATATCTACAATCACCATAGCGATAGGTTTTCTAGATTTAGATTACTGTCAAAACTTATGCCGTAATAACCACCAGTTCGAGGAGATTAACTCTGAGCAAAGGTTTTTTAGCGTCCACCACGGCCACCGCGACCACCGCGACCACCGCGACCGCCACGACCACCGCGTCCACCACGACCACCACGACCACCGCGTCCACCACGAGGGGGCATACCAGAGGAAACATCCACAGGAGGACGTGCGTTAATACCTTGGGTTAGTTCCTCAACAGAACCTTGAACAGTCAATTCGGGGGTATTCCAAGTCTTCAACATTTTTGTATTCTCCAAGTAAACAATAATTGAGTTAGTGCTTCTAGTTCACACAGATTAACTCTGTACCAAGGTTTCTTATTCAGGGCGACCACCGCGTCCGCCACGACCACCGCGTCCACCGCGACCGCCGCGTCCACCACGGCCGCCGCGTCCACCGCGTCCGCCACGAGGAGGCATACCAGAGGAAACATCCACAGGAGGACGTGCGTTAATACCTTGGGTTAGTTCCTCAACAGAACCTTGAACAGTCAATTCGGGGGTATTCCAAGTCTTCAACATTTTTGATTCTCCAAGTAAATAACAATTGAGTTAGTGCTTCTAGTTAACAGAGATTAATTCTGTGCAAAGGTTTTTTAGCGTCCACCGCGACCGCCACGGCCACCGCGTCCACCACGGCCACCACGGCCACCACGGCCACCGCGTCCACCGCGTCCACCGCGTCCACCGCGAGGAGGCATACCAGAGGAAACATCCACAGGAGGACGTGCGTTAATACCTTGGGTTAGTTCCTCAACAGAACCTTGAACAGTCAATTCAGGGGTATTCCAAGTCTTCAACATTTTTGATTCTCCAAGTAAACAACAATTCATACCAAATCCGGTTATTGTGGGGTACTTATCAAAATCACCAAATCTTTTCCAGACAAAGGCTTTGATTTTTTTTAATAGACCCTTGGTAAAGCGGATTTGGTATCAGCTCAGGTTGAATGCACTCATAGATAAGTGCTTAAATAAGAAATTCACATAATTTAAGGTTAGTTAGGGGAGGTACCTAGTTGCAGCTAGGTACACTCCTTAGGTGGTTCTAATAGTCTGTCGGATTAATTATCAGGGGTCATCTATACCCAAAATCACCATAGGAATAGGTTTTCTGGATTTAGATTGCTCTCAAAACTAATACGACGAACTACTAGTTGAGAGAGGTTAACTCTCCGTCAATGTTTCTTAGAGAGCACCACGGCCGCCACGGCCACCGCGTCCACCGCGTCCACCGCGACCGCCACGGCCACCGCGTCCACCGCGTCCACCGCGTCCACCGCGTCCACCGCGTCCACCGCGTCCACCGCGAGGGGGCATACCAGAGGAAACATCCACAGGACCTTGTTGGGTTAGTTGCTCAACAGAACCTTGAACGCTCAATTGAGGGGTATTCCAACTCTTCAGCATTTTTTATTCTCCAGGTAAACAACAATTCAGCATCAGCTGAATGCACTCATAGATAAGTGCTTAAATAAGAAATTCACATAATTTAAAGGTAGATAACACTCTTTGGGAATTGGGAATTGGGAATTGGGAATTGGGAATTGCTTTCCGTGTCCCTGTGTCTCCCGACACTCTCCCTGCTCTTTGCTCTTTTTAGATCAAGAGAATATCTAACCTGGCTTTGGTATCTACTTGCCCTTTTCTATAGAGGGAAGTAAGGTAAAGCGAGAAAGGTTTCCTAAATGACCAATTACCACTTCTCCTTGACTTTTGACCCAAGCATGAGCCTCAAGCTTTCCTGCTTCTCCTTTGGCAACCCCGATGCAGAGTTCCGGGGAGTAACCGTGCCGAGTCATCAGAAACTGGGTAGTCAAAGCGCGAGCTAAACATTTGGCACCACCAGGGGTATAGTGAGTGCTAATATCTACAGCCCAAACAATTTCGTCAATGCTAGAAGTAGCAACTTTTGGGGATGTGGAGTATGGTTGACTCATGTTTACTAGTTGCTGATGCAAGGTACGAAATGGTAGTAGCAAGAGCCCTAATCTAATGAATCCCAGTAAGACGAAAGTTTTTATCAGAAGTTGCCGTTCGCTCGCACTTAGGTATATAAATTTACGCAACCGTCTCATCTTTGATCTCAATTAACCCTTTTGTTCCTAGGTCTTGGAGTAGTGCCAACAGTTCGCGATCGCATTGCTCTGGCTCAACCTCATATTCTGCTAATAAAGAATCCCGAATTTCTGCGACGCTTTTGGGTTGCTGGAGCAAATTCCAGATACTAGCACCGATAGAATTTAGACCATAGTAAGTACCAGATTTCATATCAAGTATTACTGCTTCTCCATTGAGCTCTGAAGATACTTGCTCTTTAGTTACTACTACAATTGAAGATTTTGAAATCGTGCAATCCAAACTCATAATTTTTTTTGTTTTACCGGAAACTATCTGTTTAGCTGATTAGTCATTACTGCCTATCAAGCTAAATACAAATTAGCTTAGTTTTTTGACCGATTGCAAGGGATAGAGCTGTTGTTTACCTAATCTTTAATTAATTCAATATATAAAAAAAGTATATAAAACTCTTAGCTTATACTAAATCCGCTTTCATAACCAATCTTGAATCAATGGTTCAAGTGCTATATTTAAAGTCACTTTATAGTGATAAATAAAGGGGGTAGTAAACTGGATTTTAAATTAAACATTTCAGGAAGCAAAATTCATGAACAAAAATCGGTGGTCGTTTCCATTCCTTAGTATTTCTTAACAAACCATAAATGCTATTTTAATTACAAATAATACTTATCTCTACATCTATCTTAGGGCATAAATACATTAAATAAGCAACAGAACATGATATAAATTTCTTAGTAAGCAACGTCCTCAAATTTGTCTGTTAAGGATGTTGCTTAATCTTTTTGGTGCAATTACTGGGAGTGATTCATTTATGGAAGGATTTTTGAATCTCAACAAACCAGCGGGGTGGACTTCCCATGATTGCGTTGCCAAAGTGCGAGGTATTCTGCACTTGAAGCGGGTAGGCCATGGGGGAACTTTAGATCCGGCTGCTACTGGTGTTTTACCAATTGCCTTGGGGAAGGCAACCAAGTTGTTGCAGTATCTCCCCCAGGATAAAGCATATACTGCAACTATTCGATTAGGAGTGAAGACAACTACAGATGATTTGGAAGGAGAAGTTATCGCTACTCACTCAGCTGCTGGATTGACGTTAGAGAAAGTTTTGCCTTACCTTAAACAGTTTGAGGGCAAAATTCAGCAAATACCACCAATGTACAGTGCGATTCAGGTCAAAGGAAAACGACTGTATGAGTTAGCCAGAGCTGGGAAAACTGCCGAAGTGCCAGAGCGGACAGTGGAAGTATATCAGTTAAAAGTGTTGGCTTGGCATCCGGGGGAGTTTCCGGAACTAGAGGTGGAAATTGCCTGTGGTGCTGGAACCTATATTCGCGCAATCGCTCGTGATTTGGGAGTTTCTCTTGATACTGGTGGCACATTAGCTTCTCTGACTCGTATCCAAAGCAGTAGCTTCCAGCTTGCAGAGAGCTTGACATTGGAAGAACTGACACAGCAGCTACAGCAAGGAACATTTGAGCCAGTATCACCAGCAACACCACTACAGCATTTACCGGCAGTCATCTTACCAGCAACAATCGCTCATCGCTGGTGTCAAGGACAGCGTATTCCTTGGCAAGAGGAGATATTAGAGAGTGATGAGACAGCTGTCGAGGGTATCGAACTATCATCTAATAATTCCAAATCTCATATAGTACGGGTTCACCAAAAAAGCGAAGCTTGGTGCGGTAGCGAAGCGCTGCTGCAAGCAGATCATAGTAAAACCGGAAAGTTTTTGGGTATTGGTCAGGTGATTCCTTCAGAAGGAGGGCTATTACTGGCTCCCCAGACAGTTTTTGCTGGAAACTAAATAAATTTTTCGTTCATCAAACCGGGGATTGTCAAATCATTTTAAGATACCCAGATGATTCAAGATATTTATAGCAGTTCTCGCAAAGCTTAACTCATCCCTCGGAAGATAGCACGGGGGATGCAAGTGTTATTTGTTGTTAGTTTGTACAAATAACAAATAACTTGCCAACCAAGCGGCGGGCGGCTATCCCTCCCATCCGGGTGAGCGAAAAAAAGGTTGGGGAGATAGGGAAATGGGGAGATGGGGAGATAGGTAAACAAAGGAGAAATAATGATTTGAGAGGATACTTTGCTAGAAATTCCTTCCCTAATTTCGCTCACCCCTCCCATCCCTAAAGGAATGGGCTTCCCGCCGCTTTCGGTGAAGTACATCCAACTTTCACCACCTATTCCCTATTCCTCATTCCCAACAACCAAGAACTTTGTATCTCATCCAAATGAGAAACGCTATATCATGATAGAGAACCAGTTAGCTCAAGCGACAGAAGATCTGCGCACTCGCCTGAGAACAGTGTATCAATGGCTCAACGAGTTACCTCACACGCAGGAGCAAGCAGAATGGCTAGCACAAACTTTTGCAGAACTCCATACTAGTTTAGAAGTGCTGGAGATAGCACAGGAGCAATTAGAGTACAAATTTTGGCAACAGACAGCCGAGTTACAGAGAGTTAGTAAGCAACTGCAAACTGAGGTAAGAAAATCTAAGCCAGTGGCGGAAACTCCACAGGAGTATGACGAAGGTGACTGCACTAACTTTGAGCAAGCGACTCCAGGAATTGAAGACATTAGTAAAACCGATCGACAAACTACGCAAAGCCAGCAAACACCAGAACAACTACGGACATCCTTACAAGAACAAGAAATCTTGGTTGAGGAAATTCACCATCGGGTAAAAAATAACTTACAAATTGTTTCTAGCCTACTTTACTTACAAGCCAACAGAAGCAATGACCCTCAGGTGCATGCCATTCTTCAGGAAAGTCGCAACCGAGTTGAATCAATGGCACTGGTACACGAGAGTTTGTCTCGTTCTGGTGAGCTTACCAAAATTAACTTTACTGAGTATGTACATAATCTGGCAACTAACTTGTTCAGCATCTATAACGTACAACCGAGTAATATTGCCTTGAGAATTAGTGCGCCAACAGATATCTTCATTAATCTTGATAAAGCTATTCCTTGTGGATTGATCATCAATGAACTGATTACCAATGCCTTAAAACATAGTTTTATGACCTGCAATCAAGGTGAAATTTCCCTAAAAATTGAACGGAGCCCCAATAGTCAAATCATCCTTAGGGTTGGTAACAGCAGTCAGAACCTACCGGTAGACTTAGATCTACAAAACACTCAATCCATGGGACTTAGGCTAGTCATGACGTTAGTTAAACAACTCAAAGGCACTATTGAAGTGAACCAAGAAGAAGTAGCAGTCTTTAAGATTAAATTTATTATTTAGTTTTGAAATAACAACTAAATTGGCTAATTTGAAAAATAAAAAATGGGAATGAAAAATGGAGCAGAGAGGCTTTCATTCCTTGGGAAACAATCCAGCTGTTCAACAATTGATAATGAACAATGGATAATGGATAATTACCTCTCCTTGAAAGAAGAGGATTGACAATCAGGAAAATATTTTCTTTTTGTTTTCTTCATAAATGAAGAGGTCTTAGACCAAATTAACCAATTATCAATTATCAATTATCAATTATCAATTATCCATTGATAAATCATGGCCAAAATATTAATTGTCGAAAATGAAATGATTGTTGCTTGGCACATTCAAGAAGCATTAGAGAAGTTAGGGCATAACATTATAGCTAGTGTAACTTCTGGAATGGAAGCAATTCAAGTTCCAGCTGCTATCAAACCAGATTTGGTCTTAATGGATATTCAGCTAGAAGACAATTTTGATGGCATAGCTGCCGCTAGAGAAATTCGCGATCGCTATGATATTCCTGTAATTTATCTCACAGCTCATTCAGATGAAGATACATTAAAACGGGCACTTAATACGAATCCCTTTGGTTATCTTATTAAACCTTTTCAAGAAAAACAATTACATACAACCATCGCAATTGCCCTACGCCAACATCACATAGAGAAGTGTTTAGAAGAGACCAAACAACAGCTGGTTAATACTTTAACTAGTATTAGAGACCCGATTATTGCCACTGATTATAGGGGCTATATTACTTTTATTAATTTAGCAGCAGCATCCCTCACTGGCTGGCGTCAAAAAAAAGCTATAGGTAAAAATATCAGTCAAGTCTTAACCCTCATTAACCCAGAAACCCATGAAGAGATTGAGAATCCGCTGGTAGAGGGAATGCCAAGAGGAAGAGATGTCAAATTTCCTAATTCTTGCTTATTGCTGACCAAAAATGGTCAAAAAATACCGATTAATGAAACAGCTGCCCTTATCAGAAATAGCAATGGTGAGATTGTAGGGAGCATCATCGTTTTTCAGAATATTACTAAGCACCAACAAGTAGATATCCCACTTCAACAACGGGAAGTTAACTTGCCTAAAACATTAGTAGCTAAGGTAAGCATGAGCACCCAGAAGAGAGAATCTTACCAAGCTGTAGCAGTAGCTCAGCGAGAATTGCAGTCCGCTGCCTCGATTGATAATTTAACCAAAGTTGCTAATCGACACTACTTTGATAATTACTTCGAGCGAGAGTGGAATAAGTTGGCAGGAGGAGAGGCTCCGATATCCTTGATTTTGTGTGATCTCGACTTTTTCAAAGCTTTCAATCAAATTTATGGTTATCAGGCTGGAAATGATTGTTTGCAAAAAGTTGCTTGTGCTATCCGTCAAGTAGTTGAGTGTCCAGAAAACTTCTTAGCTCGCTACAGTGGAGAGGAGTTTGTAGTAGTTTTGCCAAATATTAGGGTTACCGGTGGGATGTGGTTAGCTCAGAAAATACGTGCGCGGCTCAAGCAACTCAAGCTTACCCATGTTGGTTCAACTGTGAATAATTACGTGACATTGAGTTTTGGTGTTGCTAGCATGGTTCCTCAGTCAGATTCTTCCTCAGCCATGCTGATGGCAGCAGCAAAAGAAGCACTTACCCAGGCAAAGTCGGAAGGAGGCGATCGCGTAATCATTAGAGAGCTCAAGTGACAGCTCCCGTCGCTAACCCTATGGCTATAGCGCGGTCTTCTCGTTGACTCCCGGCAACCCGTCGGACATTTCACGAGCTTTTATTTTACTTCTTCGTGCTGCCCCACCGGAGCTATGTGTAGAGAATTAAAAATACAGAATGCAGAATGAAGAATGCAAAAGGTGCCTTACGCTACGCTAACACACCCTACACATGGAGGCTGACTTTCCTCACTCTGGCAATGTCACCAATCATTAGCAGTGCAAGATCTCAGTTTAAGATAAACGGCGTGTCTAACCGGGATTTGTTATGACTAGCCGGGATTAAGTATCAAATTTTATGCAAGCTTTTGGAGAATATTGGGTACAATACACAGCTAAGGAAGGTTATGGCGAGATTATGGACATGGGTGGCAACGATCTGCCAGGGTTCATGGAAAATTTTGATAATGTTCATACTGGCATCAAGTTGATTTTGATACCATCAAGAAACGCGATGAGTGCCATCAAAATTCAGCAGTAGCAGTCAACTTACTCAAACCTATCGGCTTTGACATCTATAGATACCAATTAATTTACATCTGACTTAATAACAAAATAATACTTATAGTTGATAAATTTTGAGCAATTATTGAACAGGGAAAATACAAAAGTGGTTCAAAATCCAGAAACTGGTCTAATTTTAGTTGTTGATGATACTCCCACCAACTTATCAGTACTATCAGAAGCATTGAAGGGTGCTGGTTTTACTGTTGCTATCGAAACGGATGGCGAAAGTGCGATTGAACAGGTTAAATATAACCCACCAGATTTGATTTTATTGGATGTTATCATGCCAGGAGTTGATGGATTTGAAACCTGTCAACTGCTAAAGGATTCTGCTTCAACCCAAGACATTCCGGTGATTTTTATGACGGCGCTCAGTGATCCGATGGATAAGGTCAAAGGGTTATCAATAGGAGCAGTAGATTACATTACGAAACCCTTTCAGCAAGAGGAAGTATTAGCCAGAGTTAGAACCCATTTGCAGCTGCGCAACTTAACTAAAGCTTTGGAGGAGCAAAATATAGTTCTCAAAAAAGAAATTGAACAGCGAATGGAAGCTGAAAGGGAGTTGAAAAAGACGCTAACCCAGCTAAAAGCGGCTCAAAAACAGATTATTGCCAAAGAAAAGCTTGCTTCTCTAGGTTCTTTAACTGCTGGGATTGCCCATGAACTCAAAAATCCTCTCAACCTGATTAATAACTTTGCCGTTATTGCTGCTGACTTATGCCAAGAATTAATGCCAGAAATGGACCAAAAATTCAAAGCTTTACCTGAATCAGAATTGGTAACTGTCAGAGAAATTTTAACTGATATTGAGGAAAGTGTTAATTCTATCAATCAACAAGGACAAAGAGCTGATAATATTATTAGCAGTATGTTGATGCATGCTAGACAGGAAAGTAGTAAACGACAATCAACTGAGCTTAATGTTTTATTGGCTGAATCAGTACAATTTGCGGTGAAGAGTTTTCGAGCAACTGTGAATAAATTTAGTATTCAGATAGAAACCGATTACGATGACTCAGTTGAGCAGCTAGAGATAATTCCCCAATCTCTCAGTAGAGGATTTATCAATCTCATTAATAATGCTTGCTATGCTGCCAATAGCAAAAAGAAAGCAATGTCTCAGAAATTTGAGCCATTGCTTACCATCAAGACAAACAACTTAAATAAGGGAGTAGAAGTCCGCATTCGGGATAATGGTCAAGGTATACCACCTGAGTTACTAGATAAAATTTTTGAACCATTTTTTACCACCAAGCCCACAGGAGAAGGTACAGGACTAGGTTTATCCATGACTCATGATATTATAGTTGGTCAGCATCAAGGAAAAATTAAAGTAAAAAGTGAACTGGGAGCCTACACTGAATTTATTATTTTCTTACCACGAGAAATTGTTTAAAATTAGAGAATTTATGATAATGCAGAGTTTTTGGGAGCAAAGTACCCTTGAGTTATCGCATTTTGAGCTTAGATGGCGGCGGGATTCGAGGCATAATTTCGGCAGTAATCCTAGCGGAAGTAGAAAAACTTATTAATCAGCCTTTAAATCAGTATTTTGATTTGATTGCAGGTACTTCCACCGGCTCACTTCTAGCGACGGCTATTGCTACTGGAAGCACATCCCAACAGATTATCAGACTCTATCAAGAGAAAGGAAAAAATATCTTCCCTTATCAAAGTCGCTTTTCCTTAAAACGACTGAAATTACTCTTTAAGTATGGTATCTCAGCTCCTAAGTTTTCTGATCAGGGTCTAATTGAAGTGATGCAAGAGCAGTTTGGTACTGTAAACAAGCTCTCTGATATCCCTGATTTCCTCAAGTTAATAATTGTCTCCTACGACACCCTAGCTAGAAAGCCGATTGTCTTTAAAAGCTGGAAGGAAAAGTATGGTGATGTTTGTTTATGGGAAGCTTGTGTCTGTTCTGCATCTGCTCCAACCTATTTCCCTGCTCATTTGCTGAATACTCAAGGTAGGAGTTACTCTGCAATTGATGGTGGTATGGGAGCCACTAATCCTTCTGCCTGTGCTATTGCTGAAGCCATCCGGTTACAACACCCAATTGAGGAAATCTCAGTACTCTCAATTGGTACCGGAGATGCATCTCGTCCCATTCCCTGGAAGAAGGCAGGTTTCTGGGGATTAGCTAACTGGGGATGGGAAGGGAGATTAATTGAGGTGATGTTTGATGCCTCCTCTGATATTCATAACTACATCACTAGGCAGGTAATGAGTGAGCCGGACATTGAAACTGATCGCCATTGTGGACGTTATTTACGTCTTGAGCCCAAACTTGAACTAGATCAAATAGATAATGCTAGTACAGAAAATATTAATGGCTTAATGGATTTGACTGGAAAATACCTGCAATCTCGAAGTTACCAACAACCAAAATTTACCAACCAACAATTATTGGAAAAGTTTTTGGGAATTTAAAATTGTCATTTTTTGTTTTGGGGCGGGTTTAGAGCAATTATCGTCTGGTTGCCAAATTTCGGGCGAACCCGCCCCTACATCATTCATGCTATAGCATAAAAGAAAAGCTATAGGAGATGAATTTAGAATTGGGAATTGAGGATGAGTGCGATCGCATTTACTATAGGAAGAGATAAGCGATCGCATGTCTCTGCTGTTAATCAAGATTGAGGCAAAGAAATGATCTCCGTTGTTGCTGTCAAAGACAATTTCTCTCTAGAAGACTTTATTACCAATCCTCCAGATAAGATGGAGTGGGTAGACGGTCAACTAGTAGAGAAAAATGACATGACCTTGAGGCACGGTGAAATTCAGTTGAGGCTCGGTCGCTATTGGCAAGACTTCCAAGACTCTAGCGGCATTGGTGGCAAAGTTTATACCGATGTACCCTGTCGTACTCACAAGCAAGGGCGCTCTCCTGACGTAGCCTACCTTACCCCCGAATTAGTGGCGCAGTATGGCAATGTAGCAACTTTACCCCAGAGTTTCCCCCTCTGTGCTGAGATAGTTTCTCCCACCGATTTAGCTGAAAACGTATTGCTCAAAGCTCAAGAGTATTTAGAGTCTGGAGGTGAAGAAGTTTGGCTAGTTTACCCCGAAAGTGGTTGGGTAATGGTAATTACTTCAGAAAGTGGATTGATGTTTACCCCCCCTAGTAAGGTTAGTACACAAAAAGTATTGCCAGGTTTTAGTGTAGCCGTTGAAGAATTATTAGCTTAAGACAGTATCAAAGCATCTGTATCAAACACTGCCTTAGTCAAATCTCCAAACCTAAAATACTTCTGGTAAGTTAAAAATTAAGCAATTTTACTAAGGATGACCGAATCGGTAAAAAAGTGATGACTACGCTCAATATTTTGCTTCCTGAGACCATTCAAACGTTTGTCGAGCAACAAGTTGCTAAGGGAGGTTACAGCAATGTGTCGGAATATATCCTCCACCTTATTCTCCAAGAACAAGCCAAAGCTGCACCGATTGAGGCACTCTTACTAGAGGGCTTGGATAGTGGCGAACCCATAGAAGTGACCGATGATTGGTGGGAGGAAAAACGCACTCAGTTATTACAAGGACTTTGATAGACTTCAAGAATGACCAAAGCCATTGTCATTAGGCCAAGGGCAAGCCAAGATCTAGACGAACACTTTGCTTACATTGCTCAGAACAACCCTGATTTAGCCCTGAAATTTTTTGACGCAGTACGTCAGACGTTTGCTAAATTAGCTCAAATGTCAGGGATGGGCAGCGCTTATCCATCAACTAATCCCCGCCTAGAAGGTTTGCGGAAGTGGCCAGTTAAGGGATTTAAGAAGCATCAAATTTTTTATTTGTCTTTTGATAACTACATTGAAATAGTCCGAATTCTCCATGCTGCACGGGATATTGAAGGGATTTTAGAAAAAGAGGAAGGTGAATAAAAACCAATAGTGGTGAATCATCTAGGCTTAGTAGGGGGACTGGTAGATGAAATCGGTATAGTGGAGATCATCAACGAACAGTTAGTCAGTCGTAAAGCCCTTTCCTGCTCCCCTGCTCCCTTGTCTTCCTTGTCCTCCCCATCTCCTCACACTCCCTACACCCCCCCATCTCCCTAGTCCTCAGCTGAGGTTAGTGCTCAATCTTAACAGAAAGAATCTTATCTCCTTTGGAGATTGCATTGACTACATCCATATCCTCAGTCTTACCAAAAGTAGTGTGGACTCCATCTAAATGAGGTTGGGGAGAGTGGCAAATAAAAAACTGACTTCCTCCTGTATCACGCCCCGCATGAGCCATAGATAAAGTCCCTGCCAAATGTTTATTAGAGTTAATTTCACATTTGATTTTATAGCCAGGATCTCCGGTACCAGTTCCCAACGGACAGCCACCCTGAATCATAAAATTAGGGATTACTCGGTGAAAATTAAGTCCGTCGTAAAAGCCTTTTTCACTGAGCTCAACGAAATTTTTCACAGTGTTAGGTGCATCTTTATCAAATAATTCCAGGTTGATAGTGCCCTGGTCTGTTTCCATGATGGCGCGGGTCATAGTTTTTCCTTACGATTATTGAGACAGCTACAAAATATAAATTCGTACACCAATGTACCGGCTTACCCTACCCTGAACGCTAGGATGGAGTCAACTGGTGCTACATCCTTTCCCTTATGAGTTATTGCCTCAACCCTGTTTGCCCAAAGCCCCAGAACCCAAATAATGCTAAGTTTTGTTCAACTTGTGGCTCAAGGTTGCTCTTAGGCGATCGCTATCGTGCCTTAAGATTGATTAGTCAAGGTGGTATTGGTCGTACTTTTCTGGCTGTAGATGAACAACAGGCAAATAAACCCCAGTGTGTGATCAAGCAGTTTCCTCTCAAGCATCAGGGCACGAGCAATACTAAACAAGCTGCTGAGTTATGTCGTCAAGAAGCAGTACGGCTACAAGAGTTGGGACAACATCCCCAAATTCCTCAATTCTTAGCATATTTTGAACCAGATAGTCAGGTGGGACTAGGTGGTACCTTCGCTATAGTGCAAAGTTATATTGAGGGACAAAGCTTAGCACAGCAACTAAAAGCAGAAGGGACTTTTAGTGAAACCCAGATTCGGCAAATTCTCACTCAGCTGCTGCCTGTACTACAGTTTGTTCATAGTCGGAAGGTAATCCATCGGGATATCAATCCTGACAATATCATCCGCTGCATCTCTCCCAATGTTCCGTTAGTGGGGGAGAGTGTTACAGGTGGGGAAGTAAAAACAGGGAAGAATGGAGAGCAATTTGTACTTGTCGATTTCTCTACAGCGAAATTCACTTCCAAAACTGCTCTAGCAAAAACTGGCACAGTGGTTGGTTCTGCTGCCTACACTGCTCAAGAACAACTGATGGGTAAAGCTCTTCCCAGCAGTGACTTATACAGTCTAGGGGTAACCTGTATTCACTTACTTACCCATATTCACCCCTTTGACTTATTTAATAGCCTGGAAGGAGTCTGGGTTTGGCAAGATTACCTGACTCAGCCAGTGAGTGATGAACTACGTCAAATACTCAACAAAATGTTGGAAAGTGCTGTCAAGCACCGCTACCAATCAGCAGCCGCCATTCTTGAAGATCTAGATCCGTCAGGGAATCTAGTAACATTTGTCCAGCCGAGTCTCCCTGTACCAAATATTGCTCCCAAATCAATTATCCCAACTTGGCAATGCCTTAGCACTCTCACAAGTCACTTGAGTTCTATTAATTCCCTAGCTTTTACTCCAGATGGCAAAACCTTAGCTAGTGGTAGTGCTGACAAAACTATTAAACTGTGGAGTCTAATTCCTAGAAATCAGGTTTCTCGTGAAGACGATAATGAAATATCAGCATTTACTCAAAAGAAACCCGGTTTCTTAGCTACCTTGTGCTGCACTCTTTCTGGGCATTTAAGTTTAATCGATACAGTCGCCCTCAGTCCAGATGGAGCCATCCTGGCTAGTGGTAGTTGGGATCACACAATTAAGATTTGGCATCTAGCTACAGGAAAATTGCTTCACACCCTTACTGAACATTCCGGTTGGATTAAGTCGGTGGTGATTAGTCAGGATGGAAAAACCCTTGTCAGCGGTAGTGCTGATAAAACTATTAAGGTTTGGGATTTGGAGAGTGCCTCACTCAAAGCAACCCTCAAGGGACATACTGATGCAGTTCAGGCTCTTGCCATCAGTATAACTGGACAAATTCTCGCTAGTGGTGGTGCGGATCAAGAGATTAACATCTGGGATTTGAGCAATGATCAGATAAAGGTTACTCTCCGAGGACATACAGATACAGTTAATTCACTCAGCTTTAGCCCTAGCAGTCAAATTATGATTAGTGGTAGTACCGACAAGACGATTAAAATCTGGAATTTGAGTAATGGTAACTTGTTAAATACTCTGAAGGGTCATTCAGCAGCAGTTAATACTATTGCCATCAATGCTCAAGGTAATACTCTCATCAGTGGCAGTGCTGACCAAACTATCAAAATTTGGCATCCCGGTAGTGGTAAACTCCTGCATACCATCTGTGAGCATACAGCCGGTGTAACTGCGGTAGCTATCAGTCCTAATGGTTCCACCTTTGCCAGTGGTTCTCAGGATAAAACTGTTAAGATTTGGCAGTTTGGCTTTGGTCCTTAGCAAGGGAGTATCTCATTTTTGTACATTTTTGAGGAATAAGTTCTGATGCCTGTAAATCGGATTTGGTTGCTAGTTGTAATCGTGGGTGGACTAGTTTTGTTTGCCTCTTCAAATTGGCCATCGGAGCAGGTAACTCTGGTATTTTTGAATAGGGAGATAGCTACACTACCCCTAATAGTTTGGATTGCAAGTGCGATCGCAGCTGGAGCAATCACTAGCTTTTGCTTGCAACTCCTGAACCAAGTGCCAAAAGGTTACTCCAATCAGAATCTGAGAGAATTTCGGGAAGTGCCACCCCAAACTCGCTCTGTTCGTCGTGAGGCTCCCCAAAATGATACTTCTGAGTATGAAACTCCTGATACTCCAGAACCCCCAAAAGTAGATGGTAGTTCTAGTAGAGCTGTATCGGATTGGGATACGAAGATTGATCGAGATTGGGAATTAGACGAGGAGCCAGCTTCCTCAAAATCCACCCAACCAGATTTTGAGCGCGATTTTACTGAAGGCAAACAGGTTAGCGTTCGTACTAACTACGAAGTGCCACAAGAACCAAAAACTAGCTCGAAAATTGGTTCTGTTTACTCCTACAGCTATCGGGAAAAGGAACAAAAAGATTCAGGCGTTGGCAAAACTGATGAGATATACGATGCCAACTATCGCCTGATTAGACCCCCTTATAAGCAACCAATTGAACAGACAGAAAATGAAGAAGATTGGGACTTTGACGATGAAGATTTTTAGCTGGGTTAGCAATTTATCCTAATTAATCAATTATCAATTATCAATTATCAATTATCAATTTTGTTTGTGTTACCACGACTGTTACCGGAAGTAATTGTGATCTGGTTTAAAACTCGTGGCAAAAGAAACTACTATCCATTTCTTGACTATAAACCTTTACTTGATCGTTCTCTGTGGGAAATACGTCAAGAGTTCGATTTGTTACCATTTATTTAATTAGCTCTGATTAGCTTTTTGATGATCTATTGGAGTATAGACAATGGAACTGGCGAAGCCTCTCGAGACTGTCTTTAATTTCTTAAAATTATCCATCAGTCGATATACAAAAGTTTACTTAGTAAGAGGACAACTAGAGGATATTTTTAACTTTTTGAAGCTCACTAATTCTGTCGCCACGGCGGGTCAACCGACTAAGAAGCAGCTCCTATTAATTAAAAATGCAGGCTATAAAGTCGTTGTTAACTTGTCTCCAAAAACAGCCCTAAATGCTTTGCCTGATGAAAAAGAAGCTGTTGAATCATTGGGAATGAAATATATTCATCTTCCTGTGGATTTTAACAATCCAACAATGAAAGATTTTGACAAATTTTACAGGAATATGCAAGAAAATAGTCAGAAACCTGTTTTTGTTCATTGTGCAGGTAACCTACGTGTATCCAGTTTCATGTATCTCTATCGCAGAATTCATGATGGTTTTAGTGATGAGCAAGCACAAATAGAGTTACAGAAAATATGGACTCCAAATAAGACATGGGAACAATTTATTAATCAGGTAATAGAGCGGGAGCTTTAGATCTTTCAGCTCTCCCGTACTTGTTAGGCAAAATACCAAACAAAATCTCTGTAATCACCAAAAGCGGCGGCAAGCCCATTCCTTCTGTAGATGGAAGGGATAGCCGCCCGCCACTTGCTTGTTTGTTGTTAGTTATTTGTATTTCTTCACAAACACCTAACAAACAAGAACCAGTAACACGAAATTACCCCTGCTTTACCTGAGTGATAAGTTAAACATTAATAAATTTTTCCAGCAGGTGATACATTACGGAGTTGATAAAACCAAGGGCAAGTGCTCCGATTAATGCGCTCCAAAATCCCCAGCGCAAGCGAAATCCCGTTACTAAATAAGCCGCTAAGCCAAAAATAATCGCGTTGAGCACAATGGCAAATAAGCCAAAAGTAAGGAAGGTAATAGGGAAAGCCAGAAAACCCAGAATCGGACGCAAGAGGGCATTCAAAAGTCCGAAAACTGCTGCGGAAATTATCGCTTTCTGAAAACTGTCAATCTCAACGCCGGTCGGTAGCTTGGAAATGATAAACAAACTGACAGAGGTAATTAGCCATGCAATGAGAAGACTAATAATATCCATAGGATGTAACTCCTGATTCTTACTTACCTACACATTAAACCGGAACAGCATCACATCACCCTCCTCAACGACATATTCTTTACCTTCTGAGCGCACTAAACCTTTCTCTTTGGCTGCTGTCATGGAACCAGCTGTCACCAAATCTTGGTAAGCAACGGTTTCTGCCCGAATAAAACCCCGCTCGAAATCAGTGTGGATTGTACCCGCTGCTTGGGGTGCCTTCATGCCAGTATAAATTGTCCAAGCACGGGTTTCTTGGGGTCCCGTAGTTAAAAACGTACGCAAGCCCAAAATTTCATAAGTAGCACGAATTAAGGATTTTAGACCCCCTTCTTCTACACCAAGGGACTCTAAGAAATCATCTCGCTCTTCTTCTGGTAACTCGATGAGTTCTGATTCCACTTGAGCAGAGACAACTACCACTTGAGCTGATTCAGTGGCAGCAATTTGCTTTACTTGCTCCACCCATTCGTTGCCAGTTGCTAAGTCATCTTCGGTGACATTAGCAGCATAAATCACAGGCTTACTGGTAAGTAGTCCCAACTGTTTGACTAACTCAACTTCTTCTTCGGTTAGGTTAATCTGTCGCACAGCCTTGCCTTCATTCAAAGCAGCACTAAACTTTTCCAGTAGCTCTAGCTCTAACTTGGCATCCTTATTACTGCGAGCTTGCTTGCGGGTACGCTCTATCCGGCGCTCGACTTGTGCCAAATCTGCTAAACCCAACTCCAGATTAATCACTTCAATATCCCGCACTGGGTCAACGGAACCGGAAACATGGATAATATCATCATCATCAAAGCAGCGAACCACATGGACAATCGCATCTACTTCCCGAATATTGGCTAAGAATTGATTGCCCAAGCCTTCCCCTTTACTGGCTCCTTTGACTAAACCAGCAATATCGACAAATTCCACACGAGTTGGCACAATTTGCTTAGATTCAGACATCTTTGCTAAAACTTCCAGCCGCTCATCTGGCACGGCAACAACACCGACATTCGGTTCAATTGTACAGAAAGGGAAGTTAGCAGCATTAGCCTTGGCATTGGCAACCAGGGCATTAAATAAGGTAGATTTACCAACATTCGGCAATCCGACAATTCCGGCTCTTAGCATGGCAGTCTGAAAATGAGTTGTGTTAGTGGTTAGATGAAAACTATTCTTCTTGATTGTAGGACTCTGCCTGGGATTGTGGATTCAACAGCGCTAAGGAGGTGCTGCAATAGTTGTCGGTTAAGGGGAAGGGAATTTTTACCAGAAAAAGGGTTTGTCTTTTACACCAAACTAACAAGATGAGTTATCTTTGCGATCTGTCATGGTATTTTGTGCTAGTACCCTTTGTTTCAGATAACTCTCTTAATTCAGTTTTTCCAGGTTAACAAGTGTGTTTGCCAACTGATCTGATAACCTGCTAACTTGCTAATGCTTGATCAAACAGCTGTTCCGTTACTAAAAACCTTGCAAGCCTCTGCCCAACGGCATCATGCTCCTTTTTACACCCCCGGACATAAGCGGGGACAGGGAATCCCTCAACCCTTGGCTGATTGGTTAGGCAAATCTGTATTTCAGGCAGATTTACCAGAATTGCCTGAGTTGGATAATTTGTTTGCCCCTACAGGTGTCATCCAGAAGGCACAACAACTTGCTGCTGAGGCTTTTGGTGCCCATAAAACTTGGTTTTTAGTTAATGGTTCCACTGCCGGAGTGATGGCGGCAATTTTAGCTACCTGTAGCACAGGAGATAAAATTATTCTGCCTCGGAATATCCACCAATGTGCGATCGCAGGTTTAGTTCTCTCTGGAGCTGTACCAGTCTTTATTAATCCTGAATACGACCCTTCTGCTTACCTCGCCAATAGTATCACTCCAGCAGCCGTAGCGGGAGCTCTAGAGCAGCATCCCGATGCTAAAGCCGTGATGATGGTATATCCAACTTATCACGGTGTTTGTGGAGATGTCAGAGCGATCGCCCAACTAGCCCATCAATACAATATCCCTCTTTTGGTAGATGAAGCTCATGGTCCCCACTTCGCCTTTCATCCAGAATTACCACCTTCTGCTCTTTCCTGTGGAGCTGATATAGCTGTCCAATCTACTCATAAAGTTCTCGGAGCAATGACTCAGGCATCCATGTTACACCTGCAAGGTAACCGGATAGATGCCCAAAAATTGAGTAAAGTCTTGCAACTTGTGCAGTCTACTAGTGCTAATTATTTACTACTGGCTTCCCTAGATGCAGCACGGCAACAAATGGCACTGTACGGGGAACAGTTGATGAACCGAACTTTGCAGCTGGCGAATAAAGCCAGAAATCACATCAGCCAGATTCCCAATTTATCAGTGTTGGAAGCTGCTAACACCCCAGGTTTCAGGGCTCTTGACTGCACACGACTAACGGTAACAGTTAGTGATTTAGGTTTAAGTGGGTTTGAAGTAGATCAAATGTTTCATCAGCAACTAGGAGTAACAGCCGAGTTACCAACCCTCCAACATCTAACTTTTCTCATTAGTTTGGGCAATACAGAAGGGGATATTGAGCAGTTAGTCCAAGCATTCACAACTATTACTCAAGATAATTACCTTTCTAGAGCTACAGGCAGTTTACAAAATGTACTCCAAAAATGGAGTGAGCAATTGTTGTTCATTCATCCTTCATCCTTTATCCTTTGCCCTGCAATCTCGCCTCGTGAGGCTTTCTTCGCTCCCACGGAAACTATTCCCGTAGAAAAGACCTCAGATCGGATCAGTGCTGAGTTAATCTGTCCCTATCCACCAGGTATTCCAGCTTTAATGCCAGGAGAAATGATCAATCCTGCTGCTATTGAATACCTGCAACAAGTACTTACCTTAGGTGGAGAAGTTACGGGTTGCAGTGATCCTAGCTTAAGGACTTTAAAAGTAGTTAAGGAATAGGCAATTGGGAATAGGGAATAGGGAGCAGGCAAAAGGATCACTAGAGCGTGTCTTCAAATTCAAAAATCTGATCTAGGGGCAGAGCATGTGGGCGATAATTCATCGAATTACCTGACGACTGTGAATAAATTCTAGGACGGGCAGTAACTATGATAAATAACCAATGACAAACAACAAACAACCAATTCACGCTAAGCTTAGTACCGTGGCACAGCTAAGATGGTGTGTTAGGTGTAGCTTGGGTTGAGGAAGGAAACCCAACGCCAGTCAGAGAAAAGTTGGGTTTCACTATCGTTCCACCCAACCTACTGTTTTAGTCGTGCCACGGTATTAGAGTCAAATAATATTTTCAACAAACCTATGGGATTTCGAGGTTGGTTAGCTACTACTGTTACTGCTTGTATTTTTTTAGTTGCTAGTTGTTGGTTTACTCCTCCTGCTCTAGCATTAACCAAGATTCAACTCTCAGACCTTTCTTACCATGAATGTCCCCCAGAAATAGCAAAAGGGACTGTAATACCTGGTGGTAGTTCTGGAAGAGCAGCTAATTGCTTCCTAGTTACAGGGAAAGCTGTTAACAAGTCTGGTAAACTTCTTGTCAATGCTGACATTTTTGGTCGTATCTACGATGCCAATGGTAATCCGGTCATGCAAAATCGTACTCGGTTAGGCTCGATCGAAGAGGTACCACCGGGCGTCAGTGATTTTGAACTGAGGATTACTGTTCCTTCTAGTCAACCAACACCGCTACAGCTCAAGCAATTTAAAGCATCTGGTTTTACCGGCAGAGTACGCCGCTGAACACAGTCATAGTTGCTTGGTGAGAATTGGGAATTGGGAATTGGGAATGCTTCCCTGTCTCCCTTATCTCCCCCTGTTCCCTGCTTACTAAAATCCCTAGTGCCGCTGCGCGGAATTTAGAATTTAGAATTTAGAATTTAGAATGCTTATAGAGTAAGGATTCTAACGATCTCAAACTGGTCAGTTACTTTTGCCGCGCTGCACTAGTGCGATAGTTAGGGTTTGCTGTATAAGTGTGGAAGCTATGCTATAAAAGGCTTTCAATCATTTTTCCCGAGCCCAAGTACAAGGAAATGGTATCTTTTAGTTCAAAAACCTTGCACCGCAAGTGGAAAATTCCTAAAACCTAACACCTAAAACCTAACACCTAACACCTAACACCTATGGAACCCGAAAATTACGACTTATTCAGCAAGCCCTAGTTAAGGATGCCGAATGCAGTTTTTGGGATGCCTCTTCTCAGAATGGTGAGACTAGTGAGCGAGCTGCAGAAGTAAACAATTCAGACACTATCTGTAGCACAAAAATTGCGATGATTGGAGAAAAATCCAGACCACCCAGTGGTGGAATGAATGAACGAAAAATGTTCAGATAGGGGTCTGTGATGGGACTTAAGAAAGAAGCAACCTGGTTTGCCCAGTTGAACGTTTGAAACCAGGTTAACAAAATTCTAACCACTAGGAGAATCATGTACAGCTCGAAGAATTGAGCGATACTTGCAATTAGTAGCTGTGCTGGCATAAGTTTAAGAGCTTTCTTGCTAAATTGTTACGGACAAGTTGAGTTCTTGAAATTAAGTTTAACCTAGGTTTGACATTCCTACTGCTTCATCTGCCCAAATGAGGCATCAGGCAAACTCAAGCCGTGGGATGGATGTTGGAAAAATGCTCACTATTTAAGTGTAGCGTTAGCTAAGAGACTCTGTAGCTTCAGGAATAAGCATTAAAATAAAGAGGGTACTAATGGAGATAAGCGGACTCGAACCGCTGACATCCTGCTTGCAAAGCAGGCGCTCTACCAACTGAGCTATACCCCCAAGCCTTAATAACTCGGTTAAATTAATGTACCTTTGCTATTATACCCTTTTCTGTGGTTTTGCATAGGGGTATGGAAAAAAATATCTGGAAGAATCTCACTCTTGTTAAAGTTGATCTAGAAAAGCCTAATGTAGAACCTTGTATATCTGAATTAAAAAGGGAAAATGGCTCTAGTAGTTGCAGCATTTTATAAGTTTGTCAGCTTACCGGACTTTGCAGAGAAACAAAGCCCTCTTCTGGCACACTGCCAAGAGCAAGATATAAAAGGAACGATTCTTTTAGCCCCAGAAGGTATTAACGGCACAATCGCAGGTTCACGTCAAGGGATTGATTCAGTCTTAACCTTTCTAGGGTTAGACCCCCACTTATCCGATCTAGAACTCAAAGAATCCTACACTAACTCCTACCCATTTGACCGGCTAAAAGTCCGGCTGAAACAAGAAATTGTTACCTTGGGAATGCCTGAAGTTAACCCAAACCAGGAAGTAGGGACATACATCAGCCCCCAAGATTGGAATGCCCTAATCTCTGATCCAGAAGTACTGGTTATTGACACCCGTAATACCTATGAAGTAGATATCGGCACATTCGAGGGTGCACAAAATCCCCAAACTGACTCATTCCGACAATTTCCTGATTACGTTCACCAGCATCTAGATCCAACTAAACATAAAAAAGTTGCCTTATTTTGTACAGGGGGCATTCGCTGTGAAAAAGCCTCATCTTTGATGTTGAGTCAAGGTTTTCAGGAGGTGTACCATCTCAAAGGTGGCATCCTTAAGTACTTGGAAGAAGTCCCAACCGCAGAAAGCCTGTGGCAAGGGGAATGTTTTGTCTTTGATCAACGTATCGCCGTTACCCACGGTTTGGCATCAGGAACTTATGATCTCTGCCGTAGTTGTGGGCATCCAGTCTCAGAATCTGATAAAACCACTCCTCAATATCAGGAAGGCATTTCTTGCCCCCATTGTTTTGCTCACCTCACACCAGAAAAAAGGGCGCGTCAGCAGGAAAGACAGCGACAGTTAGAGCTAGAGCCTGGATTTAATAATCATAAATAGGGCTTGCTGAATAAGTCAAATGGGAGCATTTATTTTTACAAAATGTGTACATGGGATTATCTGCGATCGCTTAATCTGGAGATGTTTTTAAAATCGCTGAAATACACTATATATAGCGTATGGAGCAAGACATTATAATTCAAAGACTAAACCGAGTATTAGCCTTTTTACCTTTGTTTGCCAATCAAATGGTCATATTCTGGCAATCTTGAAACGCCTGGAGCAAATTAGTTTAGACATGAAATCTTCCAACCAACTCAATCATAACTTATCAGCAAGAATTGATGTCATTCAAGGAGATATAACCCAACAACAGGTTGATGCCATTGTTAATGCGGCTAATGAATCTTTACTAGGAGGAGGGGGTGTGGATGGAGCGATTCATCGAGCAGCAGGAAAGCAATTACTCGAAGAGTGCCGTACTCTTGGAGGTTGTTCCAGCGGAGAGGCAAAAATTACTAAAGGCTATAAGCTTCCAGCTAAATGGGTGATTCACACCGTTGGTCCTATTTGGCGCGGTGGTAATAATGGAGAAGATGATTTACTGCGTTCTTGTTATCGCCATAGCCTCAACTTAGCCGAGAAGAAAGGAATTCGGACAATTGCCTTTCCCGCAATTAGTACCGGAGTTTATCGATTTCCTCTAGATAGAGCCACCAAGATTGCTATCAATGAAGTGAAGCAATTTCTGAGGGAAAATTTGAGTTTTGAGCAAGTAATATTTGTTTGTTTTGGTGATGATAGCTATCGTTGCTATTTCAAGAATGTTTCAGAACTAGTACCGCTGCGCGGAATTAAGAATTAAGAATGGGGCTATCAACTTAAGGCAGGAGAAAAGTAGGATATATTAGGGATTTTGTTCGCGAAATTAAATGGGTGCGGCTCTTTTAGGAAGACTGCACATTACAAGTGCAATACATATCTCTAACTCTTTCTATATCTAGATTTACGTTTTCTAGTCTAAAGGGATAGAATTAAGCGATCGCAAAAAGAGGATAATCGCCCTGAAAACTTAGTCGCACTCTGTACCGGGTGTCACCTGGCTGATCATCAGGGGGGTTTGTCTAATGTCTCTCCTGGGCAGTTGTCATTGTTGTAGATAGCGATCGCATTCTTAGTCAAATCGTATATTCACTGAAGTTTTTCTCTGGACATCGTATTAGTCTTGACAATGTTCTTGAGGTTTGCTGAAGCATTTTGAATACAGGGGGCAAAGGTGATGCATCGCTGCTTATGGCACAGATTGTCGATTTTACCAGCAACTCTTCTGATTTTAGTAGCCACTGGATTGAGGGTGGCTGCTGGCTCTGAGGATATTTTTGCTCCCTACCGGGAGGAGATTAGGGAGAGCCTACCGTCGGGTTGGTTGATGCGTTTACCCTCTGAAGTACCCTCTAGGGGTTTAGAGGAGGAGGCACAGAGTCAATACAAGGTGCGGGTAATGTCTGGGGAGGAGGCAGCTGGCTTAACGGTTAGTCTGTTCAATTGTGAGGATGAGTCCCCTGGTTGTTTAGTAGGCAGCTTTGCCGTGAATTCTCCAGCTTTGGCTCAGGAGGCTTGGCAGCAGCATCAAGTAGGTGCGGCTCCAATTACCCTAGCCAAAGGTGTTCAGGGGTATTTTTTGGATGGTTCGAGACAGAATCCAGCTAGTCGATTTTCTTCAGTGATGTGGGAGCAGAATGGGCTGATTTATACGGCGCAGTTTCTGGCTCAGGAGCGGCAGAATATTCTCTGGATGGCTTATGCGATGGCGAATCAGACGCCGATTGCTAGTGAAGTGGCTGGGGGAGATCAAGGGGATAAACCGATAGTTGCTACTCCATCAGCTTTGCCTAGGGTAGAACAAGTGGCTCTGCCAGCAGAGATTTTGACCCCTGTTTTGGAGGAAATTAAGGCTAGTTTGCCAGCAGGTTGGGGGATGCTTTTGCCTGATGAGGTGTTGTTGAGGGAGAATTCAGAGGTTGGGGAGAAGAAGTACCATGCACAAGTGTTGTCTCCTCCGGCTGGAGTCGGACTCACTGTAGGTATTTTCACTTGTAATGATGACTTGTTCTCTTGCTTAGTAGGTAGTTTTTCCGTTGAGAGTGAGACTTCCGAGGAGGCTCAGCGTCGGTTCTGGCAACATCGGGCATCAGCAGCACCGATTACTCTGGCTCCCGATGTGCGGGGATATCAGCGATTGGAACCTTTTATCCCTAACCCGCCTAGTCAATTTTATTCGGTAATGTGGCGGCAGGATGGTCGGTTTTACACGGTGCGGTTTTCGGCTCAGGAGCGGCAGAATATTCTTTGGATGGCGCTTTCGATGGCAAATCAGACGCCGATTATTAGTACGGCAACGGCAGCATTGAAGCCTGGGGTAGTTTCGACAGGGGACAATGCTAGTCCAGCAGTGTTGGCAATTAATCAGGAGGGGGAGCCGGTTGAATCAGATAATTCCTCTGCCTCCGAATCTGACTCACAGGAGCCAAGAGAGTTATGTAAAAATCACTCTGAGGAGCAAGCAACAGCTGAACCTATTGAGATTAAGGGTAAGAATATCTCAATCCAGGTTAAGGGTAGTACAGTTTTTGGAAGTGATGAGATTAAAAAGGCAGTTACTCCAATTATTGAGAAATCTGAAACAGAAGAAATAAGGGAAGAAAAGCTTATTGAAGAAATAAATAATCAAATTACTCAGCTTTATCTGGAAAAAGGCTACATTACTTCCAGAGCTACAGCTAACCGGGATATTACCAATGACATTGTGGAGATTGAAGTTATTGAAGGTCGTTTAAGGGAGATTGAAATTAAGGGAAGAAAGCGGTTAAACAAGAATTATATTTGCAGTCGCATCGGCTTAGGTGTGGGAATTCCCCTCAATACTACTCAACTCGAAGAGCAACTGAGGCTGCTACGGGGTAATCCCCTCTTTGAAAATGTGGAGGCAAGTCTCCTTGGTACTTTCAGAAATGATGAGAATAATCTGATCATTGAGGGTGAGAGTGATCTGATCGTTACAGTTACAGAAGCAGCTCCTTTGGTATTGAACTTAAGTGTGGACAACTACTCTCCCCCTAGTGTGGGTTCTGAACGATTGGGGATTGGTTTGTTATACCGCAATTTAACGGGATTGGGGGATGAACTATCTGGTTCCTATTCCCGTTCAACGACAGGGGGAGCGGAGGTATTTGACTTTAGCTGGAAGGTGCCTGTTAATCCGATGGAGGGTGCTTTTTTGGTGAGGGTAGGACCGAATCGTAATGAAGTCACTCAGTCGGAGTTTCAAGCGTTGGGAATTCGGGGAGAAAGGGAGCTGTATGAAATCTTTTTCCGCCAGCCGTTGGTGCGCACAACTAGGGAAGAGTTGGCGCTCTCAGTGGGTTTTTCCTATCAAGATGGTCAGACATTTTTGTTCGATAGAGAACCCTTTGGCTTTGGCATTGGACCAGATGAAGATGGTGTGTCTCGCACCAGTGTGTTTAAATTTGGTCAGGATTATGTTAGGCGTGACTCTCAGGGAGCTTGGTCTTTGCGCTCTGAGTTTAGCTTTGGCACTAGCTTATTCGATGCTACCACGAATGAAGGTTCTATTCCCGATGGACAGTTCTTTAGTTGGTTAGGTCAATTGCAGCGGGTGCAGCGATTGGGAGAGGATCATTTGTTGGTGATTCAAGCAGATTTACAGCTGACGCCGGATAGTTTGTTACCTGCTCATCAATTTGTTATTGGTGGAGGGCAATCTTTGCGGGGGTATCGGCAGAATGCTCGGAGTGGGGATAATGGGTTTCGTTTCTCTATTGAAGACCGATTTACGATCGCGCGGGATGAGGGAGGAGAAGCCACATGGCAGATTGTACCGTTTGTTGATCTTGGAGCCATTTGGAATGTGTCAGATAATCCCAATGTGTTACCAGACCAGAGATTTTTAGTGGGAGCTGGTTTAGGATTACGGTGGTTGAATGCTGGGGGGATTGAGGGTTTGAGTTTCCATTTGGATTATGCGTTTCCTTTCTTTGACTTGGATGATCGGGGAGAAAATGCTCAGGATGAGGGCTTTTATTTTCAAGTTAATTATCAACAAAGTATTGATTTATTTGGTGAAGGAGAATAAGTTATTGGTAATTGGTTATTATTATTTTCTTTAAATAATTTTCTAGTTCTGTATTTGTCAACATTTTTAATGCAGTTTAAGGTTGCTTTTTGCTCCTCTCTATCTCCTTCTTTTTCCCAAGAGTCTAAGAGTTGTACAAGTCTTGAATTGGTTTTTATTTTTGGCAAAAATTCTTCCTGAGTATTGACTTCTTTTGAGTCAACCATTTTGAATAATTCACTTACTTGCCAACGTATTGATACTAAAGAATTTCGTAAAGTGTTTTTATTGTATTCAAATTGATAATTATCTTTAGCTCTTGGACTTGCAAAACAAAAATTATCGAGTTGTTCTAACACATCTCGACAAAGAAGATCTAATCCGATTAAGACTAAAGGATAGATAAAAATCCTTGGGTTACTATGTATGGAATTGGAGATTAAGTAAAAGCCCAGGGTTAGATCACTAACCTGTTCTGACGTTTTTCTTGGTACAATGGTCTTTGTTATGCAATCAAGACCTAAGTAAGTTTGGCTAAAACTTCTAGAGTCCTGTCTAAGATGCAGGTAATTATTGCGTAAATTTGTTGATGTATTATATTTATTAATTCTTGTTAATATTTCAGTCGTTATTATTTCTATTTCTTCAAATTTTTGGCTTTTCTTTTTAAATGATGTTTCGTTAATTATTTGTGCTATCAATTGTTCTAGTTGAGCATTTTTACTTTTGATAAATTCTGAGTAAGAATCACTCCCTACGCTTTTTTCTAGCTTTTTTTTGATGTCATTTATAAATTTAGTAAGCGGTTCTTCTTCTAGGTTTTTAACTATATCTCTAATTTCGTTATTTAATTGCAGCATAGTTGTTTTTCCCTATTGCCTGTTGATCTTCTATCAGAGAATCGAGGTCGATGTATCAAAAATCACTTTGTTATTATTACAAATTACGAAACAGCGCAATAGCAAGCGTCTTAGCTAAACCCACCCCTACAATTATTGTACTCCCCCAGCTCTCCTAGCCCCGCCAGCTGGCTGCAATTTGGTTTGATTGTTGGGAATACCAGTCTCGTCACTGCATTTACTCCGGAGGAAGTTATGCTCTCACTACTTCTAAACAATCGTTCTGTTAGGGGATGACTAGTGCAGCGCGGCAGAAATAGCTGACCAGTTTGAGAGCGATAGAATCCTTACTCTATAAGCATTCTTAATTCTTAATTCCGCGCAGCGGCACTAGTCTTGGTTCTCAGTCGCTATCCTGTAGTAGAGTCTAACTTCAATCTTTAATGGGATAGCTAGCAAGACTATGATCAGACCAGCCGAGCAAATTGAGCAAGATTTGGTAGTACTTGAGGAAAAGTTAGCTCTGTTAACCCAAGAACTCCAGAGTACTTACTCCCAGTATCTAACCTTATTAGGGCAAGCCGTGCGGCAGCAGCTGATTATGGCAAGCTATCAGGTTTGTACTCAAGGGTATCCTGAGTCTTTTTTAGGTTTATCTCTCAATACCCGACAACAGTTGCAGCAACAGCTAAAGGAGTTGGCACAGCGAACGCAAGAACAGTTGCTATCAAACTTAGAGGAGTCATCAACTTCAGCTCCAGACAGCAAGGATTCAGAGCCATCAACTCCTGAGCCGTTACAACTCGATAGTGACTTACCCTTTCCTACTAACCAAAAACAGTTGTTGAAAGCTTTTGAAATGCTGGTAAGCTTCAATGACTCACCAGATATCTCAGAAGACACCCAAGGTAAAAAGAAGGAGCTAACAAAAATAGAGCAGTTGATATGGTGGCAGGAGCAGCAGGAAAAGGCAATTGTTAAAACCTTGCAACATATTTCTCGAGAAGCCAATCATCTGTTGCAAAAAAGCGGTATATTACCGGAAAAATTGTCAGCAGCAGTTTTAGAAACCGCTGCCAAAGTCGAAAGTTCTGCCGAGGGTACAGCTAGCTCACCCAATCTTTTAAACTTAATGATGGGAACAGATAGTGATGAAGAGGATGAAGACCCGAAAATAACCCACATTATTGCCATTAACCTGCGTTTATCAGAGATTGAGTTTGCTGACCCTACTTTGAATGTTGGGCGCAATCAGATTAGGCAACTTACAGCTAAGCTCAAAAAACTAGGGAAAAAGTACCACACAACACAACGAGAGCGAGCTGTTGCTCTAGCTGAAGCTGCATGGCGCTCAAGTTGGTGGGATGATTAAGTAAGCCTTGCTGAGTAAGTCCAATAGGAGACTTGAGGAAGTAAAAAGTAACGAGTAACAAGTAAAAAGTAACGAGTAACAAGTAAAAAGTAACGAGTAACAAGTAAAAAGTAACGAGTAACAAGTAAAAAGTAACGAGTAACAAGTAAAAAGTAACGAGTAACAACTCACCGTTCGCTTATTTTGTCTAGTGGTTAGGAAAAATTGCTATACGCTATATATAGTGTATTTCACCGATTTCCAAAACAAATCCAGATTAAGCGATCGCAGATAATCCAATAAACACATTTTG